>JBBSKP010000004.1:0-67306 GCA_038256175.1 Mycobacteriales bacterium
GTCAGCTCACTTCGGGTTTCGCGCGAACCGCAGTTTCCACGGCACGAGGGCCGACTCGAGCTGCACCGCGAGGCTCATCTTGGACACGCCGTCGCTGCGCTCCTGGAAGCGGATCGGAACCTCAGCGATACGCAGGCCGCGGCGGACAACCCGGTAGTTCATCTCGACCTGGAAGGCGTAGCCGTTGCTCTGCACCGATTCGACATCGATCGCGCGGAGGGTTGCGGAATGCCATGCCTTGAAACCCGCTGTCGCATCCTTGACACGCAGCCGCAGGATCACATTGACGTAGAAGTTCGCCCACGCCGACAGTGCCTTGCGGTGCCACGGCCAGTCACTTGCGACCGCACCGCCTGCCACGTAACGCGAACCGAGCACTACCGCTGCATCTGTCGTCGACAACTCCTCGAGCATGCCGGGGATCGCCGTTGTCGGGTGCGAGAGGTCGGCATCCATCTGGATCACGATGTCTGCACCTTCTGCGAGGGCGCGGGTCATGCCTGCGACATAGGCGCGGCCCAGCCCGTCTTTGACAGTGCGATGAAGCACTCCGACCGGGAGCGGTCCGTCGATACCCAACTTGTCCGCGACCTCGCCCGTGCCATCGGGTGAGTTGTCGTCGACGACAAGGACGTGCATGTTCGGGATCTCCAGCGCCGCGAGCAGATCGACGAGCTTGGGCAGGTTGTCGCGCTCGTTGTAGGTCGGTACAACGACGGTTACCTTGGGGGCGACGCTACTCATAACACCTTCATGTGATCTGTGATCCCGACATCCCGTACAGAGGACGGGAGTGCGGTCGCGAGCAAATTGCCAATTTTACCCGACAAGGGCGGCTACGCCGCCCGTGCGTCCTTTCGGAGGGCCTGACCTCCTAAAAGGCTCACGAGCGGCGTAGCCGCCCCAGCAAGTCGCGTCCGGGATCCGATGCTTGCTCTGCCAGCAGGAATTCGATTCTGTCTTCGACTGCAGTGCGCGCCTGGTCGCGGACTGTGCGGCGCGCGTGCTCGTCGTCGTGGTCGCCGCGCCACCGACTCGTGTCGATAGGTTCACCGAATGCGAAGTAGAAACGTTCCGGTCTGGGCAGTGGCGTCGGCCCGTTTCCACGTGCGAAGGGTGGAACGATTTCCCATCGCCCGCCCAGCCGCTCGACAATTCCGCGCACCGGCGTAAGTGTCGGACTGTCGGCGTCGACGAGAATGTCGTAGCTGTCCTCGGCACCGATCGCGCCGAAAGGCACGATCGGACAACCTGCTTCGATCGCGAGCCGCGCAAATCCTGTGCGCTGCTTCCAGATCAGCTGATACTTTTCGTTCTTGCGCTTCGCAACCTCGCGACCGCGCCCGGGTGTTGTCGCGAGTGCCGCGCACCGCTCCCGCGTGCGTGAGTAGGTCACGCCAACCCGGGACCGCGTAGTGCGCGTGCTCGGCGAGTCCCCGAACGAAGCGGCCGCGTTTCCTATTGATTTCCTCGACCATCAGAGGCAAATCGAGCAGACCGAAGATGGTGTGGTTGCCCACGAGCAATACGGGACCGTCGACGGGAATGTGTTCGAGACCATAGAACCGCGGCGAGGTCAACGCTCGCCACGGAGCAAGTGCGGCACGTAACCAGCGTTGTTCGGCCGCGCTCATTCGATGACCGACCTCTGCGCCGTCAGTGAGTTGCACAGAGAGCAACCTTACTCACGATGCGAGGCGAATCGCTCCTGCTCCGCTCGGTTTACGTGGCGCAAAGAACTCGCGAATCGGATGCGGCGCCCGGGCGCCGATCCTGACACGGGCCTGGCGATTCTCTTGCAACGGTCCTGGCCCGTACTGCACTCCGTTGAGTCCTGCCCAGACCGCCGCGTGCCGCAGGGTCGTGGTGGCCATGCCATATCGCGGAACGCGGAGTAGCCGCTTCGCCCAATCTGGCTGTAGGTCGAGTACCGCCCACTGTGCCAGTCCTACAACAGGTCTCACAACATACGGATTCTGATCCGGACTGATCGCGGCGAGCAGGTCGACGGTCGGCATGGTGACGCCCATCAACGGGACCGCATCCCGCAGGTACGCGTCCACATCCGCTTTCGTCGCAGAAAGATCGGTGCCGCCGAGGGCCTGACCGACGGCCGTGAACTGCCGGTAGTACTGGTCGAGGTCCGCACCATGCAGCGGGCGCGGGTGGTAACGCTCGTGTGCGGTCGCGATACCCCACACCACCGTTGCGTACGCCCACCGCAATGTCTCTGGATCATCCGCGTCGTACGGGCGGCCGTCGGGCCGCACCCCGCGAACATTCGAATGCATCCCGCGCACAGTTCGAGTGACCCGTTCCGCGGCGGCCGTCGATCCGTACGCGACCGCCATGAAGAACGAGAACGAATGTCCTCCCCGAACGAGCAATCCCTCCGGGTCCAGGCGTCCAGGCGTCCAGTCGGCACGCCGTCGATCCGCTCGATTCCGCGCGTGTGGTCGTATCCCATCCAGGCGAAGTCGGGATGCAGAGTTTCGATGACTGCGGCCGCCCCGAGGCCGAGGACCAGGGCGGGAGTGTGTTCGTGCACGTACCAGACGGGGCTGTGCGGGCCGAACCATCCCGGGTCGCCCGCAGGTTCGTCGAAGCGCACGCCTTTGAAGAATCTGCGCCGAATCAGCCGGTCGAAGACCTGGTCAACCGCGAAGCCAGCCGGATTAACTAATTCCATAGCATCCTCCAAGGCAAAGATGGCACTTCTTCGTACCAACTATCTCGACGTTAGAGTTGGTACGAGCTAGTGCCAAGACTCGGACAGTGGAAAGATGAACCTGTGACGACATCGGCTTCGGCGGCGAGGGGATCCTCGCTGGTTCGCCCATTCCGGGGGTGAGCGCTGCCGAGCGCCAACGAATCAGGCGAACAGCCCTGCTCGGCGCCGGCCTCGAACTGTTCGGCACACGCGGCATCGCGGGAGTCACGATCGGCGAGGTGTGCGACGAAGCCCGACTCAACAAACGCTACTTCTACGAGAGCTTCGACTCGATCGGCACGTTGGTGAATGCCGTTGTCGAACAAGTTATCTCGGACCTCACTGTCGGCATTGTTCCAGTAATCTCGCACGACGGCTGGCGCAATCCGCGACCGGCTATCAGCTACATGGTCAACGCCTTGACGCAGGACCCGCGGTTGACCCGGCTTCTTGTCATCGAAACCCATTCCGGTGCCTTGACCCACCACCGACAGCAGTTCGTCACACTGGCGGTGGAGACGTGGCTTACCGCCGATGCGGACCACACCGACAATCCCGAGGAACTCGCGGCGCGGCGGCTGCTCGCGTATGCCTTCGTGGGGGCTGCAGGGGAAGTCGTAATCGCCTGGCTCAGTGGATATCTCGACCTCATACCGGAGAAGGTCGTCGATCACCTCGTCCTATTGTTCGAGCGCATCGCCCCCCAGAGCTAACAGCCGTTCGCCCGGCGGTGGTAAGACGGACGGCATGCGAGCAATTTCTTACTCCGAGTTCGGCGGTCCTGACGTGCTCACGCTCGTCGATGTCCCTGTGCCCGAGCCCACCGGCGCCCAAGTGCGCGTTGCCGTTCGCGCGGCAGGAGTCAATCCGATCGACTGGAAGATCCGATCGGGGACGATGTCGCGAACGGCGACGTTCCCCACGATTCCCGGTCTCGAAATCGCGGGCGTCGTCGACGCGGTCGGCCCGGACGCCGCCGGCTTCGCAGTCGGCGACGAGGTCTTCGGCTGGTCCGATTCCGGTGGCTACGCTGAGTACGCATTGGCGACGACGGTCGCCGCGAAGCCGGCGGCGCTGGATTGGTCGCAAGCAGTGAGCATCCCGGTGTCCGCTGAAACGGCGTCGCGTGGTCTCAACCTGCTGGACCTGAAATCCGTTGAGACACTGCTGATTCACGGCGCAGCTGGCGCGGTTGGCACAGTCGCGGTGCAATTGGCGAGGCAGGCGGGTGTCACCGTGATCGGAACTGCAGGGCCCGGCAATCAGGATGGGCTGCGCGCACTCGGAGCGATACCGACCACCTACGGCGACGGCCTCGTCGAGCGGGTGCGCGCTCTTGCGCCGCAGGGTATCGACACCGTTCTCGACGCTGCCGGGCATGGCGCACTGCCTGCATCGGTCGAGCTACGCGGCGCCACAACCGACCGGATCGTGACGCTTGCCGACGGCGCAGCGTTCGAGATGGGCATCACGTTCTCCTCCGCCGGAGAACGCAACACCGCCATCCTGAACACCGTGGGCGGCCTCGTCGCGGCCGGCGACGTCACGCTGCCGCCGCCACGCACGTTCTCGCTCGCCGATGCAGCGGCCGCCCAACAAGAAAGCGAGACGGGTCACGGCCGCGGAAAGATCGTGCTGACGGTCTAGCGAAGTGTGCCTGCGCTCACCAATTCGGGCGATATGAGTCGATGTTCACGTCGTCAACCTGACTCATGGGATGAATTCTGCACTATTGTGGAGGGCGTTAAGCAGTGCAATGGGGCACGCCCACAGATCGAACCCAAGGGGCTCACCTCATGATCACTTACATTCGCCGCGTCGTTCGCGCGGTCGACCAGTTCACCTTGACAACGCTCAATGCACCCGTTTGGGATCCTGAGACTCGTTCGTATCGTTACCACTGAGGTCAAATGGCACACGGGCACCTGCGCGCCCATTCGTTGCTTCGCCCGCCCGAATCCGGTTGCGGGGGAACGAGAATGGGCGCGCAGGTGCCGCGGTAGCTATACGACCGTCGACAGTAGGACGTCGAGCTCCTGCTCGATGTCGTCGAGCGGTCCGGTACTTTGATCGACCCGACACAGCAGCACCGCGCCTTCGATCGAGGCGATGGCCATGTTTGCGAATCGACGCGAACGTTCGGCATCGACTCCGTCGGCGATCAGCTGCGTGGTCAGGGCCACACGCCACTGCGTGAAAACGTCCGCCGTTGGAGCACGCAACGCGGGATCTTCGGCGATTCCGTCGACTGCGACGGCCATCATCGGGCAGCCCGCCTCGAAATTACTGTACTTCAGGGTCTTCTTCCAGGCCTCGACGACTCCGTGCAGCATCTGATGTGAGTCTTTTGCGGCCGCAGCGCCGGCAATCATGTTCGTTATCCAGGCTCCTGCGAAGCCGATCGATTCGCTGATGATCTGGCTGCGACCACCTGGAAAGTGGTAATACACCGAGCCTCGAGGCGCATCGCTGCGCGCGAGGATTGCGTCGATCGTCGCACCTGCAACGCCTCGTTCGCGAATCAACTCGACCGCGCTGAGAAGCATCCGATCTCGTGTTCCTACCTGGCCCTTCACGTGTACCTCCTGGCACGGATCCTAGCCAATGCGCGTGCCCTCACGTTCGACCCGCCTTCGAACAGACCTTGCGCCGCACCACCATTATGGCATAATACATATTGAATTGCGACTCTCACACCCCGAAGGGACGATGGAACCAATGCCATTGATCGACTTGACTATTCCAGAAGGCAGTATCTCGACAGAACGCTCCGCGGCCCTGCTGGACGAACTGGCGACCACCCTGCTGCACTGGGAGGGAGCGCCGGATACCGAGTTCTTCCGCAGCATCACCTGGGCATACCTCCACGAGATCCCCGCGAACCGTGTCGCAGTCGGAGGTCGCCCGGGAGGGACCCCGAGGTTCCGGGTCGACATCACCGTTCCCGAAGGCGCCCTCTCACAACGACGCAAAGACGGCCTGATTGCGGGTGTCCACAGCGCAGTCGTCGCCGCCGCCGGCTTGGACGCGAACAGCGCGGAGGCTCTGCACGTCTTTACTTTGATTCGAGAGGTCCCGGAAGGAAGTTGGGGTGCCGCGGGCCAAGCCGTCCAGTTCGAAAACCTGAAGGCGGCCGCGAGCGCAGAGCGCGAAGGACCGTCAGCATGACCGCGCAGGCGACGAAGTCCCGGAAGCTGCGCGCCGAGATATTCATGGGCCGGCACGTAGCGAACCCACTGGTCAAATTGATGGACCGCGCTGGTATCCAGTCCACATTGATGGCCGAGATCGAAACGACGGGTCGCAAGTCCGGCGTCAAACGCACAATCCCCGTGGGGATGGCGGTCGATGCGACCGGTGTGTGGATCATTTCGCAGCACGGACGCGGCTCAGGCTGGATCTGGAACCTCGAGGCCGATCCCAACGTACGTGTGAAGGTCGGCAACAGATGGCGGAACGGCATTGCCACGGTTCGCCCCGACGACGACGTCATCGAGCGGACGAAATCATTCGCCAAGGGCCGAGTGCAGCAGGCACTCGTGGCATCGACGTTCCGTGCGCTTCAAACGAAACCGGTGTCGGTCAGGGTCGACTTCAGCGACTGAACCGTCCACTCACCGACGCGGCTCAGCCTTGATCGGATGTCCGCTGAGGATCGACACCCGGTTGAAGGCGTTGATCGTGATAGCCGCCCAGATCACCACGGAAATTTCGTCGTGTGTGAGATGTTCGGCGGCCTCGGCATATTCCACGTCGCCGATGTGCTGCCCTGAAACCAGAGTCACGGCCTCGGCAACCGCAAGTGCAGTGCGCTCCTTGTCGTTGAACAAGCCGCTCTCGCTCCACGCCGGAAGCAAGGCGAGCCGTTGCACGGAATCGCCGGCCTCGAGCGCAAGTCGGGTGTGCAAATTCAGGCAGAAAACACAGTGATTGATCTGGGAGGGACACCCGGACGTTGATCAACTCCATCAACATCCGGTTCAGACCCGCTGTCTCGGCCGCTGAACGAACTTCGACCGCAACGGCATTCAGCGCCTTGTAAGCAGCGGGGCTCTGCTTGTCGACGAATACCCGACGCAGATCGCTCACTGGCCCTCGCGGTCTCGCTTGTCCACTCGAGCTGCACTGGTGAGTCGGCCTAACCAGGCACTCCTCTTCGCAGCGAACTTCGTACACTCACACAAAGCGCAGTTCGACCCGCGCCGATAGTGCTCGTGAGCCGCCGCTTCGTGTCCGCACCGACACTCTTGTTCTGCCCGCATGAGATGAAGCCTAGTTCGGCTCGGCGCAACTGTCGGCAACTCGAGCGCCTGTCATCCCTGGGTGTACCGAACCCAGTCGACGAGCATTGTTGCGGGATTCGGCGTAGTGGCGTTGGGCGGACCGGTCCAGTTTCCCCCGACCGCGATATTCAGCAGCAGGTAGGCCGGTGCGTCGAAAACCCACTGTTCGCCGAAAGCCATGTCCGACTTGCGTAGCGTGCCGACAGTTTGGCCGTCGACTCTGATCGCGATGTAGCCCGCAGATTTCTGCAGTGAGTAGGTGTGGAAGCCCGTACTCAAGTTGGTACCGACCGAGCCCAGCACCGATCGCGTCCATGGGCTGAACATCCCCGGGCCGTGTACCGCCGAGTGATAGTTAGCTCCGTCTCCGACCAACTCGTTCACGTCGATCTCGCCGCAGTTCGGCCAGCCCACCGTCCCGATGTTGGCACCGAGTGTCCAGAACGCGGAATTGAGCCCCGCTCCGGCAGGAAACTGAATGCGCGCCTCCACGGTCCCGTACGTGAACGTGAACTTTCCTCGTGTCACGAGGCGTGCGGACGTATACCCGGTGCCCGACTTGATCGCCTGGATCACCAGGCGTCCCTGGCCGTCCAAACGAGCGTTCGCAGTCGAATTCGTATACACCTGTTGCTCGTTGTTGCCCCAACCGCCACCGCCAAGGTCGTATCCCCAAATAGCAGGGTTGGGCGGCGAACCTGCCGCGCCGCTGAATTCGTCGCTCGCGGTTGCTGCCATCGTTTGCGCGGGCATCAGAAACAGAACGCACAGCGTGACTACGAGTAGAAACAGCACGCGTGACACTGCTCGTTCCTGATGCATGCCCAGATGTTAGCGACCTTGGGTGTCGTCCTAGTTCTATTCGGCGGCAACAACATAACGATTCGACGCGTGCAGAATCGGCTGGGAGTTACCTGGCAGGACTGGTGAATTCGAAAATCTGCGTGTACTCGTCCTGCGCGTACAGCTTCCACATTGCGCTGCCTCGCACCTGTTCGGAGAACGTCGGCACAGCGTGCTCTGGGAAGTATCCGTAGTAGTCAAGGGCTATATCGCCTTGCCGCGTCAGCACGATGAAAGTGCCCCCCTCGGACGCGGCCGCGTCCTTGCTCAACTGCGAAAGCTGGCCGTTGTCAGGAAAATTGAACAGAAATTCTGACGAGTACGCGATAACAGGTTGATCAAAATTCTTGTCAGCCTTCGCGAACCTGACATAGTCAGGGGTTGCGCGCGTTGGCATACCTGCCGAATAGAGTGTGATGATCGTCGCAGGAGAATTCTCGTGTGCCATCAGGGAATTGCCGAGGGCGACCTGAGACTCGTATCCGACGACCATCGACCACAGGCCGAAATAGCCTTGGAGACCGCCGAAAGTCGCAAAGGCAAAGGATCCGACCAGACCCGCAAGCGAAAGTCTGCTCAACACCCGCCTTTGCCGCGAAATAGACATGGCCTTAACCACAAGGGGCGCAATCAGGATTGCGCAGCCGGGGACCGCATACAGATAGACCCGGAAGATCGCTTCGCCACCGTAACTCTGGCCGGCCAACAACCCGATGGAACTGAACGCCATGACAGCCGCGACCCAGAACGATTTGCGCTGCCACAGCCAGAGCAGCACGCAGATCCCCGCGAGCAGGATCACTCCCGCCGACAAGGATCGGCACACCGTAGACGTGAAGAACTTTCCGGCGGTACCCGCGAGTGTGACGTTGCTGGCAGCGTTCGCGACTGGATTGAAACCCGAAAGCAGTCCGTACGGAGCGACGATGTCCATACGAGGCACCAGGTATCCCACCAGCACGGCCAGGTAGCCCACAGGCAACCACCACGGTCTGACGCGCTTGGTTACGGTCAGCGCCAACGCGATTCCGAAAACCCAATACGGCGTCAGCTGGTGCAACGGCACCAAGGTTGCGAATACGGCAATCGACAGATAGCCGGCGGAGGGGTGCCGACGAGAAGCAATGAGGAGCGCGAGGACGCCCATCGCCAGCACAAGCGCAACCGCTTGCGGCGAAAAATAGTCCTGGCCAACCCAGTTGATGAGCTCACCGATCATCGCCGCAGCGACTGCAGTGCGCGCATTCATCCCAAGCAGCCGCACGATCGCCGCAATGACGATTGCCATCAGCACGTGAACGATCGGCGCGAAGTAGTGCGCGATCGTCATGGGATCGACGGAGGTGATGTTGTCAAACCACGCGAACATCGTGAAGAAGCTCGGCCACTCACCATAGATGTCGACATCCGCCGGCGGCAGCTCGTGATACTGCGCAATGTAGTTGACGACGCCCAGATGCTTGTAGGTCCACCCGTACACGGGAACCTCGGTGATCAGCGTGACCGTCAAGCGCTGCACTAGAATTGCCGCGAGGATGGCGAACACCGCAGTGCCGATGCGGAATTGGCGCAACGCCCAGACGAACGCGACAACGATGAGGAGCAGGCATACAACGAGACCTGGACCTGTGCCGACAAACAGCAGTCCGAACTGCGAGTACGGCGCATCCCGCAATCCGGGAAGTACGGCGAGCCAGCCGAGGAGCGCGACGACGATCAACGTCAGCGGGCGATTTCGGACCAACGCCTGCACATCGACTCGCAGTCCAATCGACCAAGACCGCGCATCGAAAACGAATCGCGCCGCGGGATCGGCGCCTTCTACTCGCAGATGGCGAACCGCCGAACCCACCACCGCGGCGACCATGACGAGAAGCAATCCTGTTGGTGGCCAACGATGTGCCCACGCCAATATGGCTGTTGCACCCGACACCGCCGCCAAACCGACAACCGGCACCACCGCGAATTTCGCCGCTACGGGAATCGTCATCCACGTCACTACTGCGGTACCAGGTCCGACAAGTACGAAGATGGCCAGGAGAGCCGCGCGTAGTTCCGCAGGTAGAGGCACCAGTGCGGCAACACCGCACACAGCGGCGATCAGCGCGAGGGAATCGAATGTCTTCGCCACCTTGGCGAGCGCAATATCCATTCGACGGGTCGCGCGGGTGTCGTGCTGGGCGACGCTATCCACCCGAAGACACCCGCACCCAGTCAACCAACATGCGCGCGGGGAACACCGACTGTGGACCGACCGGACCCGACCAGTTCCCTCCGACCGCGATATTGAGAATCAACAAGAACGGCTTCTCGAATACCCAGCGATCCGGCGCAGCCATATCGGACTCACGAAAGACGCGGGTGACCGTCTGGTCGATCCCGAGCTCGATTCGCCCCGGCGTCCGGTTCACCCAGTAGGTGTGGAAGCCGTCGGCCAAGCTGCCCGGCTGATCGCGATCTTCGTACTGCGCCCATCCGGCTGCGGCGTCGGACGGGCCGTGCAGGCCACCGTGATAGGACGTCGCTGCGTTGACGGTTTCGATGACGTCGATCTCACCGGACTCCGGCCAACCGACCCGATCGAGATCGCTTCCAAGTAACCAGAACGCGGGATGCAGTCCCTCACCTCGTGGCAGCTGGATCCGTGCCTCGGCGCGTCCGTAGACAAAGTCGAACCGATCCTTGGTAGTCAACCGCGCGGAAGTGTATGTCGGACCGCCATTTCGCGCCTCGATCACCAGATGGCCATCGCCGTCGACGCGCGCGTTGTCGACGCTGTCGGTATAGGTCTGGGTCTCGTTGTTGCCCCAACCGCCGCCACCGATGTCGTAATTCCAGTGGGCTGGATCGGGTGCCGACCCCGCGGGGCCGTCGAAGTTGTCGGCAAACAGCAGACCGTCCGATGACGACGCATTCTCCACCTGGATTTCACACCCGGTGACGCATGTGAGCGCCGCGAGGGTGACTGCTATCACCCACCTATTCACCGACGTGCCTGCCGCTGGTATGTGGATGAATCCGTAACTCGTTCAACAGATACACGGAGCCAACGAACCCGAGGATGGCGGAATACGCGCTCGCCCGCTCGATCCCGCCGGTGCCCAGTCCGAGATTCCAGGTGTACGTGTAGCAGAAGTACGCGACGAGTGCGACGACACCCAACGGAACGGCGACGTACTTGAGTCGAGACGTTGTCGCCGGCCACACCGAGATCCCAATCGTCATCGCTGACACGCCGCCGAAGATCAGGAACAGACTTGCACCAAGGGAATGCAACTCCCACAGGGTGTTCGAGCGCGCGATACCCGCGACAACTATTCCTAATCCGGACAGGACCAGGAAGAGCCACGCGATCACGGGCCCGACATCGTTTGCGTATGCCCACACCGCGCCAACAACAATCGCAATTCCGAGCACGACGAACGAGGCATTCATGACCACGGCAGATTGACTGCACGGAATCGATCCTCGAGCGCCGCAGTAGGGCACACCGAGGTCACTGATGAAATTCGTGGAGTAGCTGTAGCTTCCGCGCCAGCTGCCGGCGACCAGGAACTCGCACACGAAGAACTGGAACGCCGCGAGGGCTAGATACAACGGAATCCGCTCGTCTGTTCGCAACCGGCTCGTTACGTTGAACCGCTCTCGCACAGCACTTTTCAGTGTCATATCAGTTGGCTCCCCTTGCCGATTACGCCGACTGGATCGGCGACTGCGTCCTTCAACGCAGCGCGGACGGCCGCTCGATCGAACACGTTTTCATGAAACGACGCGCTGACATCCGTCTGGTTCCCAATTCGAAAGATAGTGACCACAATGGATTCCGGATCCTTCGACGTATTGATGGTGTTGTAGATGCACTGCGTCGGCGGTGCCGACCACGGGATTGTGGCGCCCGCGAACACCTGACCGAGATTCGAGAAGCAGAGCTTGGCCCGCGGCCGCGTAGTGACCTCGCCGGCAACGTCATACGCCGTGCCGGCAGACCGCGAACGACGAAAGCTGCGAGATGCCAGCGACATCGCCGCCATCGGTCTGCCGGTTGCTCCGGCTCTCGCAACTTCTGCACTGATTTCAGCGGGGTCGGTCGGGTCGACCACCGAGAGATCGACTCCGGTCACAAAGTTCCCGGAGACCTGAGCCTGCGGCGGAAGGTAGCGCCGGCAATCGAAGATGACATTCAGCTTCGGGTCGACTTCGATGCCAGCCGTACCGATGGCGGAAGAAACTGCAGCGAACAGCAATGCGCTCAGCGAAACGTCCGCGGCATTCCCCTTACGCCAGTCACGTATTCGGTCGAGCGTGGCGGTTCCGGCACGTGCAAAGACGGTCGTCGGCATCGGCTGCCATGGCCTGTCGACGGGAGCAGTCGCGGGCCCCGACTCGGTCGTCGCGTCGCGCCCGGTAACCGATCGGACCAACTGCACGCTTCGCCTCGGGTCGCGCGAGAACCATCGCGCCGCCGCCCGGGGCAATGGCCGCCCATACTCGCGGCTACTGAACCATGCCGGCACGGCATCAGGCGTGACACCCTCTGCCAGTGCTTGATTGAGCATGGTGATCATCCGGCCGTCGCCGAGACCGTGACACAGATCCACAATCAAGAAGTCGCCAGCCAACCCGATACTGAGCGGGTCGGGGTTCGTCGAAGTTCGGGCATAGCCGGTCAGCAGGCTTGCGAGATCTCCGTATTCGCAGTCGGGCAGGCGAGTGACTCCGGTGAAGAATTGGTCCGGATCGAACTGCCACCTCGAGGTTTCGCGGCTCGGGACGAGTCCCATCCGGTTACTCGGACCACCCGCGGCCACAAGCGCACGAACAGTGTCGGCAATCTTGCCGGGGGCACCGAGGTGTACCGGTCCGACCACGGAGACCATGCGGGCGTCGGTCCGCATCATGTCGAGAGCGCCGACGCGATAGCCGGTCAACGGCCTACTCCAAGTTCGCGAAGCCACTTGAGCAATGGCACCAAAAGAACTGCCGCACTGATGAATTGGGCGAGCAGGAATGAGTACCCCACCCCGTCGACTCCCATCCGCGAGGTCGCAGCGAAGGTTCCCACAACGATGACGGCGGTGGCCACACACTGCATCACCAATGCCAAACGAAGCCTGCGATGCACCCGCGCTAATCCGTCATATGCGACGGAGACCGCCAATAACGGCAGGAAGATGCCGGCGATCCGCAGCAAGGGCGTCCCATGTGTCTCGTACTGTTCGCCGATGAATCCCAAGATCACGGGGCCGATGAACGCCAGTCCGAGGCCCCCCAGAATACCCACGGCACCAATCATTTTGATGAATCGGGCAGTCAGTTCAGGTGCCTTGTCAGGATGCGCTGCGGACTCTGCGACGAACGGGCCGACCAGGAGACCGATCATGATCGCAGCCGCGCTGACCATCGACCAGGCCACAGCGAAGTACGCGTTGTCCTCGGCACCGAGTCGCGATACAACTACCAGCGGAACAATTAGCGGCGCAATCGATCCGAGTGCGGTAATCCCGTAGGACGAACCGAAGTAGCTCCACAGTTCTCGTCGCGGAGGTAGATTCGGCGCCAATGCGAACCGCGCATCTGCCTGTACACGCTTTCGGATTGCCACCGACAGCCAGGCAGCCCCGATCGCGGCGGTCAATCCCCAGGCGAAGACGATCGTCGAGGCGGAACCGATCTTCGCGAGCGCGACTATGACGACCAGCTTCACGATGGCATGCAGCGTGTTCTTGTAAGCGCCCCACCGGGCAACGCCGAGGCTCGCCGCTGTGTTGTCTTGCAGGGCGAACACGGCGAGCACGACCACAAGGATCGGGTAGCCGACGACCTCCCAGGTTTCCGTAAACAGGACCTCGCTCGGTCCGAGCCAGATGAGACAGCAAGCCAGGACAACCGCGAGGGCACTCGCGACGAGATAGCCGCGGATCAGCAATATTGCTGCGCAAGTACCCGATTGCGGTATGAAACGCTCGAACATCGAACCGAGGCTCAGGTTCGACAAGGTTGCAAGCATGATCGCCGACGAGAGGAGCGCCGACGCAACACCTACCTCGTGCGCCGAAAACAGTCGCGCTGCCGCGGCCCAGAATGCGAGCCCCAGCACTCCGGTGATCGCAGCTGCTCCGACCACCGCAATGCCATTGGCCCGCAGATTCTTCGCTGGCGTCGACGCGGGCAACGTGTGAGTCGTCAACCCGCCACCAACATTTCGTCCGACGGGCGGGTGTCCGGCGCAAGATCGAACTGATCCAACACGGCGGAAATAACATCAGCGCGCACACTCTCACGCATGTCGCGGCTGTAAAGCGAATGGTCGCCGGTGCGGTAGTTGATGAATCGGTACTTCCAGCCGTCGCGCCGCAGGCGTTGCAACGATCGCGCTCCCTGATTTCCCAAGAACCACTCGCTGTCCGGAGGTGACAGCAGCATCTACGTTGCGATGCAGCAGATCCGCTGCCTTCTCGGATTGGGAACCGTTGGCTACCTGCATGGTCGAACGCTTGACGAACTGCTTGCGCTTGATTGCCCAGTCGGTCATGTTCACCAGCGATACGGCCCGGGCCGGTACGTGCATGGCCGCATGACAGGCATTCCATGCACCAGAGCACATCCCGACGAACATCATATTCTGCGGCGCCGAGTTGCATGAGAGTGCAATATCGACCGCGTCTTCCCGCGACTCCGGTGTGAAGATCGTCGTGCATTCATCCCTGGCGACCCAGCCGGTCTCGCCGGTCCCACGCCGGTCGAATCGGACGGATTGGACGCCAAGGACTGCGAGTTCGCGCGCGGCTTCGACCCACAGCCGCGCGGGTCCGATGCGATGCTCGCGCGCGGTGGCGTAGAAAATCACGGCAGGCGCAGATGCGTCGGGCTCGGAGAGACTCGTTGTCATAGTGAACAGGTCGTGCTCGCCCGTGGACGACAGGGTTTCGACGATCGGAGTTCCGTCCGCAGCATGGCCTACCGTCGCAGATGTACGAATCGAACATTGCAGCACGGACTGCTCTGCTGGGAATACGCTGCCCAACCAGTATGCGATCTCGACGATGTTGCCGGACGGCATCTCGACAATGAAATCCTCTGGCTCGAGAAACAACTCGTGGTTGTGGAGTTCGAGCTCATCAGCGTTCCACGTTCGCGCGAGCGTGCGGATCGTGTCGGTCGCGCGCTGTCTCATGGCGACTAGCACAGGCATGTCGCCCCATGACCAGGCATCGATCTTGTGCAGGTCCAGACCCGAAAGCGCCTTGCGCGCTTGGGGTGCAAGCACAGTTCCGACCAGCGAAACCCGTGGATCCTTGACGTCGTCGGATCCAACCGCGATGCGGTACAACGCTTGCTGTGCTCGCAAGTACAAGCGGCCGTTCTCGGCCGGATCCCACAGGGCGAGTGCACGCAGGTCTCCGCATCGCGTGACAGCTGCCGCGGACAGCAACCCGCCGACGCCGAGCCCGAGCAGCGCTACCTCCTTCGCTCCGCAACTGCGCGCGTACGCGACCGCGGATTCGATGCTTTTCAGCCAGCCCTCGACGGCATCGGGGGCGTCTTGTGCTCCGGTCGAGTCACCGACACCTCGGTAGTCGAATCGGACCGTCATCAGACCCCGGGCGGTCAGTTCCTGCGACAGAAGCACCATGCCTCGATACGAGTCCACGTGCGCTTTTCCGATCGGCGGGCACAGCACCACAGCTCCGCGGCACATCCCATTCGCGGGCGTATCGACAACGCCGAACAGTGGTTGATCCGGCGGTCCGAACCAGGTCTTCCTGCGAACCGATTGCCCACCACCATGATCGAGCATTAGCGCGCTCCCCTCAACGGTGCCGAGCGGCGTCCCTCGCGTCGTGCCGCGATGTATGCGCCGGGTCCCTTCGCGATCGACAACAGTTCGGTGCTGCCGATACCGGTCGGCAACTCTGCACCCAGATCCTTCGGCGGGGATGCCACCTTCGACATCCGATAGGCAAGGCGCACAAATGCAGGCGCCTTCCGCAGCACAACGGTCAGCGCAAGCCATGCGGTCTTCGGGTTGATCAGCACCTTTGCCATCCAGGCGCCGAGCCCTAGCCCATACCCTCGCGCTTGAATGGCGAGAGCCTCGTTGTCTGCGCGGTGGCGGTGCCACACGATGGCGGCGGGCTCATACGCAAGTTGCCGCCGACCGGTGAGCATCCGGAAGAACATGTCCAGGTCTTCGCCACCGTTGGTCGGCGCGCCCGCGCCGAGTGCCTCGTCGAACCCGCCGAGTTCGAGCACCGCACTACGTGCGACCGCGAAGTTCGCGCCTGTCCCGTAGATTCCGACCTGAAATGGGAACAGCGGGACATCCTTTGGCGGTGCGGCCATATCGAAGAGGCGCTGTGTGCACGAGCTTGCCCAACCGACCCGCCGATCGAAGTATGCCTGTGCGGGAGTGCGGATCTCGCCGCTCGGCACGATCCCGCAGACGCACGCGACCCGATCGCCACGACCGAATCCGTTGGCCAGACCACGAAGCCAGTCCGGATCGACAACGACGTCATCGTCGGTGAATGCAATGATCTCCGTGGTGGCGGCACGTACGCCGGCGTTGCGAGCGCGCGAAAGGCCCGGCAAGGTTTCGCTGACGAGGCGGACCCGCGGATCGGCCAACGTCTCGACGTACCGGACCGTCGCGTCGGTGTTCGATGCGTTGTCGACGACGACGACCTCGAAGGCCGGATAGTTCAGAGCCAGAATGGAAGTCAGCGCGTCGGCAAGCATGTCGACGCGATCACGTGTGCATACAACGACAGTCACAGGCGGGCAATCAGTTTCACAATCCTCGACTGCGTGGACCGGAGCGGACTGCAAGGCAGCGGTCGCGTGTCGAATTGTCGCGCAGTCGATCCGACCTGCATTGATGTCGACCTCGATGAAGCCCAACAAGGCACGGTTCCGCCTGACAAGCAGCCGGGCGCGGTCATAACCATCCGCGTGTTCGAGGCGATAGGCCGAAACACCGGAGATCTCGTCGAGGTCGACCTGGCCCACCCAGATCGCACCGGCCCATTCAGGCCGGTGCGGGCTCGACAACGCCGGCGTCAGCGTCCTCACGTCGTCTGCTAGCTGCGGCACGGTCATCACTTTCTCCCGAAGGCCAGGCGCGCTTTGCCGGTGACGTACCCGGCCGTTGTCACGGCAAGTCCGATCACGACTGCGGCAGCTCTGCCGATCCCAGCAACGTTGCCGCTGAACAATCCGCGTACAACGGCGCGTGGCAGCACCTTCAACGTGTAGTCACGTTCGCTACTCAGTGCATCGTCGGCACCCACGAGAGCAGACACAAGCGCTTTGGAGAGTCCCTCGTTATAGCAGCGCCTGAGGAAGTAGCTAAACTCTGTCCGGTCTTGCGAAACACTGTGGTGCACAACCATTGTCGGATCATAGATGAGTGCGGCACCAGGAACCGTTTGCCGTATCCGGATGCAGAGTTCGGTCTCTTCGCAGCCGAGTGGAACGGTGCCGACCCGGCCGATCGACGAACTGAACGCGCCGGCGAGGGCAAACGTCTCGCGACGAATCGACATGTTGCAGCCCATGAAGTTGCGGATCGGCGCGACCGTCGTCGGCTGTCCGACGTAGCTGCAGCCGACCACCCAGTCGAACTCATTCGGCAGCCATGCAGGCCGGGAGTCGTCGGGCCACTCGGCCGCGGCGGCACCGCCGACACCGACGACAGCCGGGTCGACATAGTGCCCGGCCATCGCTGCCGCCCAGCTGATCTCCGCGTGCGCGTCGTCATCGAGGAATGCGACGACGTCACCGCTCGCCACGGTCACACCGGTGTTGCGTGCTCCCGACAGGCCTTTCGTCTCTACGTTCGCCAGCACGCGAACGTGCGGCGCCGAATCGTAACGATCGCGTGCGAGTTGGAACAAGGCATCGTTGCTGTCGATGACGAGCAACACTTCGAGCACCGAATATGACTGCACAAGAACCGAATCGACGGCTTTGCAGATCGAGTCCCAGCGTTTGGTCGTGTATGCGCAGATGACGACCGAGATGGAAGGGTCGGCGTTGCCGATCGCATCGAGACCCTGCGCGTCTGCGAAGACTGGGCTCGAGCGCGCAGAGATCGAGGTCATGCGCTAGCTCGTTCTTCGAGGTCGACAGCCATGAAGCGACTCGGTGCGGCCCTTCGTGGAGCGCGCTCCTGCCGGATCGTCTTGAGCACCCTAAGACCGTCGCGCACCGCATTCAGGTTGCTCTCACCGTGAATCCGGTCGTGTTCGAAGCTCGGCACCTCGGCAATTCGAAGCCCGGCATTCGCGACGCGGACGTTGATCAGAGTCTCTATCTCGAATCCATCGCCCCACTGCGCGCCTGTTGCGTTCACTGCGGGCAAGTTCATCACGTCGACGCTGCGCCGCCAGAAGGCGTTGTAGCCGTAGCAGAGATCCGTGAACGACGCGCCGAACTTCACGTTGACCAGCGCATTCAGTGCCCAGTTGCCGAGTCTCCGACTGGGCGTGATGTCGGTGCTTCCGCCACCGCGGATGAATCGGCTCCCCTTCGCAAAATCCGCATTGGCGAGCGCCTGGACGAATAGGGGTATCTCGGCGGGGTCGGTAGACCCATCGGCATCGAGCATTACCACGATGTCCGACGTCGCCGCTTCGAATCCGCACGCCAGGGCATTTCCCTTGCCGCGTCGTGTCTGTGTTCTGAACTTGGCATTCGGCCACAGCCCTCGCGCGACAGCGACGGTGTCGTCAACTGAATTCCCGTCGACGAAGACAACTTCGTCGATCCAATGCGGCATCCGCTTGGCGACATGTGGCAAATTCCTGGCCTCATTCATTGCGGGAATAATGACCGTCACGGATGGAAAGTCCGCTGAGCCGGGCACCCCGAAATCTGCCTTCGAACCGACGATGTACGCCATAGCAATCCCCTAAATTTCCGGTCAGTGTGTGCGTAGGGCTGGTAGTTGAATTTTTGACTCTTTCCCAGCGATCCGTCAGCTACCTAAGCGTGGCACGCGCTTTAGCAAATCCGTAAGTCTTCTGTGACCAGACTTACAGGACTTTGAGTCTGTTGCTATTAGTTAACTATATGTTCATGTTTAGTTGCTTGACGCTTTTCGCTTCACGATCGCCAACGTGCTTGGAGTCGATCGATCTGCCCCCGCCGGCCATGTGCACTTGCCGATTCGGCGTTATCGCAGCCGCGGCGCGAGCCCCTTTACAGCCCCATCCGATTCCGCACGTTTACAGGCCAATTCAGCAGGTCCGTGCCGTATTTCCGGAACATTGCCAGCGCAATTCGCTCCACGCCGAAGCCCACGCACGCGCTGTGGGCTGTCGCACCATCGGCAGTCTGGATGCCGAAGGCTGAGCCAAAATGATCCTGGTGGTAGTTGCACGACACCACTGCGGTGCCCTCATCGAGTTCGCCGTACAGGCGAACCACCAATTCTGTTTTCAGACTTTCGGTGCGCTGATTGATTGCCATAAACCTACCAACCCGTCCGAAAAACGGGTCATTCGCTGCCACGGATGCGGCTTCGAGACCAAGATCGTCGGTGAGAACCCGCATCGCACGGTCCACCCAATATTTGCGGTGCTGTTGCGCTTGGGTGGCCCCTCCTACATATACGTACTCGTGCATCCGGAAGGCCTGCATACGGGCGGGATCGATTGCCGGCTCGTGCCGAAAGCAGAATCCGTACACGTCCAACGTGACGCCACCGTCGGGCAGCGTCGGTTCCAAGGTCGAATACGCCGGATGGCATGCCGCCGGAACCAACATGGTTTCGGTAGGAGTCAGCCACTCGTCCCATTCGGCCCCCGCCTCTCGGGCCGTTAGAAGCGCAGCGTGGTCAGCGTCCGAGCCGGAGAACGAGTTGATTGTTCCCGTCAGGTTCGGAAACGAGGCGACGTAGTCCGTCCGTTCGAAGCTTGCTCGCGGAAAGACCGGAGGAAACCTCAACCGCTTGGCATCCGCAGGACCCGCAGACTGGACAACCCTGTCGATCCCGTCGACGACGTCCTCGAATACACCAGCGTGCCCGTAAAGACCTGGCACCGTGCTGGATAACAGCAGGCCGGCGCCGATGAGTTCCTCGCGAAACTCGAGTCGCGCTTCATCGAGGCTGTTCATATCGTCGTTGCTCATACTGTTCCCGAGTAGACGACTGCCATCTGCGCCGAGTTGGCCATGATCCGGTCGTTGTTGACCATCAGTGCGGCGCCGTACGCATCGCGTAGGTTGCGACCCAACGAGTACTCGCCGTCCTCGCGGTATCCCGAAATACCGCACACAAGTATCGCTTTCGCGACAACGTCGACAACCAATTCCGACGCGCTGACCTTCAGATTGTTCATGGCGAGCGACACACCGACACTGGTCAGAGCATCCGCTTCGGCTGAACCGACCGGGGAATTAGTTGCAGCGTCGAAGCGTCCGGCGGAAGCCGCGACGAGATCCGAGAATTGTTGTTGAATCGCCGCAGCTTCGGCGAGACGGATTGCGCCGGTGGGGGTCGATCCTGGGTCCTTGCGAGCGGCCGCGCGCACATACCGTCGAGCCTTCGTCAATGCCGCATCGGCGATACCGAGCCACACAGCACTCCATACAGAATGCGATACCGGCAACATCGTCCGCGCTGATATTTCGGAGTAGTCGTCCGCCACAACCATATCGGCGGTCGTTGTGGCGGTCAGCATGAAGCCCGGACTACACGTGCCCCGCATGCCGAGCGTGTTCCACTCACCGATCTGTCGTAGCGTCACATCTTCGCGTCGACACACCACCATCACCTGGTCGCTCGCGGCGCTCTCCGGATTCCGACGCGCGGTGACAAGGATCGCGTCCGCATATTCGCCATAGGAGATGACCGGTGCCTGTTTGACGAGTGTGATCTGCTGCGCCGATCGCTCGACCGCGCAACTGCTGCGCCGGACATCGCCACCGATCCCCATCTCGGTTGTTGCCGAGGCGAGGAGAAGTTGCTCCGCGACGGCGGCACGCAGGAAGGTATCGATTCCACCTCCAGAGCAGTGCCGCGACAGCGAGAGAATTTGTGTTTGATGCATCGCGAAGATCATTCCCGTTGCGGCGCAATGCTTGCCGAGAGTTCTGGCGATCTCGCAGAGCTCGACGAGCGACAGTCCTTCCCCGCCGAACTCCGTCGCGACACCGCATCCCAGCAGGCGAGAGTCCTTGAGCGCGGCGACTGCCTCGTGCGGGAAGCGGCCCAATTTATCGACTTCGTCCGCGTACTTGGCCACGGTATCTTCGGCGACAACACTCGCCCGCGCGATCGCATGTTCCAACGCCACAGTCATGCGACACCCAACTCCGTGAGAGCAGCGCGGATCGAGCCCACCGTCGCAAACGTATTCTTGTGCAGCAGGCGGTCCGGAAACTCGACATCGAATGCTCCCTCGAGTGCCAGCATGACGTTGACGCTCGCGTGCGACGTGAGTCCATATGCGTAGAGATCCGCGGTGTCGTCGAGGGTTTCGGTTTTCACGGCAAGTTTGGCGTGCGCGTCGAGGACATCGCGGATTGCTTGTTCAGGCATAGTGTTCGCTTTCTGTTAGCTGCGGCAAACCAATTGCGAACGCCACGGCCATCGCAACCACCGATTCGTGCGACAAGGAAACCTCGACGTCGGCGATGCCCTGCGCGGCTGCGAGTGCCGATGCCTCCCCGGACAGGACAACGGTGCACCCACCCCATTCCGCACGAAGAATTTCGATGGTGCGCAATGGGAGGGGCACGTCAGGGGCCGGCCGCAGCACCTTGATGACGGCTTCCTTACCGGCGAACCTGGCGGCTAACTGCTGGTCACGCTGTGGTCCACCACAAGATGCCAGTTCTCGCGGCGTGAAGACGCGGGTCAGAAACCTGTCGCCGAACGCCGCGAAACTAGCAGCGATGTCGGACACGACTACCACGTCACAGCCGACACGAGACTGTGAATCAATCGCCCTCGGGACGAGTTGCAGGTGGTCCGCGCTCCCCAGCATCGTTTGTCCACCCGCCGATGAGTTCGCCATGATCTATCCCCCAGAACGGTACGCTCAGCAACTAGACGGCAAGCCCAACTTGAGGTCAACAACAGACCACCGGATCGTAATCGGAATCACAACAAGGAACTTAGGTCTGCTAGACCACACCTCGGTTGACTCGGCTTCAATCGGCGCAGAAATCGCGGACTAGGTCTCGGCAGGCAGTCGAATCGATCCGCACGCCCGCGCCACGTACTCGCTGAAGTATGGAAATTTCGATTCGGGTACGAGCGCCGCGAGTACAAGCCGCCACATTTCGCGAATGCTCGTCACGATGTCGGGCCCACCGAGAACTACCCGTTCGACGACTCTTGCACCAATCATCTGGGCGCACACGATGCGCGCGACCACGTTCGGATCCAACTCCGGCCGCAGGTCGCCGTCTGTAATCGCTTGCGCGAACAGACCGGCGAGATTCTCGACCGCGGAGGGCATCGGGTCGCTCGCGTGGCCACGGTAGTCGCCTATCTCCAACAGCAGCCGATCACCAGCGCGCACCACCTGGTCGGATCGATACAGCTCGATGATCGTCAAGGTAATTTGGATGGCCTTCTCCAAGGCAGGCATCCGAGCAGTCGTGATCACAAGTACGGCAGCGGTGCCGCGACGATGTCGCTCGTCGATCAGCGCACGGGCGAGTCGCTCTTTCGAGTCGAAGTGGAAATAGAGCCCGCCTTTTGTGATGTTGGCTCGCAGCATGATGTCGTTGAGGTTGCGCTGCTGTAGCCGCGCTCGCCGAACACCTCCGCGGCTGCGGTGAGCAGATGCAAGCGGGTCGCCTCAGCTCGATCCTTCTGAGCCATTCGGGTCTTTCCTTCCGCGCCAACGAGACGCCACCAGCGCGTCGGACCCATCGACACGCGCGTGACCTAATTGTGCAATTCCATCAAACACTGTGGTTATCGCAAAATCAGAGGCTCGACAGCAGAGGAGCGAGTGTTTAGGTTACGGTCGCAAGAGTCAGCCGCGTTGATCTCCATTGCCGCGGCCTGACCGAATTCGGAGGGGCAGCAAGTGCAAAGGCGACTCTGTGCAGCGGTTGGCGCCGTCGTCATCGGCGCCAGTGCTGTTGTGTATTCGAACTACTCGGATGCCGAAGCGGCGCCCAATAGTTCGGCTCCGACCGGCGTTCCCGGAAGCGGACCGTGCGCAACTGACGCACCGGCGACACATGAGGGTCTGATCCCCAAGACACTCGAGATGGTCGTCCCCTATCCCTGGGTGACGCCGGTCCCGTACCCGGAGCCGACCCCTGCGCCGACGCGCACATCGACTGCGCTGCCAGAGAACCCGTGTTCTGACCCCTGCCCCGATCTCACCAACGAGATTCCCAAGGCTCCGAGCTTGTTGAGCCTGCTCCACATTCCAGAGGTCTTACTCAACTTCAAGCCGTTCAATTTCGGCATACCCGTTCCTGGACCCGACCGCGGTCCGCAGCCGCCACCACCGCCGACGGAGCAACCCGCGATCGATCCAGCACCTCGCGTGCCGGCACCCGCGACCCCGCGAATCGGTCAGGTGAGCGAGGTATCGAAGCAAACCGGCGCAAACTCGGTCAACCGCACCGACAAACGCTGGCAGGTTCAGGGCACCGATCTCGGAATCATGTGGGAAAGCGCTCCCGGCGAGATCGCCACCGCCTTCGGTGACACCGTCGGTAGAAACTTCCATCCACCCGGCGGCATGGGTGAAGACTGGCGAAGCAATGTCCTCGCATTCAGTACCGATAGCGTCCTGTCGGACGGAATGAGTTACGACAGCATGGTTTCCGACAGTCGTTGCCATGCCGCCGAAGTGCTGAGCAGCCGCAAGTTGGACAACGTCGAGATCACCACGATCCCGACATCCGGGTTCGCAATCGGCGACCGGCAGTACATGAGTTACATGTCGATCCGAACCTGGAACAGCGTCCCCGGCACCTTCTTCACCAACTACGGTGGGATCGCGTATTCCGACGATCACGGTCAAACCTGGACCAAAGATCCGTATGCCAAGTGGGACAATATCTTCGGTCTGTCCAACTTTCAAGTCACCTCGATGGTCCCGCACGGCGACTTCGTGTATATGTTCGGCACACCCAATACGAGATTGGGCGACGTCGGTCTCGCAAGGGTGCCCCGAGACAAGCTCCTGAACACGTCCGCATACCAGTACTGGCAGAATGGGTCCTGGACCCCGGTCGGCGGATTCGGCTCTGCCACACCGATTGTCAACGGACCCGCAGGCGAACTATCGATCCGCTTCGACGCCGAGCGCAACGTCTGGCAGATGAGCTACCTCGATACCGCGAAGACGGCGATCGTGTTGCGGGAGTCCAATACTCCACAAGGCGCATGGTCGGACAGCGCACCGCTGGTCAGCATCACCAAATACCCTGAGCTCTACGGTGGATTCATTCATCCGTGGTCCAAGAGTGGGGATCTCTACTTCAACATCAGCACATGGTCGGACTACAACGTCTACCTCATGCGGGCGAAAGTGAACTAGACGACTGACGCCGTCCCTGATCCAGTGTGATTCCTCCCGCCCAGCGAGTAAGAACACACACTTTCACGGTGCCTGTCCTCGATAACGATCGCTAGGCACATCTAGGACACGCGCTAGATGTCCCCAGATTTCGCTACCACAACAGTTAACTTCAATCCCATGGACCCCGTGCGTAACCCATACGCTCCTGGTGCCGGCCAGCGCCCACCAGAGCTCGCTGGCCGCGACAAACAACTCGGTGCGTTCGATGTCGTGCTTGAGCGCATCGCCCGGGGCCGCCCCGAACGCAGCGTCGTTCTGACCGGCCTTCGTGGCGTCGGCAAGACTGTGCTGCTGAATCAGCTGCGTTCTGCGGCCGTTTCGCGCGGGTGGGGGACCGGCAAGATCGAGGCTCGTCCGGATCAGGATCTCCGCCGCCCGTTGTCGTCCGCGCTACATATGGCGATCCGGGCCATCGCAGCGTCGCACCGCGACCCCGAACGCGTCGACGACTTTCTCGGCGTTCTCAAGGCCTTCGCCTTACGGGCGACCGCCGACAAAGGTATGCGGGAGCGGTGGCAGCCGGGTATCGATGTTCCGACCATGACCGGCCGTGCGGACTCGGGCGATATCGAGATCGACCTCGTCGAATTGCTGATCGATGCAGCATCTTTGGCGCGCGATGTCGGAGTCGGTCTGGCGATCTTCATCGACGAGATGCAGGACATCGGGCCTGCAGACATCTCCGCAATATGTGGCGCCTGCCATGAACTCAGTCAGGATGCGGCACCGCTGATCGTCGTCGGCGCAGGCCTTCCGCATCTGCCCGCCATACTGTCCGCGTCGAAGAGCTACTCGGAGCGCTTGTTCAGTTACCACCGCATCGATCGGCTCGATCGCGCGTCGGCCGACCTTGCGCTGATCGCACCGGCCGAACGCGAGGACGTCGAGTACACCAGCGAGGCGCTCGACGCCCTCTACGCCGCCGCCGACGGCTACCCCTACTTCGTCCAGGCGTACGGCAAAGCCACCTGGGACCTTGCCTCGATCAGCCCGATCACCGCAGAAGACGTCCGCGTTGCAGCGCCGACAGCCGAGGAAGAGCTTGCGGTTGGATTCTTCGGATCCAGGTACGAGCGGGCAACTCCGGCCGAGCGCGAATACATGCGGGCGATGGCTGACATGTCGTTCGACGACGCACCCGTGGCAACCGCCAAGATCGCAGCCGAACTGGGCCGAAAGCCGGCGTCGCTATCTCCGGCACGTGACGGACTGATCAAGAAGGGCCTGATCTATTCAGCCGAACGAGGTTCGATCGGCTTCACCGTGCCGCACTTCGGGCGCTACCTGCGGTCGCAGACGGACGAGTAACTAGGGCGGTCTAGCCAAATCTTGCCCTTTCACAAGAGAGGCGTAGATACCGCTAGCGCTTGTTCTTCGCTGCCGCCGTGACAAGGTCTGCTTTCAAGGCGTCGAGATCACCGTTGACCCCATACCTGCTGATGGCAGACGTGATATCGGCCAGCCACGCACCCGAGGTCGCGGCGCCGTGTGTCAACGACGGAACGATCTTGTCGTTCGCATACGACGCGATCGCGGTGCGCTGATACGGCGGATAGTCGGCGGGATTCGCGTCGACGCGCGCCGGGATCGATCCCTTCGCGAGGTTGAACGCCTTCTGGCCATCGGCGCTGGCCACCGCGGCCAGCCACGCCTTTGCGGCGGCTGCGTGCTGCGCGCCGACCGGGAGGGTGAACGAGTCGGCCAGGAAGTCGAAAACTCCTGCGGTACTCGGAGCCGCAAGTGCCGTGTAGTCGACACCGAGCGATTTCTTCTGGCCGACAAATGCCGGTTGCGCCCAATCGCCCATCACGTTGTACGCGGCCTTGCCGTCGATTACTTCTTGGGTTGCATCCGACCAATCGAGAGACTGGCGGTCGGCATTCGTATACGCCAGCAGGCGCGCATAGTCGTCGAGCGCTTTCCCGACTTCCGGAGTTCCCCAGTTGGTCGTCCCGTCGAACAGGTCGGTGTATGCGACGGGTCCGAGCCGGGAAAGCAAGACGATCTCGAACAGATGGACTTGGGTCCACTCCTTGCCGATCGCCAACGGGACAAATCCTGCCGCCGCCACCTTGCCCAGATCGACGAACCACGCATCGAGATCCGCCGGAGGCACATTCGGGTCGATGCCAGCTTTGCGTAATACGTCGGTGTTGGCCCAGAGGACGTTCGCGCGATGCACGTTCGACGGCACCGAGTAGATCTTTCCGTCCTGCGTCAGGAGGTCGAGCAACTTGGGCGGAAAGGCTGCGCCCCAGCCATTTTCGTCGTACAGGTCTTTGATGTCCTGGAGCTGGCCCGCCTTGATGTACCCGGCAAGCTCCTTGCCCGCATGCGCCTGAAATGTGTCCGGCGGATCGCCGTCCAACATTCGGGATCCCAGTACCTTCTTGGCATTTCCGCCGGCGCCGCCCGCGACCGAACCGTTGATGAAATTCACGTCCGGGTGTTGCTGCGCAAAGACCTGCACAAGTGCGTCGAGTCCAGCCTTCTCGGTTCCCGTTGTCCACCAACTGAATACCTCGACATTGTTGGTGTCGCTGGCGCCGCATCCGGCCGTCGTCATGGCAAGCACGCCGAGCAATGCGACGAGTACCTTGCCGATCGACCGGTTCACGATCACGACTCCCTCTTCACCTTTCGAGGAACGCTACTTCAGCGCGCCGACATCATTCTCAGGAATGACTTGCAAGTTGAGTGTACAGTCGTACACTCAATTCATGACGACAGAGGATGCTCAACGCCGACGCGAGGTTCGCGCCCTCGCCGGTCTCGCCCTCGACGAGATCGGCGGCGCAGTAGGCGGCATCGGCAATATCCACCGTGCGATCTCGGACCGTGTCTTCGCAGGTGTCGAGCGTAGCGTGGGCTCTCCCGCTACTTCGGTCAAAATCATCCACGACGCGATCGCAGGCGGGATGTACTCGGCTATCAGCAACGGTGCGACGATCGCGGGTCGGCTGGCCGAGCAGTCAGCCGATCTACGCATGGACACGCCGCCATCGCAGACCGTACGCGGCGCCGCACTCATCGCCGCGATTCAAGGCCTCCGCGGTGACACACTCGCCGCCGAGGGATCCGAGCTCGCCGGCCCCATGTCGATCCGCCGCGACGGCGAGGCGATACCCGCCGATGCCGCCGCCCTCGCGCAGCGCTACCCGGATGCGTCCGGACGACTCGTCATCTTTCTCCACGGCCTGATGGAAACCGAGCACGCGTGGCGACTCGGGGGCCGGCCCACATACGGTGCACGGCTCGCCACCGATCTCGGAAGCAGCGAGATTCAGATCCGCTTCAACAGCGGATTACACATCTCCGAGAACGCGCGCTCGCTGGCGGATTTGCTGAGCGACCTCGTTGAGCACTGGCCCGTCGTGGTGGAACAGATTGCGATCGTTGGTCATTCGATGGGCGGCCTCATCGCGCGAGGCGCGTGCGCGCACGCAGTCGAGGACGGCGCGGAGTGGGTGCACCATGTGCGCCACGTGGTCTGCCTCGGGTCACCACACTTCGGCGCACCACTTGAGCGGCTGGTGCACTACGCGAGCGCGGCCCTCGTCAAGCTGCCGGAAACACGCCCGGTCGGGAAGCTCCTGCGTCGGCGCAGCAGCGGCATCAGAGACCTTCGACAAGGTTCGCTCGTCGAGGACGATTGGCGCGACGGCGATCCGGACTCGCTGCAATCCATCGCCGGCCGCGATATCCCACTGCTCGACGGCGCCATGCACTTCTTCGTCTCCGCGACCGTCACCCGAAGCCCACGACATCCACTGGGACGGATCATCGGAGACGGGCTCGTGTTGACTCCGAGTGCCTCTGGGAAGACCCGCTCGCGACGCATCGGATTCAGCGAGGAGAACGGGATGCACCTGTCGCCGGCCAACCACTTCACGTTGCTCAACAGCGACCTGGTGTACGAGAAATTGCGGGTATGGCTGCTCACAGAGCCGCCGAGAGCGTCAGATCAAGCGAGCAATACCGGTCAGTAACTTTTCCGCACCGTTTTAGTCCACTGCGCACTGTGATGGAGAACACTGGGAAGTACATCGCCGATCGCTCGAGGAGGAGACGAAATGGTGGCAACCCAGAAGGTGGAAGTAACCGAGGAAGAATCGAGAGCTCTCGTCGAAGAGTCGAGGGTCGAAGGATGGGACAAGCCCTCGTTCTGCAAGGAGCTGTTCCTTGGCAGGTTCCAACTCGATCTGGTCCACCCCTATCCGAAACCCGCGCCCGAGGACTCCGCGAAGGCCGAGAAGTTCCTGGCCAAGCTCGCCGCGTTTTGCGAAACGGTTGACGGTTCGGTCATCGAACGGGAAGAGCGCATTCCCGACGAATACGTCAAGGGGTTCGCCGAACTCGGTTGCTTCGGCCTCAAAATTCCGGAGGAATACGGCGGCGTCGGGCTCACGCAGGTCGCATACAACAAGGCGCTGATGCTGATCGGATCGGTACACGCCTCGCTCGGTGCACTTATGTCGGCGCATCAGTCGATCGGCGTACCCGAGCCGCTCAAGCTCGCCGGCACGCCCGAACAGAAGGCACGGTTCCTCCCGCGCTGCGCAAAGGGCGCGATCACAGCCTTCTTGCTCACCGAACCGGACGTCGGCTCCGACCCTGCCCGCATGGCGAGTTCAGCGGTGCCGACCGAGGACGGCGAAGCCTACGAACTCGACGGCGTGAAGCTCTGGACCACCAACGGCGTTGTCGCCGAACTGCTTGTCGTCATGGCGCGGATTCCCAAGAGCCAGGGGCATCGCGGTGGAATTTCGGCGTTCGTCGTGGAGGCGGATTCGCCGGGCATCACCGTCGAGCGGCGCAACCGGTTCATGGGACTGCGCGGTATCGAGAACGGCGTCACCCGGATGCACAAGGTCCGGGTGCCGAAGGAGAACTTGATCGGGCGTGAGGGCGAAGGCTTGAAGATCGCACTCACGACCCTGAACGCCGGGCGACTGGCGATTCCGGCGATGTGTTCGGCTGCAAGTAAATGGAGCCAGAAGATCGCACGCGAATGGTCTGCGGAGCGCGTGCAGTGGGGCCGCCCAGTAGGCAAGCACGCGGCTGTCGCAAGCAAGCTTTCCTTCATCGCCGCAACCAATTACGCGTTGGAAGCTGTCCTCGACCTCTCAGGTCAGATGGCCGACGAAGGGCGAAACGACATCCGGATCGAAGCTGCGCTCGCGAAACTATGGGCCAGCGAAATGTCGTGGCTGGTAGTCGACGAACTCGTGCAGATCAGAGGTGGGCGAGGCTACGAGACCGCGGACTCGCTCAAAGCACGCGGCGAGCGGGCGGTTCCGGCGGAGCAGATGCTGCGTGACATGCGTATCAACCGCATCTTCGAGGGGTCGAGCGAGATCATGAGACTGCTTGTCGCGCGCGAGGCATCCGATGCGCACGTCGTTGCGGCCGGCGATCTGGTGAACGCCAAGGCAGACATGAGCGCGAAGGCGAAGTCGGCTGTGAAGGCGAGCCGCTTCTACGCCAAGTGGATGCCGCAACTCGTCACGGGCAAAGGCCAGCTGCCGACGTCCTATAGCGAGTTCGGCGCGCTGGCAACGCATTTGCGGTTCATCGAACGTAGTTCGCGCAAGCTGGCCCGTTCGATGCTGTATGGGATGGCCCGCTGGCAAGCCAAGTTGGAGTATCGGCAGGGTTTCCTCGGCCGGATCGTCGACATCGGGGCAGAGCTCTTCGCGATGTCCGCAGTGATCGTGCGCGCGGAGAGCCAACGGACCGAGGACGCAGTCCAGGGTGAAGCCGCTTACGAGTTGGCCGCGGCCTTCTGCGAACAGGCAACGTTGCGGGTCGAGAAGTTGTTCGCGGCGCTGTGGCAGAACACGGACGACACCGACGGCAAGATCGCCGCCGGAGTGCTCGACGGCAAGTACACATGGATGGAAGAAGGCGTGCTCGACCAAAGTGAGGGCACCGGGCCTTGGATCTCCGAGTGGCAACCGGGCGCCTCGACGGAGGAGAACGTATCGAAGCCGTTCCTGCCATCGACAAAGGAGCAAGTGGTTTCGTAGCATTCTCTACGCAACTCTACGAATTCGCCAAGAGTCACGTAGAGATCGTTACCGATCTCTACGTGGCGGAAGCGGGAAGAAGTAGCTGGTTCGCAGTTGATAGTCCGGGTATCCGGGGCGGCGTTCCATCGACTTCTCGAGGAGTCGCGCCCCGGTCGCGTACACCAGAAAATAGGTCATGACCAGCGGTGACAGTATGGTCACTACGCCGGGCCACGCACTCGCACAGATCAGCCACATGCCCCACCACACGGCAGCATCGCCGAAATAGTTTGGATGCCGGGTCCACGCCCAGAGGCCGACATCCATGATCTTGCCCTTGTTCGCCGGGTCGGCCTTGAAGTCGGCGAGCTGCTTGTCTCCGATTGCCTCGAAGAACTGGCCAACGGCCCACAAGACTGCGCCGAGCACGAGAACTACGGTCCACCCGCCGTGCGTTGGACCAGTCACCGCCGACACCTGCAGCGGAAGCGAAACAAACCACTGCGCGAGTCCCTGCGTCAGGAATATCTTCCGGACGACCATCGCCGTGCCGCCGCCAGCTCTGTCGAGCAGCTCCACATAACGCGGGTCTTCGCCTTTGCCTTTCGACTTCCGGTACATGTGCCAACTCAGTCGCACGCCCCAGATCCCGGCCAACAGAAGCAGCAGCCATCGACGGACGGGATCTCCATCGCCCAATACGGCTGCGACGGCGGCAACCAGCACGAACCCGATGCCCCACGACACGTCGACGACGTTGTAGCGGCCGATGCGACGACCTATCGCGAACGTGCCTGCCTGCAGGACGACGAGGACCACAAAACTGACGGCGGATATGACAGCGAATCCGGTCCAGCCGACGCCTGTCATGCGGCGTCCGTTCCGCGATCGAGTATCACTTGCTGCACGTCGATGTATCCGGACCGGAAGCCTGCCTCGGAGTACGCGAGGTAGAACTGCCACATCCGCCGGAACGTCTCGTCGAATCCTAGGTCGGCTGCCTCGTGTCCGCGGGCGCCGAATCGCTCCTGCCACAAACGCAACGTCTCGGCGTAGTGCGATCCCATCGTCAGCCTACCGCGTACGCGCAACGAAGTATGTTCGGCTGCAATAGATTCGATCGCTTCGATCGACGGCAGGAAGCCGCCGGGGAAGATGTACTTCTGCACCCACGTATACGTGTTGCGGGTCGCAAGCATCCGATCGTGCGGCATCGTAATTGCCTGCAGAGCGACCTTGCCACCGGGCGCGAGCAGATTGTCGAGCGCACGAAAGTACGTCTCCCAATGCTCGTGCCCGACAGCTTCGATCATCTCGACAGAAACAATCGCGTCGTACTCGCCGCGGACGTCACGGTAATCCAGCAGGTCGATACGTACCGACTGCATATGACCGGCGGCGACGACGCGTGTGCGCGCCAACTCCTGCTGCTCGCGAGAGAGCGTGACCGAACGGACGATTGCCCCGCGTTCCGCCGCGCGAATGCATAGTTCCCCCCAGCCGGTACCGATCTCCAACAATCGCGTGCCGTGACCGACGCCGGCGGCATCGAGCAAGCGGTCGATCTTGCGTTGTTGACCGCTTTCCAACTGATCCCACTGCGCGGGTGGGCATGGCGCATCCACGCGTGAGACATCGACTCCCCGCACCTGCCCATCCGGCTCGGGCGCGCTGAACAATGCGCTCGAATACGTCATCGACGGATCGAGAAATAGCTGAAACAGCTTGTTGGACAGATCATAGTGGCGGGAGATGTTGGTCCGTGCGTTCTCCTGGGATCCATGTTCGGTGGCAGGAGGCGTCGGGACGAAAAGCCCTCGGAGCCTTTGCAGCGGCCGCGGAACTAGGTTCGCCATTCGGCCGGCAAATGCAGTCAGGACGGCGGCCGGCTCCGGTGAGGTCCAATCGCCCGCCATGTACGCCTCGCCGAATCCGATCAGGCCCCGCGCACCGATCCGCTCCGCAAAATCGGCCGGTCGGCGAATAATCATGCGCGGCAGTATGTCCGCACCCGCCCCCGCGCCGATGACACTGCCGTTTGGATACTCGATGCGCACTGGCAACCGAGCGGCGGCACGGCGGAACAACACGTCCGCGCCGCGAGCCAGTAGGCGGTTCCGGGCACTTGCGGGGACCGCATTCAGGTTGGGCCAGATCCGGGTATCGATATCCGGTGAGTGCGATGCGGCATTCACAGTGTCGCCTCCTGTAGCTGAGCGGTTTTCGGGCGGCGCACGCGAGGTAAACCGCGCGCCCACAATGTGATTCCCTGTTTGCGGATTCGAGCAGAGACCACGAGTGGAGCGAGCGGTGCCCGGAACTGACTGCGCAAGATGTTCGACCGTGTCGCAGGACGACGTTCGCCACGCATCGTTGCGATGAAAGGGGCCTGGCCATCTCGTCGCAAGACGATCCGGATGCCGAGCTCACTCCCGGGCTCGGGTAGCGACATCTCATACATGCCGTCCACATCGTTGAACGGCGAGACGTAGAACTGCTTGGCGGTATCGGCGCGGCCGGCCGCGTCCGTGCGGAGCAAGTAACTGTGCCGTTGACCGTAGGTGTTGTGAACCTCGGCAACGACGCATCGCAGGGTCCCCGCGCTGTCGTGACACCAGAACAGGCTCAACGGATTGAAGACGTAGCCGAGCACACGCGCGTTCATCAGAGCGGTGATACGACCGCCGTCGAGGTCGATGTCATTGTCCGCTAGGAACATATCGACGCGCGACCGAAGGCTCTTGTCTATCGAGTTGGGATAACCGAAGTGATCGTCGGCGCGGAACTGGGCGAACGGGCGCAGCCACCCAGGCAGAAGAGGAAGGTCGTCGATGTCGACAAACCAGCTGTAGCTGCGGTATTCGAAATCGTTGTGCAGCGGCTCGGTCCGGATATGACGAATCCGGGTCGTATAGATCGCGGGCGTGGTCCGGGTCTTCACGATGCCACCACGCGGACGTGCCCGGTTCGCCGCTCGCTGTTCTCCCACGAGCCGCCGATCCGCTCGGCCGCCCGAAGTCCGGACATCGCACCGTCCTCATGAAAGCCCCAGCCGTGGTATGCGCCGGCAAAGGCAAGCCTGTCGGATCCGAGTTCTGCTAGCTGTGATTGCGCAGCAACCGATTCCGGTGTGTAGATGGGGTGCTCGTACGTCATCTCCGCAAGTACGGTCGATGGATCGACGATATCGGCGCCGCCGAGAGTCACAAGGAACCGCCGGTCGGTAACCGTATCGATTCGCATCAACCTGGTCATGTCGTACGTGACGACGACGCCACGCCCGCTGTTCGGCGGCATCAAGTAGTTCCACGATGCACGGGCGCGCGGCGCACGAGGAAGCAAAGATTCGTCGGTGTGTAGCGCAGCGATGTTCACCGAGTACGGCATTGCGCCCAACACCTCGGACTCGAGCACGCTGGGACGGTCGAGCATTGTCAGCGTTTGCCGGGGATGGACCGCGACGACAACCGCATCGAAATCGCGTGTCCGACCGGTCCCGTCAGTAACGCGGACTCCGTCGGAATTATGTTCGAGCCGAATAACTTTGGTCCCGATCATAATTTCGTCAAGGCGCTGGGCCACCTTCTGGACGTATTCGACCGAGCCCCCGGTGACCGTCCGCCACGTCGGCGAACCGAAGACTGTCAGCATGCCGTGGTGTTCGAGAAACGTGAACAGGTAGCGAGCCGGATATTCGGTCGCGACCAGCGGATCGCACGACCAGACGGCAGCGACCAACGGCTTCATGAAGTGTTCGACGAAGAAGTCGCTGAATCGATGCTCGCGAAGGAAATCGGCGAGCGTCTGGTCATTCGTCCCGCCTGTGTCGCCGAGCAGTTCGCGTGCAGCTCGATGAAAGCGCGGCACCTCTGCAAGCATGCGCACATAAGCCCCGCGCCGTAGCATGCGCATACTCGGGAAGAGCCCTGCAATCCCTTTCGCCCCAGCGTATTCGATTCCATCGGCATCCGAACGCACCGACATCGACATGTCCGAATCCTGGGTTGCGACGCCGAGTTCGTCGAACAATCGCAACAACGTCGGGTAGGTGCGGTCGTTGTGCACGATGAAACCGGTGTCGATACGTACCCGCTGCCCGGTCTCGAGCACCAGTTCATGAGTGTGCGCGTGACCGCCGAGCCTGTCGTCGGACTCGTACAGCGTCACCCGGTCACGTTTGGCGAGAACGTGGGCGGCAGTGAGCCCGGCGACGCCACTTCCCACCACTGCTATGTTGCGGTGCGCACCCTCGGAATCACTTCGCATATCAGCCCTTCGGAGCAGGCCTTCATTCAGACGGGTAGCGCTGCAGCAAGTGGTGGGGAACACACGTATCCCGGGACACGCTCGCTCCGAATACCTCACATCGATCGAATGGAGGAAACCGTGGTTCCGAAGAAGCTGGTCGGACGGCTCGGGGCGTGGCTCGGGGTGTGGATTGTGTTGGCAGCGTCGGTACTCACCTGGACGGCAAGTGCGCGCGCTGAACCTACGAATGTTGGGGCGCTAGCACCGATCGCCTCACTCGATGTCGAGCGGTACTTGGGACGCTGGTATCAGGTGGCGGCGGTGCCGCAGCCGTTCAACTTGGACTGCGCCCGTGACACCACCGCGAGATACTCGCTGATCGATCCGACCAACATCAAGGTCGAAAACAATTGCACTACGTGGTCTGGCGGAGCCAATGGAATCGTCGGGAACGCTCGGGTAAACGACGCGGTCACCAATGCCCAACTCCACGTGAGCTTTCCGAGCGTTCCGTTCCAGAGTTCACCGGACGGACCGACGAACTACATCGTCACCTACATCGCGCCGGACTACTCCTGGGCGCTGGTCGGCGATCCGATGCGGTTCTCCGGCTTTGTCTTGTCCCGGGTTCCATCGCTGAGCGAGGCCGCGTGGCGTGAGGTTCGTTTCACCGTCGAATCGCGTGGGTACAACTCCTGTTTGCTGCTCACCTCGCCGCTGTCGGCCGGTAGACAAGACATCCGGCCGCTGTGCACCGTATGACCCGGGTCTGACCTTGACTGCACAGGTCTCCTGGACGCTGGGCACTGCGTGTCGCGCGGCAAGTCGTGCTGCGAAGTGCGCAATCGGGCTGTGCAGCGCCGACTGAGGGTGTGCAGTCACCCGGTTACCGAGCGCATCCTGGTGACTGAGAACGTAACCATGAACGGAGATACGACATGGGCATCGAGTACTCGAGTGTGCTGGAGTTTCCTCAGGCCGAGGTGTTCGACTGGCACTCCCGGCCGGGGGCGATAACGCGGCTGTCACCGCCGTGGCAACCGATGCGTGTCGTGAACGAGGCGAACTCGCTTGCGAACGGGCGCGCCGTCCTCGGCCTGCCCGGCGGACTGCGCTGGATCGGCGAACACGATCCGGCGGGATACGACCCGCCGCGACAGTTCGTCGACACACTCGGGACTGCTGGGTTCGCGTCGCTACCGGCACACGCCATTGCGCGCTGGCGCCACACCCACGAATTTCAAGATGTCGGAGCCGGCGCCACATTGATGACAGATCGCGTCGACACTCCGGTACCGGAATCGTTGCTGCGGTCGACATTTGCCTACCGTCACCGTCAGCTCGCCGACGACCTGGCGGTTCACCGCCTCGCTGCGGAGTACGGCGCGACGCGCATGACCGTCGCGGTGACCGGCGCATCAGGACTGATCGGGTCTGCACTGACCGCGTTTCTCACGACCGGCGGCCATCGGGTTGTCCGACTGGTTCGGCGCCCTCCGCGCAAAGCGGATGAGCGGCAATGGAATCCGGACAGTCCGGCGGCAGATCTGCTGTCCGGCGTCGACGCAGTGGTGCACCTTGCCGGCGAATCCATCGCTGGACGATTCACAGAGGACCACAAGCGCGCAATTCGGCAAAGCCGGATCTATCCCACCTGCTGTCTCGCGAAGCTTGCGGCGGCGTCGTCGTCGTCGGAGTCTGGTCCTCGCACGTTCGTGACTGCGTCTGCGATCGGCTACTACGGTGCTGATCGCGGAAACGACGTTCTCACCGAAGACAGCGCACGTGGAACGGGGTTCCTTGCCGACGTCGTTGCGGAGTGGGAAACAGCCACCGCCCCTGCGCAAGACGCTGGACTGCGCGTCGTGCATGTCCGCACCGGAATCGTCCAGACACCGAAAGGTGGAACGCTGCAGCTGCTCTACCCGCTGTTCGCAGCGGGACTCGGAGGACGCCTTGGCAGCGGCCGGCAATGGCTGTCCTGGATCGGAATCGACGACCTTGTCGACATCTACTATCGCGCCCTGTTCGATGCGCGAGTGTGTGGACCCGTCAATGCTGTTGCACCGCAGCCGGTTCGAAATGCGGAGTACACCAAGGCTCTAGCACAAGTTTTGCATCGACCGGCGGTGCTGCCCATCCCGTCGTTCGGTCCGCGCCTCCTACTCGGCAGGCAGGGCGCGAGCGAGCTTGCCGAAGCAAATCAGCGCGTGTCACCGCAGGCGCTGGACGCTATCGGCCACCGGTTTCGATATTCCACGCTCGATCAGACGCTGCGCCACCAACTGGGCCGCGACCCAGCGTCCGGCTAGGGCGTCGACCAGTCAGCATGCAGGCTCGGCTTCGAGCACCCGTCGCAGCTTCGCCATTGCGTCGCGCGTTCTCGCCTTGATTGTGGGAACCGGAACCCCGAGCAGCCTGGACGATTCGAGTTGGGTCAAACCTTTGTAGTAGGCCATCTCCAGCGCTTGCCGTTGCAGAAAGGTGAGGTCGTCGAGTCGGGATGCCACGTCCGCATCGGCCAGCCGGCCGATCACGGCGCCCGCGACCACGTCGCTGTAGTCGCGGCGAACTTCCATTCGGGCGCAACGATTCTCGCGATCCACGCGCGACTGCTCGGCTCGGACACGATCGATCGCGCGTCGGTGGGCAAGCGTCAGTAGCCATGCCAGCGGGCTCCCACGTCGCGGATCGAACGAATCCGCCTTGCTCCACACCTCGAGGTAGACCTCCTGAGTGATCTCCTCGGCGTGAGATCGGTCGCGGACCACGCGAAGGGCCATGCCGAATACCCGCGCCGCAGTCGCGTCGTAGAGGTCGGCAAACCGCCGTTGATCGCCTGAAGCAACCCGCTCGATCAGGTCGGTCAGATACCGCGAATCCTCGGCGCAATAGGTGGCCGTCAGTTTGTTCACTCCACGAGTGTGACACTTTTTCGGCAGAAATGCATCGTTTGTGCATCGTTTGCTGCTATCGTCATGGCATGCGCACCGGCCAACCGAGCACTGCCGACCTATGGCAATTACCGGCGCCGCAGCCCGTGCGCGAAGATGAGGACATAGACGGCAAGCGTGCGACCGAGTTGGGTTCGCCGGCGTACACGGTGCGCGCGGTGGCCGAGCGGCTTGGCGTCCCGACTCCGACGCTGCGCAGCTGGAACCTCCGCTACGGCATAGGGCCGCAGCAGCACGAAGCCGGCAGGCATCGCTACTTCACAGAATCCGATATCGCCGTCCTGGAGCAGATGGTGGAACTGGTTCGCAAGGGCGCAAGCCCTGGCAGCGCGGCACGGACCGCGATTGCCCACCGAGAGGCTGCGGCACCAGATCTCGGAGACCTGAACCCGGTACTCGACGCGGCATTTCTCCTGGACACGGTCGCACTCCTCAGCATTTTCGATCGCCATTTCCGTCATCACGGCGTGATCGCAACGTGGGATCGACTGTGCCGGACCGCCTTTGCCGCCGTAGTGAATCGACAAGACAGCGATGGCGGCTGCATCGATGTCGAGCACGTCCTGTCTTGGGCGGTGGTGACAAGCTTGCACCGGCTGCCGCAGCCGGTTCTCGACGATCGTGCGACCGTAATCTTGGCGTGCACCGAAAACGAGTCTCACTCGCTCCCGCTCGAGGCTCTCCGCGCGGCGTTGGCAGAGATCGATATCGGCGCTCGGATGCTGGGTGCCGAGGTGCCGGCTGCGGCCTTGGCCGATGCGCTGAGCCGTTGTGTCCGCCCGACAGTCGTCGTGCTCTGGTCACACAGCCGCGGCACCGCCGACCTGTCGGCAGTACACGCCGTGCTGGATGCCCGGGCAACGAGCTATGTGGCCGGCCCCGGTTGGACCGGAGTTGATCTGCCCGCACATGTGGAGCGGATCGAGTCCCTGTCCGACGCTGTCGGATTGGTACAGCGATGAGATGCGTCGTGTTCGGTGCGACGGGATACATCGGTGGCCGGCTCGTGCCCGAGCTACTTGCCGCGGGACACAAAGTTCGCGTCTTGGCCCGCACACCCGACAAACTCGCGGAGGTGCCCTGGCATGACGACGTGGAGATCTTCGAAGGCGACGTCACCGATCCAGAAACTGTCGCGGCAGCCCTTGCCGGGCAGGACGTCCTGTACTACCTCGTCCATTCCCTGACAAGAGACGACTTCACGACGATCGATCGCGAGGCGGCAATCATCGTCGCGGATGCTGCTGATAATGCCGGGCTTTCGCGCATCGTCTACCTCGGCGGAATAGTGCCGAAGACGGAGAAGCTCTCCGAGCACCTCGCATCGCGCGATGAGGTCGGGCGGATTCTGCTCGCCTCATCCACGCCTACCGTGGTGCTGCGCGCAGCCATCATCATCGGTTCTGGCTCAGCGAGTTTCGAGATGCTGCGCTACCTCACAGAACGGCTACCGGTGATGATCACGCCGAGATGGGTACACAATCGTATTCAGCCGATCGCGGTCCGCGATGTGCTGCACTACCTGACCCACGCAGCGAACTTGCCGGATGAGGTCAGCCGAGCATTCGACATCGGTGGGCCGGACGTACTCACGTACGCAACGATGATGCGCAGGTACGCCGATGTCGCCAACTTGTCACGGCGACACCTCATTCCGGTCCCAGTGCTTACGCCGTGGCTGTCGGCGCAATGGGTCAATCTGGTCACACCGGTGCCGCGGTCGATCGCCGTGCCGCTGATGGAATCACTCATCAACGAAGTGGTGTGCGGCGACAACGACATCGCGGCACACATACCCGAACCCGAGGGCGGCCTGACCCCGTACGAGCGCTCGGTAGAACTTGCTCTCGCCCGAATCCGGCGTTCCGACGTCCCGACGCGCTGGTCGGACGCCACCGGGGTCGGCGCACCGTCGGATCCGCTACCGACCGATCCAGATTGGTCGGGGGGATCGTTGTACGAAGATATCCGCGAACGCCGTACCGACGCACGGCCCGACGCGGTCTGGCAAGTGATCGAATCGATTGGGGGCGAACAGGGTTGGTACTCGTTCCCGCTCGCCTGGTCGATTCGAGGATGGATCGACAAGGTGTCTGGCGGCGTCGGACTGCGACGCGGTCGACGAGACCAGCGGCGCCTGCATGCGGGCGAAGCACTCGACTGGTGGCGGGTCGAGCGGATCGACCGCCCGAATCTGCTGCGGCTGCGTGCCGAGATGAAGGTACCGGGACTTGCGTGGCTGGAACTGTCGGTCACGCCGGACGGCGACGGTTCACTTTATCGCCAGCGCGCACTGTTCGAGCCACGCGGACTACCCGGCCACGCGTATTGGAAAGCCATCTCACCGTTCCACGCCGTCATTTTCGGCGGCATGGCGCGCAACATCACCGGAGCTGCGGAAGCCGCCAATGCAGAGATGCGTGCCTAAGTGGCTACTTCTTGATCTTCTCGATCTTGATACATTCGTAGCGCCGCAACGCTTCCTGGCGTTCGTGCTGATGGTCGACTATCGGCGTTGGGTACCCCTCGGGCGGCCCGCCTGGAAGCGTGTGGACCTGCTTACCGGGGACGCCGCGCAGCTCGGGTATCCACCGCCGCACGTAATCGCCTGTCGGATCGAATTTTTCACCTTGCGATGTGGGATTGAACACCCGAAAGTACGGCGCCGCATCAGTCCCCGATCCGGCGGTCCACTGCCACCCATGCTGATTCGACGCGAGGTCGCCATCGGCGAGGTACGTCATGAAATGCTTCGCGCCGCGCCACCACGGCAGATGCAGGTCCTTGGTCAGAAACGACGCGGTGATCATGCGCACCCGGTTGTGCATCCAACCTTCGGCGAGTAATTGCCGCATCCCGGCATCGACGATCGGAAATCCGGTCTGTCCGGTGCACCACGCAGCGAAGGCCGCGTCTGCCTCGGCGCCAGCGGTGTATTCGATGCCATCGAACCGCTCGTTGTAGTTGCGGCGCGCGGTCTCCGGACGATGGTGCAACACATCGGCATAGAAGTCCCGCCAGGCGAGCTCCGTACGAAACGTCTCAGCCGTCGCGCGCGTGCTGTCCGCGAGCAGGGTGCGCGGATGGATGCATCCGAACTTCAGATACACCGACATCCGGCTCGTCGAATCGAGGTCGGGGCGGTCCCGTCCCTGTGAGTAATCGTCGAGATCGGTGCGCGCGAATCTCTTCCACTGGCGGAGTGCAGCGGCTTCGCCCGCCGGAGGCAAGACGGTGTCACCGAGATTCTCGTCCGCGGGAATGTCGGTGCGACTGTCGAACCCGGCAGGGTCGATCCACTCCACTGTCGAGGCATCAGTTTTCGCCGGGGCGCGCCAGCCGTGGTCGTGCCAGGAACGTCGAAACGGTGTGAAGACCTTGTACGGCGTCGCGTCGGACTTCAGGATCCTGCCGGGCGCGACGGCGTACGGCGATCCAGTCGCAACAAGTTCCACATCGCCGAGTTCGCGGGCAACGTCGTCGTCGCGCTTGGCGCCGTACGGGCCGAAGTCCGCCGAAATGTGCACGCTCGACGCATCGAAGTGGCTCGCAATGCACGGGAGTAGCTCCACCGGATCACCGCTGGTCACGAGCAGTTTCCCACCCAGTTCACGGTCGAGTTCACGCAGGCAACGGAACAGGAACGTCCGGCGGGGAGTCCCCGCCGGACCGAGCAGTCGCTCATCGAGGACGAACACCGCGACGCAGCGTTCCGCACTGTCGGAGGCACTCAGGAGCATCGGTAGATCACCCAGCCGAAGATCACGGCGGAACCAGACGATCGCGGTTCGGCTCACCAGGCAAGCGTAGCTAGCTTCCTCTACCAGTATCTACGGCACTCGGTAGAGCGAACAAGAAAGCGCTACAAAAGCATTCGGCGACCACGAGATTCGCCATTTCGGCGACAGTTCCGCACCGGGACGGTAACGGTTCCTCCACGAGGTGCTGGTCAGCTCGTTTCATGGGCGACTATCCAAGGACCGCATCCGCAATACCAGTAACGCAAGTCGCAGTACGTGCGACAACTGGTCAGGAGCCCAACCAGGGAGACCGCCATGCTGAGTACTCGATCTGCCGCCGACTTCGACGGTCATCGCGTCACGGTTTCGGCTGATGACGGTGTGCCGCTTTCTGTTCGGGAGTTCGGTAGCAAGGACGCCTCTCTCACCGTGGTGTTCGTTCACGGGCACTGTCTGCGCACCGATTCCTGGTCCTACCTGCGCGATCACCTCACGCGTGCATGGGGGACCGACGTTCGAATGGTCTTTTACGATCATCGAGGTCACGGCGAGTCCGGCGAAGCTCCAACGGATACGTACACGATCGATCAGTTGGGTCGCGATCTCGAAGCCGTGATTCGCTCGGTCGTTCCGACTGGTCCCGTCGTCCTCATCGGTCATTCGATGGGCGCGATGACCGCTCTCGTGTACGCACGCCAGAATCCACATTCGATCGGTTCCCGGATCGTCGGAATCGGCCTACTCGCCACCGCTGCAAGCGGTCTCACCGAATTCGGACTCGGCAAGTACCTACGCAAACCGATGGTGTCCGCACTTCAGCTGGCAGTCCGCCGCGCGCCGGGGGTCATGCACGCGTCGAAGCGGTTGAGCCGCAGCGTATGTGAACCCATCGTCCGCAACGCAACGTTCGGCACGCGCAAGATCAGTCCACGAATGGTTGCGGTCGCGGCGGCAATGCTCAACGAAACATCCATCGTCACGATGTCGAGTTTTCTGCAGTCCTTCATAGGCTTCGACGAGTCCGACACGTTGGCCGCCCTCGGCCAGATCCCAGCGTTGGTGCTCGGCGGGTCGGACGACTTGATGACCCCGTTCGCGCACTCTGTTGCGATCGCGTCGCAGCTCCCCGGGTCCGATCTGGTCTGCCTCGACGGTGCGGGGCACAGTGTCATCTTCGAGCGCGCCGCCGAAGTGGCGCACTCGATTACCGGCCTTGTCGACCGGGTACGCGGCGTCGTCACACTCCATCCGAGCGCAGCCGATCTCGCGAATGTCGGCTAGACGTACCAGAGCAGAATTGCAACTTCGCGGTGAGGGAGAATACTCACCGGGCCGGGTGCTTGTACGGGACTTTCACGGAAAGCATTGACCGCGAATCATTCTGGCGGCTACAACTTGCTCCATGAAACCATTCAGAAGGTCCCTTGCTCCTGTCGCCGCCATCGCCGTCGGCGTCGCCCTCACGCTGACAGCTTGCGGCGGCAGCGATTCCGACAAGTCGTCATCCTCGTCGTCGACCAGTGCCGCGCCGGCGTCGTCTGCGGCCCCGACAAGCAAACAGACGTCGTCGGCAAGCCCCAAGCCCACCGAGGCCGAGCGCGCGAACTACACGATCGCTGACTACATCCGCGATTCCAAGATCGTCGAGACCCCGGTGAAACGCGGCGACGAAAACGCAGCCGTCATCGATCTGCCATTTCCTCCCGGCTGGGAGAACGCCGGCGAAAATACACCCGAATTTGCTTACGGCTCGATCGTGTACACCGGTCCGGACGCGGGGTCCTATCAGCCGAGCATCATCGCAGTCCTCTCCAAACTCGAGGGCGCCGTCGACACCCAGAAACTGATCGACTACGCAGGCAACGAAGTGAAGAATCTGCAGGGCTACGAGGAAGTCCAGCCGCCGACTCCGTCCACGTTTGCCGGCTTCCCCGCGCTCTCTGTCGGCGGCACTTATACGGAGAACGGCAAGGAATTGCTCGTCGCACAGAAGACGGTCGTGATCACAGGCAAGGACGGGCTCTACATCCTGCAGCTCAACCTCGACGCGACACCTGAGCAGGTCGACATCGTCAATGCAGCGACCACCGAGATCAACGAGAAAACGACCATCACTCCCTGACACACACAGGACACGCACACCAAGACGAATCGGGGCCGACGACTGTCGGCCCCGTATGTCACGATCGTCGCCATGCATAGACCCTTTGTTCCCCCGTACCTCTTGGAGCGGCTCGCCGAAGCGGGGAGCGGAAGGTTTGCGACCGCCGCGGCGCATGCCGGTCAGACCCTGGTGCGTGATGCGACGCTGCGTGACGGTGGTCGCCGGCACGAACCCGAACCCGCTGAAGCGATCTCGCCGGTGCAGCGCGGTCCGGTGCGCACAATTGCCGACGCTCGATCGACCGAACGCCTTCCCGGCCGAGTCGTACGGCGTGAAGGTCAGCAACCCACCGGTGACGTGTCAGCGGACGAGGCGTACTCCGGGCTCGGAGCGACACACGCGTTGTTCGCGGATGTCTACGGCTGGAGTTCCGTCGACGGCAAGGGATTGCAGCTCGACGGAACTGTCCACTACGGGCACAAGTACGACAACGCATTCTGGAACGGCACGCGGATGGTCTTCGGGGACGGTGACGGCGAGGTTTTCAACAGGTTCACCTCGTCGTTGACCGTCATCGGCCACGAGCTTTCCCACGGCTTCACCCAGTACGCGGCGACGCTGGACTACCTCGGCCAGTCAGGCGCACTGAACGAATCCCTATCCGATGTTTTCGGTGCCCTCACCGAGCAGTACCACCGCACGCAGACCGCCGACGACGCCACGTGGCTGATCGGCGCCGAACTGTTCACACCCGCCGTACAAGGGCAGGCATTGCGATCGATGCGCGATCCCGGATCCGCTTACGACGACGACGTCCTCGGCAAGGACCCCCAGCCCAACCATATGAGCGGCTACGTCGAGACCGTCGCGGACAACGGTGGCGTGCATATCAATTCAGGTATTCCCAACCGGGCGTTCGCACTCGTCGCCGTCGAACTGGGCGGATATGCCTGGGAACGCGCCGGCCGCATCTGGTTCGATACTGTCACCGGCGGGAAGCTCAGTGCGCAAGCGGATTTCGTCGAGTTCGCCGAGGCGACGCGCGCAACTGCCGTCGAGTTGTACGGCGCCGCATCCGCGGAGTCCGATGCAGTCGAGAACGCGTGGCGCGGGGTTGGCGTCGCCGCTGCGGTCTCGGTACGGGTGTAGCCGGGAGTACAACTGACACATGCGGATAGAGGTTTCTCGAAGCGGTGGGTTCGCCGGGATCACCCGGACCTGGCGCGTCGAACTCGACCAGGCACCCGACCCGAAAGAGTTGCAGTGCCTGGTCGACGCCTGCCCGTGGGACAGCCCTCCGACGCCATCGAGTGGCGCCGATCGGTACGTCTTTCACCTGACCGCCGGCGCTCGCGAGGCAACACTTCCGGAGCCAGCGGTCAATGGTCCATGGCGAGAACTGATCGACCTCATCGTGGGTCTCGACGATGGTTCCAAAACCGACTCGAAGTAGCGATTCGGCGACAAGTCAATTCGTCTTGCGAACTAGATAGCCGGGTTGGCGAACGTGCCGTAGTGTGCTTTTTGTCACACCGTCCTCGGAGGTACACACATGGCAACCGCCGAATTCAACGAGCTGCGTCAGACAATCGGGCAGCTCAGGCAATGCATCGGCACGCTGCGGTCGCAATACGGCGACGCGCGTCCGGTCAGCAGACTTGCGAACGACGTCGATCGGCTTGACATCGACGTGTCCGAGCTCGAGGAATCCCCGCCCCCGAAGGTACAACCGTCAGTCCCGGGGAAGCGTGACGTCATCTACGTACCGGATAGCAGGTCGGACGAGTCCGCTTGGATGGGTGCACAGGATGAGGGTCTTGGATTTCACTCCCGCGAGCGGACCAAGTGAGCGCCCCCGCAACCAGTAATTCCGACCAAGCAGGCACAGGGGTATTTGCGCCGTCGCGCGCCCAGATCGCAGTGAAGACGCTGCGGACTGACAGGTGGTGGCAGCCGCCGCTGCTCACTGCCCTGGGGCTCGCAACGTTCGTCATATACGCGACGGTTCGATCGTTCGTGCGTACTGCGTACTGGGTCCCGGATTACCACTACCTGACGCCCTTCTACTCGCCATGTTTGAGCACATCGTGTGTCGAAGGCGCGAGCCATTTCGGGACTCCGTTTCCCGATCTCCCGATGTTCATCCCGCTGGCCTTTGTCGGGCTGCCGTTCCTGCTGCTCTTCAGGCTGACGTGTTACTACTACCGCAAGGCCTACTACCGGGCGTTTTGGCTGTCACCGCCCGCCTGCGCGGTCGCCGAACCGCACGCCAAGTACTCGGGCGAGACGCGATTCCCCCTGATCATCCAGAACGCGCACCGGTATCTCTTCTATGCGGCGGCGATCATCTCGTTGATCAACACCTACGACGCGATAGTCGCGTTCCATGGCAAGGGCGGCGGTTTCGGCTTCGGCCTGGGCAACGTCATTCTGGTCGGGAATGTGATCCTGCTGTGGGCATACACGGTCTCGTGCCACTCGTGCCGCCACATCACCGGCGGAAGGCTCAAACACTTCTCCGCACACCCGATCCGGTACTGGATCTGGACGCAGGTGTCCAAGCTGAACACACGGCATATGCAGCTGGCCTGGATCACACTCGGCACCCTGATGCTGACCGATTTCTACGTGATGCTCGTAGCCAGCGGCACGATCACCGACCTGCGTTTCTACCACTGACTTGACCAGCGGATCCACCCAGTGGATTTGAAATGAGGACTTGTATTCATGACCGAAGTTGAGCGGCACAAGTACGACGTAGTCGTGATCGGTGCCGGTGGCGCCGGACTGCGCGCGGTAATCGAAGCCAGGGAGCGCGGGTTTTCCGTCGCGGTGGTGTGCAAGTCGTTGTTCGGCAAGGCACACACGGTCATGGCCGAAGGCGGCTGCGCCGCGTCGATGGGTAATGCCAACGAGAAGGACAACTGGCAGACCCACTTCAAGGACACCATGCGTGGTGGAAAGTTCCTGAACAACTGGCGGATGGCCGAGTTGCACGCGCGTGAGGCTCCGGACCGCGTGTGGGAGCTGGAAACCTATGGGGCGCTGTTCGACCGGACCGCGGACGGTCGGATCAGCCAGCGAAACTTCGGTGGCCACACCTATCCACGGCTCGCCCACGTCGGCGACCGCACCGGCCTCGAGATCATCCGGACGATGCAGCAGAAGATCGTGTCGCTGCAGCAGGAAGACTTCAAGGAGACCGGCGACTACGAGTCACGGATCAAGGTCTTCGCCGAGTGCACCATCACCGAGCTCCTCAAGGACGGCGACGCGATCTCCGGTGCGTTCGGATATTGGCGTGAGTCAGGGCGTTTCGTCCTCTTCGAGACACCTGCCGTGGTCCTCGCGACCGGCGGAATCGGCAAGTCGTTCAAGGTGACGTCCAACTCGTGGGAGTACACCGGCGATGGCCACGCGCTCGCGCTGCGCGCCGGGGCCAACCTGATCAACATGGAGTTCATTCAGTTCCATCCCACCGGCATGGTGTGGCCGCCGAGCGTCAAGGGCATCCTTGTCACCGAGGGCGTCCGGGGCGACGGTGGAGTGCTGAAGAACACCGAGGGCAATCGGTTCATGTTCGACTACATCCCGCCGGTCTTCAAAGGGCAGTACGCGGAAACCGAAGAAGAGGCCGACGCCTGGCTCAAGGACAACAACTCGAGCCGACGTACACCCGACCTGTTGCCGCGCGACGAGGTTGCGCGCGCGATCAACTCGGAAGTCAAGGCGGGCAGAGGAACTCCGCATGGCGGCGTCTACCTGGATATTGCGTCGCGCCTGCCACGCGAAGAGATTCTGCGCAGGCTGCCGTCGATGCACCACCAGTTCCTGGAACTCGCCGATGTCGACATCACCAAGGAACCGATGGAGGTCGGACCGACCTGTCACTACGTGATGGGCGGCATCGAGGTCGAGCCTGATACCGGATCTGCCGGCGTGCCAGGACTTTTCGCCGCCGGCGAGTGTTCCGGCGGCATGCACGGGTCGAACCGGCTCGGCGGCAACTCGTTGTCGGACCTGCTCGTCTTCGGTCGGCGGGCCGGCCTCGGCGCGGCGGCTTATGTCGAATCTCTCGCCACCCGGCCCACCGTGTCCCAAGCTGACATCGACGCGGCGGCGAAAACCGCTCTGGCACCGTTCGATCCGCCAGCGGACGGCAGTTCCGAGAACCCGTACACCCTGCACACCGATCTCCAGCAGTCGATGAACGATCTGGTCGGCATCATTCGCAAGGAAGCCGAAGTCGAGCAGGCAATCGCCACGCTCGACCAACTCCGCGAGCGGTTTGCCCGGGCGACGGTGGAAGGCCATCGCCAGTTCAATCCCGGCTGGCATCTCGCCATCGATATGCGAAACATGTTGCTCGTCAGCGAGTGTGTGGCCAAGGCGGCACTGCTACGCACCGAAAGTCGCGGCGGCCATACGCGTGACGATTATCCCGCGATGGATCCGGACTGGCGAAACACCTTGTTGGTCTGCAGTGTCGACAACTCCGCCGGCGATGCGTTTGTCCCCGGAGTCACGGTCGAACGAAAAGAGCAGCTCGAAATGCGTCCGGAGTTGCTGGAACTTTTCGAGATCGGCGAGCTCGAAAAGTATTACACCGAAGGCGAACTCGAAGGTCACCCCGGCAGGAAGGCGTAGTCATGAGTTACGACGCAAAGTTCCGGGTGTGGCGTGGCGATCTCGACGGCGGGGACCTCGTCGACTACACGGTCGAGGTGAACGAGGGCGAAGTAGTTCTCGACATCATCCACCGACTCCAAGCGACGCAGACGCCCGATATGGCCGTGCGCTGGAATTGCAAGGCCGGAAAATGCGGCTCGTGCTCCGCCGAGATCAACGGCCGCCCGCGACTGCTGTGCATGACCCGGATGTCTACGTTCACGGAAGCGGACGTCATCACTGTGACGCCGTTGCGGGCGTTCCCTGTGATCCGCGATCTCGTCACCGACGTGTCGTTCAACTACACCAAGGCGCGAGAGATCCCCTCGTTTACGCCGCCGCCCGGTCTGAAGCCAGGTGACTACCGGATGCAGCAGGTCGATGTGGAGCGCTCGCAAGAGTTCCGCAAGTGCATCGAGTGCTTCTTGTGCCAGAACACGTGCCACGTCGTCCGCGATCACGAGGAGAACAAGGAGTCGTTCGCAGGGCCGCGCTACCTGATGCGGATAGCCGAACTGGAGATGCATCCGCTCGATGTGGCCGACCGGCGAGACGACGCACAGAACGAACACGGCCTCGGACTGTGCAACATCACCAAATGCTGCACCGAGGTATGCCCGGAGCACATCAAAATAACCGACAATGCGCTGATTCCAATGAAAGAGCGAGTCGCGGACAAGCGGTACGACCCCATCGTCTGGTTGGGCAACAAACTGTTCCGCCGCTGACCTTCGCCACCGCCCGGTCCCGCGCGCATAATTGGGGTTACCGGTCGTCTCTTCGGGGTACCCGCTTCGCACGAGACTAGCGGCTGGAGGTCGTAATGCGAATCGGAACGTTAATCGTGTTGGTGTGGTTGATAATTGGCGCCGTTGCAGCGGGGCAGCGCGACTATTACGACAGCTCACCGCAAAATTGTGCGGGATTCGGAACCATAGCGGTGACGATCATCGCGGGACCGCTCAACTATATGGGCGTCAATCCGAAGGTTGCCGACTGCGATCTACCGCAGCCGAGCCCGTAGCGACGGCTTAAAGTAGGGCCACAACGGCGCTGGTAGCGGCAAAAACGACGCCCGCCATCACGAGGCTGCCGACCAGTGATCCGGTCAGCACGCCGACTCCCGCTGCGGTCACGACGCATAACAATCCGACGATGAGCCATTCGACCCAGTCGGTACCCAAGAGGGAGAACTTGATGTGCGCGTGATTGTTCTTGATGGAGGAGTCCATAGCTGCCGCGTACCCCCTTTACTGCAGTTGTAATCATTTCGTAGCATACCGACTGGCGAGTCGCAGTCCAAAGGCTTTTCCGCCGGTAGTATTCGGCTACGGTGATTCCATTGCCAAACGAACGAAAATTGCGGTGCATAACTCGATTAGCCGCTCTTTCGACATCTCCATACCGCCATGAATCCAGGCAAACAGCGTTTGTCCAAAACCGCCGACGGTGAATTGACTTGTCAGCATCAAACGGTCTGTTTCACCGTGGCGAAATTGGGCGCGCGCTTGCTCGTTCAGCAGAATTGCGAATAGCTGTGCGGATTCGGTACGCCGGATCAGCAGCCGCGGTTCGGAAAGGTTGGGCGAGAACAGCAACCGTCCACGGCGCGGATCCTCGGCAACGATCTCGACGATGTTCGTGATCGCCGCCCTCGTGCGGAGCAGTGGGTCACGCCCCATGCCGGCGAGTACAGCGAGCGTCGACGTCGCGATGCCTGCGACCACCTCGTCGAAGACCGCGTCGACCAGGGCCTCCCGATCGTCGAAACTCTCGTAGAAGTAGCGGGCAACGACTCCCGAACGTCGGCACACGCTCCGCACGGTAAGTGTCTCGTCCGGATCTGCGAGCAGATCCAATGCCGAATCCAGCAATTTGCGTCGCCGGTCCGCGGTGCGGGCCTGCGCCTCCTGGCCTGCATAGATACGGCTGTTCGGCGTTGGCACGTCGCCATCCTCGCACAGCGGTTGCGTCACCAACGGAGCATCTGCGAACATATGTGCGCAGATGGCCTCGCCGACGAGGCCGCGGAGGTGGAATCGTGGCGCAGACTCACAACGTCCGGCTCGAGGACGGCGTGACCGGCATCGGGCTGCTCGGAGCCGGCGCGAACGTGGTCATGCAGTTGGCGTGGCCCGCGGTCGGGTACGGCGTAGTCGAGAGCACCGTCGAAAGCGGCAAGCTCTCCAAGCACCCCATCAAACGTTTTCGTACGACGGTGTCGTACTTGTCGGTTGCCGTCATGGGCACCGAGCAGGAACGACGTACATACCGCGAGGCGGTGAACAAACAGCACGTGCAGGTCCGGTCCGGCCCCGACAGCCCCGTGAAGTACAACGCCTTCGACCGCGAACTGCAGCTGTGGGTTGCGGCGTGCCTGTACAAGGGCACCGTCGACGTCTGCGAGCTGATGTACGGCGAGCCGACCGCTGCCTCCGCCGACGCGATGTACCGCGAGGCAGCTCGACTAGGCACCACCCTGCAAGTCCCTGAACATATGTGGCCCGCGGACCGCGTCGCTTTCGAGCACTACTGGAAGGCCGGCGTCGACAAGATCTCGATCGACGATCGGGTACGGAAGCATCTGCTCGGCGTCGCAACTGGCAGCCCGGTGGGATGGCCGCTCAACGGAATCATCACTGCGGTGAATACCTTCTTCTGCGCAGGGTTTCTGCCACCGGAATTCCGCGACCAGATGCAGTTTACATGGACGCCGCGTGACCAGCATCGTTTCGATCGCGTCATGCGTGTGCTGGCGATCGTCAATCGATTCTTGCCCAACGTCATTCGGCGATTCCCCTTCAACTTCTTCCTGTGGGACGTCCGCAGGAGAATCGCCGCCGGTCGACCCCTCGTGTAAGCCGCTGACCAGTGCGCACAGAATCATCTGGCGTGTCGGAGCTCAACCTGGAAAGCTGAAGCGGTGACTTCACCTCCGCATAGCGCCGCAGCTGAGCTCGATCCGCTCACCGACAAACTCGATGCCCGGGTTTTCAAGATCGCCGGCGTGGTTGTGTTGAGCGCCATCATGTCGATTCTCGACATGACCGTCGTGACCGTCGCGATCCCGACGTTCCAGACGGAGTTCGACACCAGTTACGCCATCGCAGCCTGGACGATGACCGCATACACGTTGTCACTTGCGACGGTCATCCCGCTGACAGGTTGGGGCGCCGATCGGTTCGGCACCAAACGGCTGTTCATCACGGCGCTGGTGCTGTTCGTCAGCGGCTCGGTGTTGTGTAGCTTCGCGTGGGATATCCAGTCGCTGATCGGCTTCCGCGTACTGCAGGGACTCGGCGGCGGCATGCTGATGCCGCTCGGCATGACGATCATGACGCACGCCGCGGGCCCACAGCGGATCGGCCGCGTCATGGCCGTACTCGGGGTCCCGATGCTGCTCGGCCCGATTGCAGGCCCGATCCTGGGCGGCTGGCTCATCGAGGCAGCGAGCTGGCACTGGATCTTCCTGATCAACGTGCCGATCGGCGCAATCGCCCTCCACCGCGGCGATCATCATCCTGCCCTCCGACGACCCGTCGCCATCGGAATCGTTCGACTTCCTCGGCATGCTGATGTTGTCGCCAGGCTTGGCGTTGTTCCTCTTCGGTGTCTCGTCGATTCCGCAGATGGGCACCATTGCCTCTGCCCGCGTGATCGTTCCGGCGATCATCGGACTCGCTCTAGTGATCGCGTTCGTCTTCCACGCGCTGCGAGCGACTCACCCGCTGATCGATCTGCACTTGTTCCGCAATCGAAACCTGACAGTCGCGGTCATTTCGATGTCGTTGTTCGCCATTGCCTTCTTCGGCGCAGGCTTGCTCTTCCCCAGCTATTTCCTGCAGGTTCGCGGCGAGACGACGCTGCACGCCGGACTACTGCTTGCGCCACAGGGCCTCGGCGCGATGGTCACAATGCCGATCGCCGGCCGGTTGGTCGACAAGATCGGGCCAGGCAAGATCGTAATTGTCGGCATCACGCTGATCGGTCTCGCGATGTCCGTGTTCACCCAGGTCGGCGCGGAGACGTCGTATGTGATCCTGCTCGGGGCGCTCTTCGTAATGGGCCTCGGCATGGGCTGCACCATGATGCCAATCATGACCGCGGCGCTGCAGACACTGACACACAGCGAAGTTGCGCGCGGCTCGACGCTCATGAACATCGTCAACCAGATCGGCGGCTCGATCGGAACCGCGACGATGTCGGTCGTCCTCACCAACATGTTGAAGGACCACGCGTTCGCCGGACCTGCCATCGCATCCCACCACGACCCGTCGATCGCACAGCAGCTTCCGCCGGGTGCGATCGAGCAAGGTATCCGTGGGGCTGCGGATTCGTTCGGGAACACTTTCGTCGTAGCGGTAGTGCTGATCGCATTGACCCTGATTCCTGCATTCCTGCTGCCCCGCACCAAACCGAAGCCACCCGTCGAGGACGGAAAGCTCACGCCGCCCATCGTGGTCCACTAACGTCCGTCCTTGCGTCGAGAACGGACTTTCTGCGAATACTGTCTTGGGATATACGAAATAAACTCCGTGATCGACGCGGGGATGCGACCACTCAACGAGGAGTTTCACAGTGAGCAGTGAAAACGCACGTGTCGCCGTTGTTTCCGGTGCCGCGCGGGGAATCGGTGCGGCGATCGCGCAGCGCCTCGCCGCGGATGGGCTGAAGGTCGGTGTCCTCGACCTCGACGAGAGCGCCTGCGCTGCAACGGTCGACGCCATCAAGGCGGCCGGCGGCGAAGCTGTCGCGCTCGGTGCCGATGTTTCCGACGAGGGGTCGGTGACAGCGGCAATCGAACGGCTCGCAGCCGAACTCGGCGGACCGACCGTTGTGATCAACAACGCCGGCATCACCCGCGACAACTTGCTGTTCAAGATGCCCGTTGCCGAATGGGACGCCGTGATGAACGTGCATCTGCGTGGCGCGTTCCTGCTCACGAAAACGGCCCAGAAGTACATGGTCGAGCAAAAATGGGGTCGCGTCGTCAACATGTCGAGCGTGTCTGCCCTCGGCAATCGCGGTCAGGTCAACTACTCCGCCGCCAAGGCCGGATTACAGGGCTTCACAAAGACATTGGCATTCGAGCTCGGCAAGTTCGGGGTGACCGCCAACGCGATCGGCCCCGGCTTCATCGTCACCGACATGACAGCGGCTACCGCAGCCCGCGTCGGTGTGCCGTTCGAAGATTTCAAGGCTGCAGCGGCTGCGCAGACACCAGTCGGACGGGTTGGCTACCCGGAGGACATCGCGCACACCGTGTCGTTCCTAGTCAGCGAAGGGGCTGGCTTCGTGTCCGGCCAGGTCATCTACGTCGCCGGTGGGCCGCGCGACTAGGGTCCGCCTCGCCGCTGCCGAACGGTGTGCGAAGCCGCACCTCGCACAAAATATTGGTACCTCGCAAACCCTCCAGCCGACTGCAGGATTTGCGAAGTACCAAGGCGATGTGCGAAGTGGGGTTGCCGCCGATCAGTGCCACGTGTGATCGGTGATGGCCGTCCGCGGTCCGAACTTCGGCTTCACGGCCAGACCAGCCACCTCGAGCAGGCGGACGGCCCGGTAGCGGTGCGGGCGAAGCGGTTCCAGGTAGGCGACCATTGCCGCGTCGTCGAGTGGGCGGCCAAGTAGCGTCCAGCCGATCATTGCGGCGAGGTGGAAGTCCCCGACGGACAGCGCGTCGGCATCACCGAGCGCGCGTTGAGCCACCTCCGCAGCCGTCCACTCGCCGACGCCAGGAACGGTCCGGAGTCGGCGAAGGGCGTCTGCCGGCGACATGGTGACTGCTTCCTCGAGCTGTTCGGCGACTCTGGCCGCCGTCACGATTGTCCGTGCGCGTCGTGGATCGACATTTGCGCGGTGAAACTCCCAGGAAGGGACGTGCCGCCAGGTATGCGCATCGGGCGGGACGTGCATGCCGGCCGGCGCCGGTCCGGGAGCAGGCTCGCCGAATTTACGAACAAGTGCGCGCCAAGACGCCCGTGCTGCGATGCCGTGCACTTTCTGTTCGAGAATTGCCGGCACAAGGGCCTCGAATACGCGACCGGTTCGCAGCATTCGCAAATCCGGAAATCGTCGGTGCGCTTCCACTATTTTGGGATGCTCGGGTCGGAATGCGGACGTGGTCTCGTCGACGCAGAACATTGCCGGCACACCCTCGAGGAACTCGGTGCTACCCGGTCCCCACGCCTGCGCTTGTACCGCCGACCGGCCACGTTGAGAAATCCGGTACGCCACGACGCCACTACCCATGCGTGAGGTCCGCCAGATCGAACCGTCAGGCATCGCACGCTGGCACGGATCCCCGCGACCGCGTTGCAGTGGGGCGAGAGTCAACGCGACGTTCACCGGCACAGCGGTCTCGAGCACGCGCTCGGTAACTTTCGCTTGAGCCGGCACAACAGCAGCCTAACGCTCGCCGCTGGCCTCAGACGGTCGCCGGCGGCTCGATCCCCAGTCCACGCAGCTGAGTCTGGTACTCCGCGACGTTAGCCAGCTTGATTCCCTCGTATCCGCGCACCACATCCGTCAGACCCGAGATCTGCACTGCACGCTCGTAGTTCGATCCGTCCAACTGCTCGGCAAGATCGGTGACCATGCTCGTGTAGTGGGCGAGCAACGCACGCTCGACCTTGCGAACATGTGCCGCACCGAAAGGATCGAGTTTCGTGCCGCGCAGGAACTTGCCCTTTGCCAGCATTCGCAGCGCTACGTGCGACTTCGGGCCGAGACCGATCTTCTTCTTACGACCCATTGCCCGAAGCGCCGGCGGATGCAGCTTGTAGGTGAGCTTTTCACCGCCGGGAACCTGCGACTCGACGTTGGCGACGAACTCGGGGTCGACGAGCATCCTCGCGACCTCGTACTCGTCCTTGTACGCCGTGAACTTGTGCAGCCCACGGGCCACTGCCTCGCTGAAGTCGGTCTTTTCGGTCACGGCGCGCTCCGCCTCCCACACCTTTTGCACCACTTCGAGATAGCGCCGTGCAACCCGTACGTTCTGGAAGCCGATCAGCTGGCCTGCGCGAAGCTCGGCAATCCGCCGTGTCTCGCCGGTGAGGGTGATCGAGTCGAAGAGCCCGAGCGGGAGAACCGTCTCGACCTTGCGAACCGCTGCCGGCGTTATCGCGGAAGCGAATTCCCCAGGCGCGGCGACCGCAGCGCGACCCCAGTTGAAGGCGGCCTTGTTGCTCGCCACGGCGACACCGTTGATCTCGATAGCCTCTTCGATTGCGGCAGCCGGAATTCGGATACCGCCCACCTGGTACGCCGCACCGATGAGCAGGAAGTTCGCTGCAGCGGTGTTGCCGAAGAGAACCTGCGCTGCTGCCAGCGCGTCGAAGGACTCGACCGACACCGACACCGTCGACAGCCGGGACAGCAGCGTCGACTCGGCCGGGTATTCCACCGACTTGTCGTAAACCATGTCCCCCGTTGGGGTTTTGCTCGTCGACGCCACCGAGACTGTCTTGGCTGCGGAACCGTAGGCGAGGTTCTTGTTGTCGGTCGCAGTGAGCAAGTCGAACGCGACGATGCAATCCGCGGATCCTGGCGTGAGCCGGTTCGCGGGTTCGACAGCGCCCGGACCGTAACGCAGATGCGAGACAACAGGCCCCGCCTTCTGGCTCAGTCCGATCTGATCCAGGCTCTCCACTTCGAGACCCGCACGCAGGGCGGCGGTCGCAAGCACCTGATTGACCGTGACGATTCCAGTGCCGCCGATTCCAGCGAGGAAGACGTTCTGCGTTGTGAGCGGCGCTTCGAATCCCGGATCGTTGACCGACGGCGCGATCGGCGCCTGCGTTCGACGAACCTTCTTTGCGCGTGCCTTCTTTCGCTTGCCCTCCTCTGGCAATTCGACAGTCACGAAGGATGGGCAATCGCCGTCGAGGCAGGTGTAGTCGGTGTTGCACGACGTCTGGTCGATGCGAGTCTTGCGTCCGAATTCTGTGTCGACCGGTTGCACGGAAAGGCAGTTGCTCTTCACACCACAGTCTCCGCAGCCTTCGCACACGGATTCGTTGATGACGATCCGAGTCCGCTTCGTCGGCAGGCTCCCACGCTTGCGCTGCCTGCGCGCGTCGGCCGCACAGTGCTGGTCGTAGATCAAGACCGTGACGCCGGGAACCTCACGCAGCAGCAGCTGCGCCTCCTCCAGCCGGTCGCGGTCCCACAACAGCGTTCCCTTGGCGAGGTCCTTGCGGCGGTGCCGCGACGGGTCCTCGGCGCAGATGATGATCTGCTTGACGCCCTCGGTGGTCAGCTTGTGCGTGAGCTTCGGGACAGTCAACGCACCCTCAGCGTCCTGTGCGCCGGTCATCGCGACGACCTCGTTGTAGAGCAACTTGTACGTGATGTTCACTCCCGCAGCGATGCACGCTTGCACAGCGAGCTGGCCAGAGTGGAAGAACGTTCCGTCGCCGATATTCTGGAAGAGGTGCTGCACATCGGTGAACGGCGCCTGACCGATCCACTGTGCACCTTCCCCGCCCATCTGAGTCAGGCCCGTGACGGCGCTGTCGGCGCGGCCGGACATGGTGACCATGGTGTGGCAACCGATACCGCCGCCGGCGAGCGATCCCTCGGGCACCGCTGTCGAGCGGTTGTGCGGGCAGCCGCTGCAGAAGTACGCAGCGCGCTTGGCTGGCAACACGTCGAGGGAAAGCACAGGTGGCAGTGGGCGTTTCAGCTCGACATGCTCACGAAGTACGCGACGTAGGGGACCCAGTAGACGGCCTGCGGTCAGCTCGCCGTCGACCGGCACGAGACGCTTGCCGTTGGCATCCTTCTTGCCGATGATCCGTGGGGGAGTGCTGGTTCCGTACAGGATCTCGCGGATCTGGGTCTCGATGAATGCCGTCTTGTCTTCGATCACGATGAGCTGTTCGAGGCCCGCAGCGAACTCCGTGACCCGCTGGGCGCCAACGGGATAGGGCATTCCGATTCGGAGGAGGCGGATCCCGGCGCGGATGAGAGCGTCGTCGTCGACGCCGAGGTCGACAAGGGCCTGGCGGACCGAGTCGAAGGTTGTTCCGGTGGCAGCGATACCGATCGTCGCGTGCGGCGGGTTCACTTCGATGACGTCGAGGTTGTTGAGGTCACCGTAGGTGGTGACGATTTCCCAACGAGGACCGTAGAGATCGGCTTCTGCGATCACGCTGTCGGTCGGAGCGGCCATCGGACGTTGCTTGTATACGAACGGGCGCCCTTCCCAATTGATTTCGGGAACCGTGATGTCGATGTCGGCGACAGCGCCGTCCACAGTCCACGCACCGTCGGCGACGTCGGCAACGATCTTGAGTGCGACAAGGCAGCCGGATGCACGGGACAGTGCGATACCGTGCATGCCCATCGTGATGATCTCTTCGGCGTTACGAGGGAACAGCACCGGAATGCCAAGGGCAGCAAGGGATCGCTCGCTCACCGCGGGCACTGTCGATGATTTCGACGCCGGATCGTCCCCTACGTACAGCAGAACGCCGCCTTTGGCGTTGACGCCGTACATGTTTGCGTGACGGATCGCGTCGGTCGCGCGGTCGATGCCGGGGCCCTTGCCGTACCAGACGCCCACGACGCCGTCGTGCGTCGCCTTTCCCGCAGGCAGATCGGCTTGACTACCCCATACCGAGGTGGCGGCTAGTTCTTCGTTGAGCCCCGGCACAAAGGTGATGTCGTGTTCGGCGAGCACCTTCGGCATACCCAGGAGCATTTTGTCGACGCCACCGAGTGGGCTGCCTTGATATCCGGAGACAAAGGTGGCGACTCGACGGCCGGCGCGAATATCGCGTACATGTTGCTCGACCAGCTGGCGGGCGATTGCCTGCACACCCGTGAGGAGGACCGGACCGGAACCGGAACGGTACCGATCGGCAAGGTCGTATGGCCTGGGTTCAGCGGCGCCCGTGAGTGCGGGGCGATCATCGAGTTCGGTCATCGCGGTTCACCGTTTCCTTCGCCGCACCGGGTCGCGGCGCAGCCGAGTGTTGTGCATTCGGTGAACTAATCGTCTGCCAAAAGTGCAGAACCGTCAATCGATGTCGCGCGAAATGCGCATTGTGCCCAATTGTGGTTGCGGTCACGTTTCGCGTCTTGCCACGCTGCACAGTTGGCAGGCATCCGGCACGACGTCCCCGCGGGGACGTCATCGCGAGCCCGCAAATACGGCCTCAGGCGCGACAGAACTATTAGTATGCCGATCCACCCAGAATCAGCAGACGAGCGGCGGTCAGTGGTGGCGCACGGTCTTCGCGGCAGCGTTGAATTCACGCTGCTGGAAATCCATGTCGTCGCTGGTAGGAAGCAGCGGAAGGACGAAAGCGGCGATGGCTGCAATAGCGATCAGGGTCAGCATTGCGATCTCCTCAGTCGAAACCAGTTAGTAATAAGATGATAACTGACATATTCGGCGAAGGGAAGGCCCCAGTTGATACCCGGGCTATACGGTTGCCATATGCTGCGGCCGCCCCGCCCCAAACTGCCAGCGCCGCCGAGTTTGGCGATGCTGGAGCAGACGGTGGCGAGCAAACTGTCGCGGCTGATTGCCGAAGATCCTCAGCTCCGACAGACCGCGGTCGAGATCGGCATCATCGACAGACAGCGGCCCGGCGACCAGATCGCGCCTGGTGCCACACCCCTCGAGGTGGCGCGCCGATTCATCGAACGGACAGTAGAGACGCGGCCGTCGGTGCTGGGATCATTGGGGCTCAACGCGATCGACCTGCTGTCCTGGGACGTGGCCTTCGATCGCGGAGCCGATCGCAGCGCCGGCAAGACCGCTCATCTCACTGTTGTCTTCACCGACCTGGAGGGCTTCACCCGATACACCGCCGAACATGGCGATGCGGTGTCACTCTCGTTGTTGGCCGACCACCACCGCACAGCGCTGCCGATCATTCGCAGCTGGGGCGGACGCGTCGTGAAGCGGCTCGGCGACGGACTCATGCTGGTATTCACAGATCCTGGACGTGCGGTGTTAGCCGCCGTCGAACTCGTGGCAGCGGAGCCGGCGCCGCTACGACTCCGCGTGGGTGGCCATACCGGCGAAGCGGTCGTCACGGGCGACGATGTGCTCGGTCATGTCGTCAACATCGCGGCCCGCGTCACCGATCAGGCAACTGGCGGACAGGCTTTGATCACCGCTGATCTTCACGACGCTGTCGGTGCGCTCGCAGACATTCGCTTCACCGGTCCGTCTGTTCGCTCCGTGAAAGGCATCGACGAACCGATCTCGGTGTATCTAGTCGAACGCTGCCCTATGCCTTGACGGACAGCTGTTCGAGCACTTCCTCGAGACGCTTGTTGAGCACCGCCAACTGATCGGCGTTGTCAGCGAAGCTGGAAATCGATCCACCGACACTGTCGATCGCGTCTTCGAGCAGTTCGAGTCGCTGCGAGATCGACCGCAGCCGCTGGAAGACCCGCTCGACCTCGGCCGCGGTAGGCAAGTTGAGCAGCCCGAGCACCGCCTCCTGTGTTGCCAATGCGGTGTCACGCGCGTCGGTGGTCCGCTCGATCGCGCCGCGGGTAACCGGATGTGCGAGAACGTCATTGAAAAGGCCGGCGAAATTCATTGCGATACTCCTGGACTGATCGATCAAAATGGTCATCGGACAGCCACGCGAACCGGACCCGACATGGCGGTCCATCCCGAGTCGGCTTCTTCGCGACCGAGTTCGGTGGCCGGCTCGGCGCCGAACTGCCATTCACGCGCAATGCTGTGCCAGTTGTTGGTGGATCGCAGCTGACCGAGCGCGGCCATCACCATGATCAGCGTCCGCACAGTCATGAGCTGCTCGGTCGGAACCGTCTGCTGCCGAACCAGATTGAAGCTGTCCGACGTCGGGTTGACGGTTCGAATCATGGTCTCGTTGGTCATTTCCGGAGTGATCTGGATGACCTCGTCCGTCGTAATCCACCCAAGAATTTCCCGAGCAAGAGTGACCGAGTCAATGGGCGCAACAGCGCCGGGGTCCGGAAGGAAGCCCGCCGTCGCCAATGCGGCGTGCACAGCCTCGGCATCGTTGTCGACCAACGCGCGCTGAATCGCAAGCTGGTGCTCGGTCGTCTCGACGTCGATGTGCTTGTAGAGCCCGAAATCGATGAACGCCACCCGACCGTCGGCGCCGATCAAGAAGTTGCCGGGATGCGGGTCGCCCGAGAACTGGCGGTACCGGAGCATGCCAGCGCCGAAGAATCGGAAGATGATCTCGCCGACACGGTCACGAGTGCCCTGGTCGGCGTCCTTGATCTCCTCGAACCCGATCCCGTCGAAGAACTCGGTGACCAGCACATGAGTACCCGACATCGACGTGATGACGTCGGGCACCACGATGAAGGGGTGGCCCTTGTAGAGGCGGGCGGCCTTGCGCTGATTCTGCGCCTCGAGCTCGTAGTCCAGTTCTTCCTCGACCCGGTCGCGCATTTCCTTCGCGACCGCACTCGTGTCCACAGCAGGCGCAATCAGCTTTAGCGCGTGCGTGACCATGGTGAGGTTCTTCATGTCCGCCCGGACAGCCTTGTCGATGCCTGGGTACTGCACCTTGACCACGACATCGCGACCGTCGTGCAGCTTCGCCCGGTAGACCTGACCGATGGAGGCGGCGCCGATCGGCGTCTCGTTGAACTCGGCGAAGTGATCGTTCAGCCGGCCACCCAGGTCGGTCTCGATTACCTTGCGCATCTTGTCGAACGACACTGTCGGCGCGGAATCCCGCAGCTTCGCCAGCGCCTTCTGGAAGTCTTCGCGGACTTCTTCGGGAATGATCCCGCCATCGACGACCGACAGTGCCTGGCCGATCTTCATGGCCGCACCACGCATCGTCCCGAGCCCGTTGACCAGAGCACGAATCGCCTCCGCCTGGCGACGATCCATCACGATCTTCTTCTTCTCGTCGCTACGCCCCGCGGTGGCGACCTTCGCTCCAGCGTGCCGAAGAACTTGACCGGCCGCGACCCTGCCCAGCGTCGCGGTTCGCGCCGCACGGGAGGTGGGCAGCTTCTTGTCCTTGTCGATCTTCGCCATGCTTGGCCCCCGAGCGTTCATGCAGTCCAGCCCCTGGACCTGCGGCAATTAAGTGGAGTGATATCTCATTCGAATAAACGGTATGAGAATGCCGCCGCAACGGCAATGTGATGTCGCCCATACCGCGCGGTCGGCTGGCAGCTTCGCGAGTTAGTCGATTTGTACGCAAACTCGCCCAAACGCGTACAAATTCGCTAACTCGCGCTCGACGTTGCCGGATCCGTTGCTGACTGAATCGGCTAACCGCGGGGCTTGAGCGGGGTTGCCGGCAACGTGGGCGCAGGAATCCAGTTGCCGACATACCCCGCCACTGGGCCGAACTGTCCGGATGCGTCGGGGTCGCCGGCGTCCTTCGCTGCAACCTCGGCTTGCCACTGCTCCCGGTATCCACGGATCTCGCGGTCGCTTCTACCGACAAAGTTCCACCACATCAGGATCTGTTCGCCCAATGGCTCTCCGCCGAGCAGCAGAACTCGTGCGGGCTCGTCGCCGGGGTTGCACAGCTCCAACGCAGAGCGCCCGGGCGCTAGGTAGCCAAGCTCGGAGCGCACGAGACCGGTTCCGCACAGGTCGACCGTGCCCAGGTCGACAATCACACCGTGTTCGAAAGACAGCTCCACCTCGAACGACAGCGTCGCACCGGGTTCGACCGTAATTTCCGCGCCGAGCAGCGGGCTGAAGGTGCGCACGGGCGACGTCTCACCAGCGAGAGTGCCCAGGAACACGCTGGCCTGCCCACCCTCGAGCTCGCGGGCCGTCGGCGCATAGTGCTCGAACGCGGGATTGGTGTTGCGCGCTGCGGCCGGGAGCGCGACCCACAGCTGCATCCCGTGCAGCACCGACGTTGCAGCCGTGGACACCTCCGAATGTGCGATCCCGCGCCCGGCCGTCATCAGGTTCAATTCGCCAGGTCGCACCATTGCATGTGACCCGATGCTGTCCCGATGCTCAATTTCACCCGAGAAGAGCCAACTCACCGTCTGCAATCCGGTGTGCGGATGCGGCGCTACCGCCATCCCGCCGCTCTGCGCGACGGCGTCTGGGCCATAGTGGTCAGCGAAGCACCAGGCGCCGATCAGCGAACGCGAACGTTGCGGAAGCGTGCGGCGCACGGTCATCGCGCGGAGGCCACCCAGCGGGACCTCCCTCGGCATGAGGACTTCCACGTCGCTCGACCCGCTGCTTCCACCATTTCCGCAGGTCACAACTTCGGTGGTCGCTTCGAGATTGCTCATTCACCCATTCTGGTCCTCGCGGATTCGGCACGGGAGCAATTCCCTGTGAACCTGTACTTTGTAACGTAACCAGCCCGAACGCCGACGTTTCACCTGATGCCTGTCGGCAGGCATGCGCCGTGATGAAAGGTTTTACATGATTACCAATCTGCTCAACTTGATTCTCGACACCTGGGGCGGCGTTTCGGCCGGTAGCAGCGGCTACCACATCCAGCCGGGGACACTGCCGTTCGGCAGCTGATTCTGCGAACACCGGTCCGCCTCCAACAATGTTGGGGGCGGACTTCGCATTTCCGTCACCCCTGCGCGCGACGAAGTAATTGCGCCAGATGAATTCCTTCACGATTCGCAAGTTGCTCCGCCTGTGTACGGCACGAGAATCCGTCCGCGAGAAGCTGCGCGTCCGCAGATTTGCGCAACGCGGGAAGTAGCGCGTTTTCAGCTACCGCAACGGACACGTCGTAGTGCCCATTTTCCATCCCGAAGTTTCCAGCCAGTCCGCAACAGCCTGCGATCATCTCGAACTCGACGCCGCAGCGTTCCAAGAGCTGGCGGTCGAGCTCGAATCCCAGCACCGCATGCTGATGACAGTGCGGTTGCACCACCAGTTTGTGCCCATCGAGCCTGGGTGGCGTCCACGACTCGTCGGCGGTGAGAAACTCGGCCAGCGTGCGCGTCGCAGCAGCGGTGCGAGCGGCACGTGGATCTTCGGGTAGCAATTCGACCAGGTCGGAACGCAGCACGGCCGTGCACGACGGTTCGAGCCCGACGATCAGAACGCCCGCACTCACAGATGGCTCGAGCGCATCGAGTGTCTTTCGTAGCCGTTTGCGAGCACCGTCGAGCTGACCAGTGCTGATCCAGGTCAACCCGCAGCACACCGCCTTGTCCGGGATACCCACTGTGTAACCCGCAGATTCGAGTAGTTCGACGGCAGCGACGCCGATGTCGGGCGCGAACGCGTCTGTGAACGTATCGATCCACAGCAACACATCAGCGGCTGTGTTTGTATCCGCCCTGTTCTTACGCCACCAGTGCCGGAACGTGTGGGATGCAAGACGCGGAACCTGGCGACGGGGATCGATCCCCATGCTTCGCATACCTGCGCTGCGCAGCCCGTCGGCATCGGAGAGTGCGTTGACCAGCCAGGGCACCCGACGAACCGCACGCAGCCAGCGTGGCAACTGCCCGAGGGCATAGTGACTTGCCGGCCGTCTGCGGCCCTTGTACTTGCGGTACAAGGCCTCCGACTTGTACGTCGCCATGTCGACCCCGGCTGGGCAGTCGTGTGCGCATGCTTTGCACGAAAGACACAGGTCGAGTGAGGAATCCAACGCCTCCGACGCCCACCCATCGGTCAGCAACGAGCCGTTGATCACCTCTTGTAGGACCCTGGCCCGCCCCCGCGTGGAGTCCTTCTCGTCGCGCGTCGCCAGATACGACGGGCACATGAACCCGCCCGCTGCCGAGGTGTCGGCACGGCACTTGCCGACTCCGACACATCGATGTACGGCCATGCTGATGTCTCCCCGATCGTCCGCAAGCGAAAAGCCGCCGACCGCCGGTACTTTGCGTGTTTCAGTGAGGCGAAGGTCCGCATCGAGAGGCAGCGGATCGACGAGAATTCCCGGGTTGAGCCGGTTCTCCGGATCGAACAGTGCCTTGAATCCCGCGAACGCGGAAAGTGCTGCGGGTGAGTACATCAGCGCAAGCAGCTCGGAGCGGGCGCGGCCGTCTCCATGCTCGCCCGACATCGAGCCGCCGTGCTGTGCAACGAGTTTCGCTGCGTCGACGATGAATCTCCGGAATCGTTGTGGCGCATCGGCGATAGGAAGGTCGAGACGCACGTGCACGCAGCCGTCGCCGAAGTGTCCGTAGAGGAGTCCTGTCACACCGTGATCGGTTGTGAGACTTTCGAAGTCACGAAGATAGGCGGCGAGATTCGCCTGCGGGACCGCAGCGTCTTCCCAGCCGGGCCATGCAGGCTCACCTTTCGAGGTGCGCCCCGAGAGGCCCGCGCCGTCCCCCCGGATACGCCACAGCGCCGCTGCTTCACTCGAGTTCGAGACGACGCGGGAACCGATAGCTGACGACCTGCGGCACACCTCTGCGGCCCCGGCGTTCGCCTCGGCCGCGGTGGAACCGACCGTCTCGATGAACAACCATCCAGCACCCCTTGGCAATTCGGGCACCGCACCATGGTGCGCACGGACCACATCGACAAGTCGGGCGTCGATTGCCTCCACTGCACTCGGGTGCACATCCATCAGGGTGGCAACGTCTTCCGCAGCTGCCGGCATATCGGGATAGCCCAGTACCGCCAACGCCGTCGCGGACGGAATCGGAACGAGGTCGACCGTCGCCTCGAGGATCAGGCCGCACGTGCCCTCGGTTCCGACGAGGGCCTTTGCGACGTCGGACCCACGTTCGGGGAGCAGATGCTCGAGTGAGTACCCGGATGCCTGCCGGTCGAATTGCCCTAGCTCCGTACGGAATACGCCGAGATTTGCGTTGATGAACTGGTCGAGCCCGGCGACGACCGCGGTGTCGGTACCCAGTGTTCGCGCGGTGCCCATCCCATCGAGCATGCGCAGCTGCTGCACATTGTCCACCGTGCGGCCCCACGCAACAGCACGAGGTCCGCACGCGTTGTTGCCGATCATCCCGCCGAGCGTGCACCTGTTCTGAGTCGAGGGATCCGGTCCGAACCGGAGACCGTAGGGTGCTGCCGCGCGTTGCAGTTCGCCGAGCACGACGCCGGGCTGCACAATCGCAATTCTAGTTTCCGGATCGAGCTGCGTCACGGCGTTCATGTGTCGACTGAAGTCGAGGACGAGGCCCGAGCCGATTGCGTTGCCGGCCACCGACGTTCCACCGCCACGAGCGGTCACCGACAGGTCACGTGCGCGGGCATAGGCGATCACGGCTGCGATGTCGTCGGAGGTCCGGGGAAAGACGACAGCTTCCGGTACAACTCGATAATTCGAGGCATCCGACGAATACTCCGCGCGCCGACGCGCCGAGTCATCGACATCGCAGGCGATCCGTGCACGCAAATCGCGAAGCTCGTCAGCCATGCAACCAGACTATGCGGCCCGGTAGTTTGTCGGTGCGCAGCCGCATAATACGAAGATGAGCATGGAAATGGCCGCCTGGAATCAGTGCACGTATGTCGTGGCGCCGACGTGATCGATCGGCGAGCAGCTGATGTCGGTGGGTACGAGTTGCGAGTGCCAGATTCACAAGCGCAGAAGGGACTCGGGCCGAGAGTAGCCGAACTTGGACAGTATCGAACACTATTCGGGCGATGCCCTATGCGACTGAGTCTTTCCGCGACAGAGGAAATCGCAGAAGCCGCCGCGGACCACCTGCCTGGCGTTCGAAGGATCGCCACGAGGGGCTGCACCACGCTTAGCCGGAAGCCAAAGCATCACGACAATATTGGGCCCCATTCCAGATCGATTCCACCAGGCGGTCGCAGGATTCGTGGGCGGCCAAATGACCGGGCTCTGAAACGACCTCGGGATCTTGAAGCGTTGGTCGGTGGCGAATTGCGGTTATCACACTGCACGTCTCGGGTAGCCGACGTCGTGTCTACATTGAAGATTGCACCCTCGAATTGGTACGCTATAGCGTTCGGCGTCAGGAACGGCTATCCGTACCAATAAGACGCTCCTGCCGCTGTGTCGTGGGAACGTTCGCCTTTCACGAGGCGTTAAATTGACTGGAAGCTGCGATAGACGGGGGAGGCGAAACGTGAAGCAACGAACACTGAACGTGGCCCGTTGGATTATCGCAGCGGCCAAGGATGCCGAAACCCCTGTTACTGCGTTGCAGCTTCAGAAGCTGATGTACTACGCACACGGCTACAGCCTTGCTCGAACTGGTGAACCGTTGCTCGCGGAAGGTATACAAGCATGGCAGAACGGGCCTGTCTGCAAACCGGTCTACCACGCATTTAAGGAATACGTAGACAGACCGATCGACAACATCTCAGTCTGCAAATCGACTGTGGAGCAAAGCCTCGACGACCGAACGGTAAATGTTCTGCAAGACGTCTGGTCGCGCTACGGCAGTTGGTCCGGCAGGGAGCTTTGGGAGTCGACCCACACAGAGACCCCATGGCGTACGTCCTACCAGGAGGGCGTCCAGAACGTTCCAATCGGTGACGCAATAATCGAAGAGTATTTCCGCACAGTTCCGGAAGCGTTGGGTGCGGATGCAACCGACCGGGAGAAAAGGTTTGCACGCTCGATGTCGGCGCTTCGTGAGAACCGGAAGCGACTCGATCGAGATGAGCGACCTCGGGGAGATCGCGGGCTTGCCGAGGAGCTGTCGGACTGGTCTGGCCTCCGCGCCCAGGCAACGGCGGGGCTCCTTGAGCCGTAGATGTCCATAACCTACAGAGGTATCTACAAAGTCAAAGACTCTGATCTTCGACTGCACCCCGGCCCAGACGTCCGAAACGCATCCGCCAAGAAGTCACGATATTTCGTCGTCGCAAGCAAGCAAGAAGTCTGTGTCAGTGCGGACTGGGAGTACGTACCAGGTTGTCCGACGTCGACCGATACGAACCCCCTGACCCAGTTCGACGTGGAGCTTCCAAAGGGCGTGTGCAACAACCCCCAGCATTGCTGGATCAGGATTCCCGCGTTGCAACCCGTGGACAAGGCCGTACTCCTACGCGGTGACTTTGTAGGCGAACTGAAGGGGCCTATTCGGCATGAGTTCGCGACAATGATTGCCGACGTGATGGGGCTGTTCTAGCTCAAGTCGTGTCTGCGCCCGCGACGTCGCAGCTCGCTTCGGTGACGCCCTTGTCTTGAGCGGAACCGTGTCCCGACCAGACAGTCGCCCGTCAATGGACGAATTGACCTCTACCTATGTCGAGGTTCTAGTGTCGGTCCCGACTGGTTCTATGAGA
>JBBSKP010000005.1:0-64091 GCA_038256175.1 Mycobacteriales bacterium
AGGAGTCGGGGACCTCCTAAAAGACGCACGAGCGGCGTAGCCGCCTCATCCTTTCGGATGACCTGAGTCGCGACTTGTGGTCGATGCGCTCGCTGATGATCTTGGGCGATGCTTGTGCCCATGATCGAAGTGAGGGGATTGACCAAGCATTTCGGGCCGACCGCGGCCGTTGAAGATCTGTCCTTTACGGTCCAGCCGGGCCAAGTGACAGGATTCCTCGGACCCAACGGCGCCGGAAAATCAACCACGATGCGGATGATTCTGGGCCTCGATACGCCCACCGCCGGTACTGCCCTCATCCAGGGCAAGCCGTACCACGAACTCAAGGACCCGCTCCGCACAGTCGGCGCTCTGCTCGATGCGCGTTGGGTGCACCCGAACCGTTCCGCACGCGCTCACCTGCAGTGGATGGCCGCCTCGAACGGAATCCCGAAGTCTCGGGTGGACGAGGTACTGCGGCTGGTGGGCCTGAGCGAGGTCGCGGGCAAGAATGCCGGCGGTTTCTCCCTCGGAATGTCACAACGGCTCGGCCTTGCCGGCGCATTGCTGGGGGATCCGCCGGTCCTGCTGTTCGACGAGCCGGTCAACGGTCTCGACCCGGAGGGCATCCTCTGGATTCGCCGCTTCATGCAGCGCCTCGCCACCGAAGGACGCACGGTGCTGGTGTCCAGCCACTTGCTGTCGGAGATGTCGCAGACCGCTGAGCACCTCGTTGTGATCGGGCGCGGACGGTTGATCTCGGACTCGACGGTGCAGGAATTCATCGACCGCTCGTCGGAGTCGACTGTGCGCGTGCGTAGCCCGCAGCTCGACATGCTCCGCAGCGTGCTCACCTCGCAGGGCCTCACCGTCCGTGAGGATGGCGCCAGCGTCGACGGGCCTGCGCTCGTTGTGGTCGGCGCGACGACCGACGTGATCGGTCAGGCCGCAGGAGCCAACGGCATCACGTTGTTCGAACTTGCCGGACACCGCGGATCGCTCGAAGAGGCCTTCATGAAGTTGACCGGCGGCGAAGTTCAGTTCCACGGCGAAGGTGCCGAAGACGTGATGGGAGGCGTGCTCTGATGGGCGTATTGGCAGCAGAACGAATCAAGATAACGTCGACCCGCTCCCCGTGGTGGTGTGCCGCGGTGATCGTCGTGCTCGGCCTCGCGTTCGCGGGCATCATGGGATGGGTTTCGAACCAGGCGGTCGCCAACCCTGATGAAACGGGCGGCTTCCCAGGGCTCTCGCCCGCCACTGCGGCGAGCGGTGTCTCCGGCTTCGGTGTGATGGTGCTGATGATCATGGCGGCGTTGGTTGTGACCAGCGAATACCGCTTCGGAATCATCAAAACGACCTTCCAGGCCATGCCGCATCGCGCAACCGTGATCACGGCGAAGGTTGCGCTTGTCGGCTTCTTCGGAGCCTTGCTGACCACGGTGTTGTCCTTCGCGGCGATATTCCTTGCCAAGTTGGTCGCTAACGACCAGGCCCAGCGAGATCTCGTCCTGTCCACAGCGGAACAGTGGCGTGGGATCTACTCGATTCCGATTTACGCGTTCCTCTGCGTGACCTTCGCGATCGCCATCGGCGTCCTCGTCAAGCAGTCGGCTGCTGCCATCTCGTTGGTGATTCTCTGGCCACTGTTGATCGAGGGTCTTGTCGGGTTGTTCGGCAACGTGGGTCGCAAGATCCAGGCGTTCCTGCCGTTCACGAATGCGCAGCACTTCATGGGTGGCGGCGACACCGGCGTGGACTTCCATTGGGGTCCTTGGGGCGGCCTTGTCTACTTCGCCCTCTGGGTAGCCGTCATCTTCGGCGCCGCGCTGTTCGTTGTGAACCACCGCGACGCTTAGTAAGCCATCTGACCGGTGCGGCTCCTGTCGGGGGGGTTTGCGCCAACCAACCACCCAACCCTCGCCGCTGCCCGGCGGGGGTTGGGTGTGTCACCGGCCCGGTGCGGACCCCATCCGCACCGGGCCGGCGTGCCTTCTCGGTATGGTGAGCTGATCGACTAGGACGGGGATCGATGAGGGCTACCGCACGTTGGGCACCGGCGCTGTTTGCAGTCGGGTTACTTGCAGTCGGCTGTGGCACGAACGACGGGGACGACGCGACTGCGACGACCCCCGAAGGTCTTGCCGCAGCGGTGCACGAGGACGCGTTGGTGGCGAATCTCGATGCGCTCGATTCAATCGCCAAGGACAACGGCGGAAACCGGGCGGCGGGAACCGCGGGCTACGACCGGAGCGTGGACTATGTCGTCGGAAAGCTGAAGGACCGCGGCTTCGATGTGGCTACACCCGAGTTCGATATCGACACCTTCGAAGTCAAGTCCGAGAAGCTCCGTGCCGGTGATCGAGACTACGAGATATCGACAATTGGCTACTCTCCTGCAACCCCGAGCAGTGGTCTGACCGGGCGCACGGTGCTCGTCCCCCGCAACGAGGGGCCCGGGTGCGAGCCCAGCGACTATGACGGGCTCGACCTCAACGGTGCGATCGCGATGGTCTACCGCGGCACCTGCACGTTCGCGAAGAAGCAAGAGCTCGCCGCCGAACGCGGTGCCGTTGCGCTCCTTATTGTCGCGGCCGACGAGCCAGTGCACGGGACGCTCGGTGACAAAGCCGCCGCCAAGATTCCGACGGTCGCCATCAAGGAAGCCGATGCCGACGCGTTGGTGCAGGCCGGCGGCGACGCAACGTTGCTCGTCGACACCGTGACCACGACGGTCAAATCCCGCAACATCATCACCCAGACGAAGACCGGCGCGGACGACAACGTCGTAATGGCAGGCGCGCACCTCGACAGCGTTCCCGTGGGCCCTGGAATCAACGACAACGGCACCGGATCAGCGGCGATCCTCGAGACCGCGCTGCAGCTGGGTCCTGATCCCGACGTCACGAACGCGGTCAGGTTCGCCTGGTGGGGTGGCGAAGAACTCGGGCTCGTCGGCTCGACCGCGTACGTCGACGGACTATCCGCAGCGCAGCGGCTCGACATCGCGCTCTATCTCAACTTCGACATGCTGGGGTCGCCCAACCCCGGCTACCTCGTCTACGACGGTGACGACTCCGACAAATCGGGGGAGCCTGCCGGCCCGGAGGGTTCGTCGGGCATCGAGCGCATTTTCGAGGCGTACCTGCTCAACAACGGCATCACGCCGAACGGGACCGACTTCGATGGACGATCGGACTACGGGCCGTTCATCGAACACGGCATCCCCGCGGGCGGAGTGTTCAGCGGCGCCGAAGAACAAAAGTCTCAGGATCAGGCAAAGCACTGGGGTGGCGAGGGCGACACCTCGTTCGACCCGAACTATCACGCTTCGGGCGACAATGTGGCAAACGTCAACCGGGACGTTTTTGCACGCAACGCGGCAGCGGCGGCGTATGCCATCGGCACCTACGCGGAATCGATCCAGGGACCCAATGGAGTGCCTGCTCGGGCAGACCGCGAGGCGGCTCGTGGCGACGAGAAGTGACCGGTCGGCTGACGGTGAGCTGCGATACTCTCGTGATGTGACCGACAGACCCTCCGGCGATGGCGATCTGGCGCCGCTCGGGCTGCCGGGAGGCAGTGGTCTGCGACGATACAAGTTTCCGCGCCCTCCCAAGCGTGACCGCTTTTCCGAGCGGCTCGAGGCCACCAATCGCAACCCCCTCGTGATCGACGTGATTCGGCGAGCGCGCACTGTCCTGCCGGGCGACCCCGCCTTCGGTGATCCGCTGTCGACGGCCGGTCCCGGCGGTGCAAGTGCAGTCGCCAGGTTGTCGGAGCGGTTGGCAGGCGACGAGGCCGGAGTCGCACGTGAAATCGGGCTCAGCGCGCTGCAGGTGTGGCAGGCCGTACTCGAACGCGTCGGGCGTGGCAAGGGTCCGCGCGACATCACCATCGTCTTCACCGACCTTGTCGGGTTCTCCAGCTGGTCACTCGGCGCCGGCGACGACGCAACGCTGGCATTGCTCCGGGATGTCGCCAAGGCAATCGAGCCGCCGATTGTCGAACGTGGCGGCCATGTCGTCAAGCGAATGGGCGACGGCTTGATGGCTGTGTTCACCTCGGCCGACCGGGCCGTTCAAGCAGTCGTGACCGCGCGGGAACACCTCACGTCGGTGCACATCGCGGGGTATCAGCCGGAGATGCGCGTCGGCGTCCACACGGGCGCGCCGAAGGAGATCGGTGGCGATTGGCTTGGAGTCGACGTGACGATCGCAGCCCGCGTCATGGAAGCCGGCGGCAACGGGAACACCATGCTCTCGGCCAACACGTTGCAAGCCCTTCGGCCGGAGACGTTGGAGGACCTCGGCCTCACCGTCAAGCCTTATCGGCGGAGCTTCTTCGCCGCGCCGCTCAACGGTGTGCCGGAAGACTTGCGGATCTTCACGCTGAAAGAGGCCTAGCAGTCATCGTCGCCGTGCAGCCGCCATAGCGGTGACACCGGGCCGTGCCCTGCGCCGAGGTCGTACGAGGCCGCGAGGCACCGGGTCACCCATTCCTTGGCGAACTCGACCGCCTGCGGCACCGTGTACCCGTTCGCCAATGCACACGCGATCGCTGCTGCGAGAGTATCGCCACCGCCATGGTCGTTCCCGGTATCGATGCGCGGCGTCTTGAATTCCAGGAATCGGTCGCCGTCGAACAGCAGGTCGGTGCTGGTCTCCGATGTACGCAGATGCCCGCCCTTCACCAGAGACCATCGGGCGCCCAATTCGTGCAGCGCCTCCGCGGCCTTGCGCGCTGTGGCGTCGTCGGTCACGTCGATGCCGGTGATGAGGCGAACCTCGTCGAGATTGGGCGTCACGACGGTCGCGATAGGGATGAGTGTGTGCCGGACCGCGTCGAGCGCCTCGGGGTGAAGAAGCGGGTCACCGTGCATCGACGCGCACACCGGGTCGACCACCAGTGGCACGGCATGATCCCTGCCGATGCCGACTTCGGTGCAGACCGCGGCGACCGCCTCGATGATCGCGCTCGATGCGAGCATCCCTGTTTTCGCCGCACCGACTCCGATGTCGCCGACCACCGAGCGCACCTGGTCGGCGACGATCGCCGGTGGTATTTCGTGAAACCCGCTGACCCCGACAGAGTTCTGGACGGTCACCGCAGCGACCCCGACACAGGCGTGGACGCCCAACATCGCCATCGTGCGTGAGTCGGCCTGGATCCCGGCACCACCGCCGGAGTCGGTTCCGGCGATGGTGAGGACGCGAATCGGCGTCTGTCCGTCTGGGGTCAGCGGGAGTAGCTTCACGTGCTGGAGACTACCGGGAGGTACACCTGGCCCCCTGCGACTACGAACTCCGCCGACTTCGCTGCCATCCCTGCCTCGATGGCCGCCTCATCCGTAAGGCCGTTGCGCTCGGCGTATTCGCGGACATCGGCGGAGATGCGCATCGAGCAGAACTTCGGCCCGCACATCGAGCAGAAATGCGCGGTCTTCGCAGGCTCGGCGGGCAATGTCTCGTCGTGGTAGGCGCGCGCGGTGTCCGGATCCAGCGACAGCGCGAACTGGTCACGCCAACGGAATTCGAAGCGCGCCTTGGACAATGCGTCGTCGCGTTCCTGGGCGCGGGGATGCTGCTTAGCGAGGTCGGCAGCATGTGCGGCGATCTTGTAGGTGATCACTCCGACCTTCACATCGTCGCGGTTCGGCAGACCCAGGTGTTCCTTCGGCGTGACGTAACAGAGCATCGCCGTACCCGCCTGCGCGATGATTGCCGCACCGATCGCGGACGTGATGTGGTCGTACGCCGGCGCGATGTCGGTGGCAAGAGGGCCGAGGGTATAGAACGGCGCTTCCTCGCACAGTTCCTCTTCGAGCCGGACGTTCTCCACGATCTTGTGCATCGGGACGTGCCCTGGTCCTTCGATCATCACTTGTACGCCATGGGATTTGGCGATTCTCGTCAGTTCGCCGAGCGTGCGCAGCTCCGCGAACTGCGCGGCGTCGTTGGCGTCGGCAACCGATCCCGGCCGCAGTCCGTCGCCGAGGGAGAAGGTGACGTCGTAGTGTCGCAGGATCTGGCAAAGATCCTCGAAGTGTGTGTACAGGAACGATTCTCGGTGATGCGCGAGGCACCACGCGGCCATGATCGAGCCACCACGGGAGACAATTCCGGTCACTCGCTTGGCCGTGAGCGGGATGTAGCGCAAGAGCACGCCCGCATGCACCGTCATGTAGTCGACACCTTGTTCGCATTGCTCGATCACGGTCTCGCGGTACACTTCCCACGTGAGGGCGGCGGGATCACCGTTCACCTTTTCCAGTGCTTGGTAGATCGGCACTGTGCCAACGGGGACAGGCGAATTGCGCAGGATCCATTCGCGGGTTTGGTGAATGTCGCGGCCGGTGGAGAGATCCATGATGTTGTCCGCGCCCCAACGCGTGGCCCAGACCATCTTCTCCACCTCCTCCGCGATGGACGAGGTGACCGCGGAGTTGCCGATGTTCGCGTTGATCTTGACGAGGAACCGCTTGCCGATGATCATCGGTTCGGACTCGGGGTGTTTGTGGTTTGCGGGTATGACCGCGCGCCCCGCGGCCACCTCATCGCGCACGAGGTCTGGTGAAACACCTTCGCGTGCAGCGCAATAGCGCATCTCCGGGGTGATGATTCCCGCTCGCGCCCAGGCTAGCTGGGTGCGTGCGCCGTCGATGGCGTCCGGCTTGGTCCAGGTGTCCCGGGTCTTCGGTAGCCCGGCTTCGAGGTCGATCTGTGCTTGCGAATCGGTGTACGGCCCGGACGTGTCGTACAGATCGAAATGCTCACCGTTTGTCAGATTTACGCGGCGGATGGGAATTCTGATGTCGTCGGCACCTTCCACATCCGTGTAGTGCTTTGTGCTGCCTTCGATCGGGCCAGTGGTGATGGCGTTCTCCGAGGCAGCCGTGTCTAGAGCGGTTGCGCGAAAAACAGTGTCGCCAAAATCGGGGGCGGTTCTCATTGAGTCTCCCTACGCCGGCATTATCCGGTCAGGTTCATACGGTCGACGGCCCTAGCCGTCATCTCAGCCCGCTGGTGCGAGCCCCCGTGGATGTGTAGTTGTCTCCGATGATCTAACGCCATGACCCTAACGCAGTCTTTTCAATCGACCTGATGACATTGCGGCTACTCGCCAGTAGGTTCAGAGGTGGCTCACATCACAGACTGGTCGGTCCCCTTGTGAGGAAGGTGCTGTGTTAGCAAACTCGCCCAGCGTCGAGGTAATCGACAACGCCGGTCAGAACCGCTTCGAGCTGCGCCTCAACGGAGATCTGGTCGGCATCATCGGCTATTACGAGTTCGACCCCGCAGCGCAGTCGCCGTCGGGCCGGCCGCCGGTCGTGTCGTTCATGCACGCTGTGATCACCGAGGACTTCGGGCACCGTGGCCTTGCTGCGCTGATGGTGCGCGGCGCGCTCGACGCGGCGCGAAGCTATGGCTGGAGGGTTCGGCCGGTCTGCACCTACGTCCAACGCTTCCTCGCCGAGAATCCGGACTATCAGGACATCGCAGTCGCGATCTAGGGGGCCTGACTCAGCCCAGCGACCGGGCGACGTATTCGGGGATCTTCTTGGCGAAGTTCGCCGTCCGCGCAATCTTGTGGTTGCGACCCCGGAGCAGCGCCAGCTGTAGCCGGCTCTCGCTCCAGAACGCTGCTCTCGGCGACGCGTGCCAGCTCTGATTGAACAGCTCTTTGGTAGCAGCGACGGCGTCAGGCGAACGGGTCACGATCTCGGCGATCAGGGTCTGCGCCGCAGCGAGTGGATCGGCCGACACCTCGGTCACCAAGCCGAGTTCCTTGGCTTTCGTGCCGTCGAAGAGTTCCGCTGTCATCGTCAGCCGCTTCGCGACGTCGATTCCGACAAGCTCGCTGAGCGTGATCGATCCCGTCATGTCCGGTACGAGACCCCACTTGCCTTCCATGACCGAGAATTCGCAGTCCGCGGTGCTGAACCGGAAGTCCGCGGCGAGCGCGAGTTGCATGCCTGCCCCGTAACAACGCCCGTGCACAACGGCAAGGACAGGGACGGGCAGTTCGCGCCAGGCCCAGCACACTTCCTGGAACAGGTTGGTCGTCTGGCCGGGCAATTTCGCAAACGCCCGTGCCACTTTGACCGGCTGCTTGCCGACGGCGCCGAAGTCGAGGCCGGCGGAGAACGCCGCACCGGCACCGGCAAGGACGACAGCGCGGACATTGCGATCGGCGGAGATCGTTCGCGCGGTGGCGATGAGTTCGTCGATCATCTCCAGATCGACGCCGTTCAGCTTGTCCGGCCGGTTCAGGGTCACATAGGCAATCTCGCCCTTGACGTCGAGCAGGACGCGCGCGTCTTCGGTGGGACGGTCGGTGGCCGCCTCCGAGCCCAGCCCGAGCGCAGGCAGGACGCGCTGGGGAAGTGCGGTCACTTGATCGATTGCGTTGCGAAACATGGGGTTTCCTATCGCGTTTCGGATACGACCGCGCCGAAGTGGCGGCTCGTGTCGCGGACGAACGATGTGAACAGTGCTTTGTTGATCGGTGCGCCGAGGCGCAGGAACGTATCGAAGCCCTGGCGTGGCGACATCGCAAACGTCCAGACGAGGCGGCTGCCAGTCGGTGTTGCGACGACCTGGTAGTCCTCCGCGAAAGATGTGAAGATCGGCACGTTGGAGTGGGTGACGTAGAACGAGTGGCGTCGCTCGGCATCGTTCCAGCGGAAGAAGGTCTCTTGCATGCGCAGTGTCTTTCCCACCTCGACCTTGCGGCCGACGCCAACCCCGAACGGCGGCTGTCCGACGTACTCGACGTTTGTGAGCATCCGGCACCACGACAACGGCTTTGCGACCGTCAGCCCATCCCAGACTTCGGCGGGACTTGCGGTGAGGTCGATGGGGTAACTCCACAGCAACGGTGCGGAGTCGAAGAACGTCTCGTCGACTGGATCGAGTGCGAAGCGGTAGCTCATCTGATCATTCTCCCTGTGGCGCTCAGCGCCATCGACGTCTTCTCCCCGTTGAGTAAGACGACTGGTCACTTCGCAGAATAGCAGTGAACATCGGTCACATATACGGGTGCGGCCCGAGGGCCGCCGCCGGTCCGCACGGTCACGTCGGCTGGAACAATCGTGAGTGTGGAAGCGAACTGCACATGAAGGACGCACTCGGCGCGGCTGCCGAGCTGTACCTGTCGCTCGGTCGGGTCACCCGTGCGTTGCGGCGTGCTGGGGATGCCGGATCGTTGAGCCCTGGCGTCGCGTCGGCGCTTGCCTCCCTGACCCGCGGCGAGCCGATGCGGCTGGGGGATCTTGCGGCAGCCGAGCGGGTGTCGGCGCCGACGATGTCGCGAATCGTCTCATCGCTCGAGCAATCCGGGTATCTGGAACGCACGGCCGACCCGGAGGACCGTCGCGCGGCAGTGCTTACGGCAACGGTGCAAGGGCATGAGCTGGTCAACGGTGTGACGTCTGCCCGAATCCAGAACTTTGCGGCGGCTCTCGACCGGCTCGAACCCGCGCAGCGCACCGCGCTCATGACCGCGCTACCCGCGCTCGAACGTGCGCTAGTAGAGCAGGCGGACTAACCGAGCTCGACAATCACCGGCGCATGGTCGCTGGCGCCCTTGCCTTTTCGCTCTTCGCGGTCGATGACTGCGTCCTGCACGCGTGCCGTAAGCGCCGGCGATCCGAGCACGAAGTCGATTCGCATCCCCTCTTTGCGAGGGAACCGCAGTCGCGTGTAGTCCCAGTAGGTATAGACGCCGGGGCCGGGCGTGAACGGTCGAACCACGTCGGTAAAGCCCGTGTCGACAACCGCCGCAAACACGTCCCGCTCGGCGGGCGATGTGTGCGTCTTGTCGGCGAAGTACTCGACCGACCACACGTCGTCATCCGTTGGTGCGATGTTCCAATCGCCCATGAGCGCGATCTGCGACTGCGGGTCGGCGCGTAGCCAACCCTCGCCGTTGTCGCGCAGCTGTGCCAGCCATTCCAATTTGTACGTGAAATGCGGGTCGTCGAGTGCGCGGCCGTTGGGGACGTACAAACTCCAGATCCGGACGCCTCCGCAGGTGGGCCCTATCGCGCGAGCGTCGACCACCGGCTCGGTAAACAGGGTGTCCGCGGCGTCGCGGTCGAAGCCCGGCTGCCCATCGAAACCGACCTCTACATCGGCGATGCCGACGCGGGAGGCGATGGCGACACCGTTCCATTGGTTGAAGCCGACGTGGCAGATCTCGTAACCGGCGTCGTCGAAGCGGTCATACGGAAACTGGTCGTCGCGGCATTTGGTTTCCTGAATCGCGAGAACGTCGATGTCGGAACGATCCAGCCAGTCGATGACGCGATCTATCCGCGAGCGGATCGAATTCACATTCCAGGTGGCTATGCGCATGGTGCCGCATATCGGTAGCGGTGATGCTCGACGAACCCGAGCCCGCGATACATTGCGATCGCAGGCTCGTTGTCGGCCGCGACCTGCAGGTACGCATGTGTCGCGCCACGGTCGTATCCCCAGCGGACCAAGTCGGTGCAGATGAGTGTCCCAATCCCGTGCCGTCGATGTTGTTCTGCGACTTCGACCGCGGTCAGCCCAACCCAGCGGCGCCCGTCCGGTGCCTTCGTGACGGCCGCGCGCGCGATGGCCAGTGCCTCGCCCGCCGGATCGCCGATGCTGCCGAAGCCGACGACGCCGTCGTGAACGGCACGGAGCAAATCGACGGCAGCGGGCGGTGGCACGGTTCCGCGATAGCGGTAGAGCGAGAGCCACGCGGGGGAAGGCAGGACGTCGACGCGAACGATCGAGCGGCCCGTCGGTAGCCCCAGCGATTCGATATCGGCCGCGAGCACGAGCACTTCGTCCCACGTACACCAGCCGGGCGGAACTGTCCCGAGCCGATCCGGAATCAGCAGCTGAGGAGTCTGGCCCCGTTCGGCGAACCACGACGCGATCCGATCGAGAGACATGAGCGACGCGGATTCGTCCAGCGGCACAGCAGAATTGGCACGGCCGGTGAATCCCTGTCCGAACCGCAGCAACCAGCCGTCGAGCCATTCGCGCTCGAGGCCGGGCCAGCCGTCCGCGGCGGCGTACTCAACTGCGCGGATCTCGCTGGTGCGGATCGGCCTGGCCGCCAACGCTTTCAGTGCAACTACTCGGCTGGCATCGACGGAAATCTCGTGGCCGTTCGAGTCGCGGACCGTGAGCGGATCGAGTGTGACCAGCTGCCCGATCACGTCGGTCATCGGATGGGTGGAACCGGCTGGCAGCCGGTATCGCAGCACCACACGGGATCCGAGCGGAATGTCAGTCGTCATGGCCGAACGGGTCGTCGACCGTGCCCGGGATCCAGCTCAAATTGGGTACACCCCAACCGTGGCGTTTGATGGCTTTCTTCGCTGCACGGGAGTTTCGACCGATGAGCACGTCAACGTAGAGCAAGCCCTCGAGGTGGCCGACCTCGTGCTGCAGCATGCGCGCGAAGAATCCGATGCCCTCGACTTCGACCGGATTTCCGTCGGCATCGGTGCCTGTGACCTTCGCCCAATCGGCGCGTCCGGTCGGAAACTGTTCGCCCGGAACGGAAAGGCAACCTTCTTCGTCGTCATCCGGGTCGGGCATGGTCTCCGGAATGGCCGACGTTTCGAGGATGGGATTGATCACAGCCCCGGTTCGCCGAATCTGATTGCCGTCGGCGTCGAGGTCGGGGCAGTCGTAGATGAACAACCGCAGACCGACACCAACCTGATTGGCCGCAAGTCCGACGCCGTTTGCGGCATCAAGGGTTTCGAACATATCGGTGAGCAGAGGCGCGAGTTCGGCGGGCGATTCTGTTACTGGCTCGGTGGGATTGTGCAGCACCGGGTCGCCGACGATGCGGATCGGAAGAATTGCCATGGTCGACAAGGATACTGGGACACCGATATAGCGCTTACGCCGAAGCGAGTGTTGTCGGCTACAACGCGATGGCGCCACGACGCGCCAACCGCGTAAGCAATCGCCGCGCTATCTGTCGTGGTTGAATGATGCTCGAAGAACACCGGTGTAATTCGCCGACTGGGGCGAATAGCGACGGGGAGATGTCAAGGAGTGAGATGGACGGCGCAGTAGCGCGAAACCGGAATCAGTCTGGGCCGGCCGGCGACTCCGCTCAGACCAACGAGCGCGGTGCCGACGGACTTACCCGACGTGAGCACGACATCCTGTCTTTCGAGCGGCAGTGGTGGAAGTACGCAGGCGCAAAGGAAGAGGCCATCAAGGAGCTCTTCGATATGTCCGCGACCCGCTACTACCAGGTGCTGAACGCTTTGGTCGATCGCCCCGAGTCGCTCGCAGCAGACCCGATGTTGGTCAAGCGACTGCGCAGATTACGGGCCAGCCGGCAGAAGCAGCGCGCGGCTCGTCGCTTGGGATTCGAAGTCACCTAGAAGTCACACCTAGAAGCGCTCGGATGTGCCCACGCCGTCGCGGCGGGGTTGCGTCGAACTACCCCATAGTCGATTAGGGTTTGCAGTGTGAGCAATCCGAACCCGCCCTCAGGTGGGCCTCCGCTGCGAGCGCTCGCGATGGTTTTGATCGCACTCGCGATCGTTTTCGGCGGTATTGGGGCGCTGTCCCTGTCCAAGTCGGACTCTGCCGATTCGTCGGCACCGGCGAGTGGTGCACCCAGCGTGCTGCCCGGATCGGGCGGCGCCAACATCCCTGCGGGCTCCGCGCCGGTGTCGACCAGTTCCTCGGTTTCGGCCAGCGCAACCGCCTCGTCCGGTGCCGTCGACAAGTCGGTCCCGGTTCGAGTATTCAACAACAGTTCGGTCAGTGGGCTCGCAGCGAAAACCGCGCAAAAGCTGGAAGCCAATGGCTGGAGCATCGCGGAGACCGGCAACTACAGCGAGGGTGAGATCCCGAAAACGACCGTGTACTACGGGAACTCGTCCTCGGAGAAGCAAGCCGCAACCGCAATAGCCGCTGAACTGGGCGTAAGCGCCGAACCCCGATTTGCGGGTATTGCGAACTCGTCGGCTGGCGTCATCGTTATCGTCACAGCCAGCTGACCCTGCGGCGCGGGCGCGTACCTGCCGGTCCGTGCCACCGATCGTCGCAGCTATGATCAGATCCACTTGCTCGCCCACCTGCAAAGGAGCGGTTCGATGGCCTCGTCTACACCCCGTCGCATGTCATGGCGCATTGCGGCCCCGTTGGCCGCGATTGCTGCTCTGACACTCGCGTCATGCAGCAGCGGCCAGGAATCGACTGACACGCCAGGGACGACCCCGCCGGTGTGGACGGGCTCGAACTCCCCGGCGCCCACTGCCGGCATTCCTACCCCGGAATCCGAAAAAAGCAGTACGTCCGTTACCGGTGAATTCAAGGATCCGAGCGGCAAGGAAGTCGGCACAGTCACGTTCACCAAGGTTGGCGATGCGTTGCAGGTCAAGGTCGAAGCCGAGGGTCTCACGCCTGGATTCCACGGTCTGCACGTGCATTCGGTCGGCAAGTGTGAAGCGAACTCGGTGGCACCGACCGGTGGTGAGACGGGCAACTTCCTGTCCGCCGGCGGGCACTTCCAGAAGGAAGGCCACACCGGGCATCCTGCGAGTGGAGACCTGACCTCACTGCAGGCGCTCGAGCATGGAGCCACAGAGTTGGTCACTATGACCGACGGATTCACGATGGAAGATCTCACGCCGGGGCGCGCAGTGATCATCCACGCGAACGCCGACAACTTCGCCAACATCCCCAACCGGTACACGTTGGCGGACGGTGCCGCGGTGCCTGACCAGACGACGCTCTCGACCGGTGACGCGGGTGGCCGGGTGGCCTGCGCCGTCGTCAAATAAGACGTCGGTGTCCGGACCGGACGCCAGAGCGCGTGAGGTCCCTTTCAACGCATCGGCCGAGCACACGCTCGGAGTCGAGTGGGAAATCGCTCTGGTCGACAAGACCACTCGAGACCTGGTCAACAACGCGTCGGACGTGATCGACGACGTCGGCGAGCTACTTGCACACGACGGCACGCCGCAAGTAACCAAAGAACTGCTGCGCAACACCGTCGAGTTCGTGACGGGTGTACATCGGCAGGTCGGCGAGGCTATGGACGACCTCAGTGGAACGATGGACATCGTGCGGCGGGCAGCCGATCAGCGCGGTGTCGACCTGTTCTGCGCAGGCACGCACCCGTTCGCGCAGTGGTCGACTCAGCAGCTCACCAGCTCACCCCACTACGAAGAGCTCATCGAGCGCACCCAGTGGTGGGGCAGGCAGATGCTGATCTGGGGTGTGCACGTCCACGTCGGGCTGTCCCACCAGGAGAAGGTCTTCCCGATCCTGAACTCGCTGCTACTGCAGTATCCGCATCTGCTGGCGTTGTCGGCGTCGTCTCCCATGTGGGCAGGCTCGGACACCGGCTACGCCAGCAACCGTGCGCTGATGTTCCAGCAGTTACCGACGGCCGGCCTGCCTTTTCAGTTCGACAACTGGACTCAGTTCGAGTCTTTCGTGCACGACCAGCTCAAGACCGGGGTGATCGATCAGCTCGGCGGCATGCACTGGGACATCCGTCCGGCGCCGAAGTGGGGAACCATCGAGATCCGGGTCTGCGACGGCATCTCGACGAAATCTGAGCTCAGCGCGCTGGTTGCCCTGACGCACTGCTTGATCGTCGATCTCGATCAACGGTTGGAGAACGGCGAAACGCTGCCGACGATTCCGCCGTGGCACGTCCAGGAAAACAAGTGGCGCGCAGCACGGTACGGCCTCGACGCGATCATCATCACCGACGCGGACAGCAACGAGCGATTGATCACCGAGGACCTCGATGACCTGCTCGAAAAACTGGCACCGACCGCAATCAAACTCGGCTGCGCGGACGAGCTCGCCAAGGTGGCAGATATTCCGCGTCGCGGGGCTTCCTACCAGCGGCAACGGCGCGTTGCCGCTGAGTCCGGCGGTGACCTGATTGCCGTCGTCGATTCGCTGGTTTCCGAACTCGACTCCTGACGCCGGGCTGTAAGGCCTCGTTCACGTTCGCAAGTGTGCGTTCATTCGCCGTTTACTATGTTCGTTGTGCTGATCAACGATGCGAGGACGACGGGATCCCATTCGTCGACGACGCGCACCGTGATCATCGCAGTACTCGGAGCCGCAGCCGCGCTGCTGATCACGATGCAAGCGATCGCCACACGCGCCGGATTCCAGGGTCCACTGCTCAGCCTGGTCGCCGATTACGTCGCAACGCCGAAGTCGGCGTCCGTGCCGTGGGCGGGGTTGGCGCTGGCACTGGTCGGCATCAGCGCTCGGCGTCGTGTCATGGCGTTGACCGCAGCGATCGGCATCGATCTGGTGTTTGCCGCCGAGCGTCTGCTACGGGGCGGGTCGGCGACCGTCGGCAACGGTCCGCTCATCGTGCTGACCGCGTTGGCCTTGATCGCGTGGCTTCGGTGGTCGGGCAAAGAAAGCGCACGCGCTCTGCATGCGATCGCCCTCGGTGCGCTGCTGATCCTTGCTACGAAGGTCGGCGACACCTGGCTGCAAATCACCGCGATCGCCCGCCCGATGGTCCTCGACCAATACGCCCAACTCGCCGACCAAGCGCTCGGCAACCCGTCGTGGGTTTTCGGCACGATGGTCGAAGCAATGGGACCGGTCGGATACGGCATCCTTCATTGGGTCTATATCGAGCTTCCGGTTGCCGCGATGGTGGTTGCGGTGTGGCAATTGCGTCGGGTGTCGAACCTGAACAGCGCGTGGCCGCAGCACTACCTCGTGCGGACCTTTCTGACGCTCGGGCTTATCGGACCGATGATTTACGTGCTGTTTCCTGTGGTCGGACCGATTTTCGCGTACGGCGCCGACGGTCAAGGACTGCAGCTGTCCAACTACTGGCCTGATGTCGCTCCACCGTTCACCACAAATCCCGGTGCGATACCGTTCGACGACTTCACCCCCCGCAACTGCATGCCGAGCATGCACACTGCGTGGGCGATGGCTGTGTTCATCCATTCGCGGCAGGGTCCGAGGTGGCTGCGCTACGGCGGCACGTTCTGGCTCGTGTGCACGCTGACCGCGACGCTCGGCTTCGGCTACCACTACGGTGTCGACCTCGTCGCGGGCGCGGTCCTGTGCTTGACCGTGGAATCGGCGCTTCGCGAACCGGACCGCGGCTGGGGTTGGTTCCGGGTGCGGTTGGTGGTCGGTGGTGCTGTGGGCTTGGCGGCATTGTTGTTCAGCTACCGCTACCTCGCCGTATCGATCGCCCAGTACCCAGCATTCTCGGGCCCACTGATTCTCGGTGTGCTCGCCGCGATGATCGTTGCGTTCTACGCGACCTGGTTCGCGCGACCAGGGACTTTGCTCGCGACTTGGGGTCGCAGGAAAGCCGCGGTCGTCGCAGTCGCGAGTTAGTCTTTTTGTACGCATTTCGGCAGTGTTGGCGTACAAAAGGACTAACTCGGCGATAGTGTGTCGCGGATGGCCCCGAAACAGCCAATCGGACCGATCCGCATGGCTCGATTGTTGGAAACAATGACCCGCCGCGAGCTCGCGAGGGATTATCGGCCGGTGCTCGGGGGCGTCTACGTCCGCGCTGATCAGCCGATCGACTTTGCCCAGCGATCGCGGGCTTTGGCCGTCGCATACCCGCAGGGTGTGCTGTGCGGCTGGTCAGCGGCGGCATTGCACGGCTACAAGTACATCCCGGACGAAGTCGTGCCCGAACTTACGCTTCCTACAGCTGCTCGACGTCGTAGGGACGCAGTGTTCCGATACGACCGGCTCGCCGACGACGAGCACGAGGAAGTGTACGGATTCGAGCTGACCACGCATATCCGCACCGCATTCGACCTCGCCCGCCGATTGCCGTTCGAGGCTGCGGTGGAGGTAACCGATGGACTCTGCAACATGGGCCGTTGCGATCCGTCGTCGATGGGCGAGCTGATCACTCGGCATCGAGGTGTGCGGGGACTTCACGACCTGGGTCGCGTCCTCGAGCTGGCGGACCAAGGTGCGGAGTCGCCGTGGGAAACCAAAACTAGGCTCTTACTGGTCGGGGCCGGTTTCCCGCGTCCGCAAACCCAGTACGTCCTGCTCGACGAACGTGGCCGGCACTTCTCGCGGGTCGACATGGCGTGGCCGGCGAACCGGATCGTCGTCGAGTACAACGGCGACCACCATCGTGACCGCGAGCGATACGCCCGAGACGTCCGGCGCGAGAACACAATCCGGCGGCTCGGTTGGGACGTCGTCATCGCGACGAAGGAGCTCGTTACCCGCCACCAGCAGGAGTTGCTCGACCGCGTCAAGACCGCATTCGAGCGCGCCAGTTAGTCTTTTTGTACGCAAAATCGACCGCGTGGCGTACAAAAAGACTAACTCACTCCTCGTCTTCGGCCATTTCGTTGATCATCAGCAGACCGTCACGTCCGCGCTGCTCGCGGTAGGCGACACGGCCAACCATGTGAGCGATGACGGGCGCGGTCAGCAGGGTGAACAGGCCGACCAGCACCAGCATCCAGATGTCGACGTTGCCACGCAGTTGGATCACCGCGCCGATCAGGACTAGCACCAGGCCGACGACTTGCGGCTTCGTTGCGGCGTGCATCCGCGAGAGTGTGTCGGGGAAGCGGACGATGCCGATCGCTGCGGTCATCGCGAGTAGTGCGCCGACCAGGATCAACACCATCGAGATGACTTCGAGCACGGTGTTCATGCGTCGTCACTCACCCGGAATCGCGCGACGGTTGCCGAACCGAGGAAACCGACCAGCGACAACGCGACGATCGCGGGCACCACCGTGGTGTCTCGGCTGTAGGTTGCCCACACCGCGAGGCCACACATCGCCACCGCGATCAGCGTGTCGACTGCGACGACCCGGTCGAGGGTGCTCGGTCCCGCGAGCAGTCGAAAGGCGGTGAGCATCGCTGCGATGGTCAGCATCACTCCGGCGATGACCGCAACTATGGTCATGACGGCTCCTCCGCTTGTTGCCGATCCGACTCTCGCTCGAACGCCGCGATGAACAACCGCTCGAGGCGTCGCGTCGAGCGATAGAAGTTGTTGACCGCTTTGTCGCTGCCGACATCGAGCACATGGACGTAGACGACGCGGCGCTCCTTGTCGATCTCGAGCACCATCGTCCCCGGAATCAGGTTGAGGACGTCGCAACACAGGACAAGGACCAGGTCGGATCGGATCGCCAACCGAATTCGCAGCACACCCGTCACTGGTGGCGGGCCTGGACGCACGGCCAGCCACGCGACCTGCGCGCTGGACTCGAGCGCGTAATACGCGGTCAGCACCATCAGTGTCAGGATCGACAACGGATGCGCCTTGCCTGCGACGTGCACCCGGGGAAGCGGGAGGAGCAGCATGATCAGCAGCCCGATCACCAATCCGGCAGCGATGTTCGCCGCGCTGATATCACCCCACAGCCACACGTAGACAGTCGCAAGCCAGAGGAGCACGAACAGCTGCACTGCATGTGAGCGACTCATCGGGCGCCCTCCGCTGCGACTTCCTCGGCGTAATTCGGTCCTAGGACCGCGTCGATGTAGACGGAACGATGCTCGAGGTCCTCCGCCGCGCGATCGGTGATCCCGATTATCGGACCGGCGAACACGGTGAGTGCTATTCCTACCCCGACCAGTCCGATGGTCGGTAGCAACATGAATGCAGGCATGCGGCCGACGTCTTCGCGTTTGGCGAAGTCGATGTCGAACGATTCGTCGATCAACGCCGATGGTGCGCGGTCCGCGAGATCGCCCTCGGGGGCGTCGGCGCGGGGTCGCCAGAACGCCTTCGTCCACACCCGTGCGACGACGTACAGCGTGAGCAGGCTGGTGACGGTGCCGCCGGCGACCAATACCCATGCCAGTGAGCTGGCCTGCGCCGCGCCGGCCTGCAATAGGGCGACCTTGCCGATGTATCCCGAGAAGGGCGGTATACCACCGAGATTGAGGGCGGGGATGAGGAACGCGACAGCGAGTACCGGACTGGCCGCGGCTAGACCGCCGAGCCGGCGCAGCGACGACGATCCCGCCTGACGCTCAATCAGCCCGACGACGAGGAACAGAGTCGTCTGCACAATGATGTGGTGCGCAACGTAATACACTGCACCGGACAGTCCCGAGGCGGTCGAGAGCCCGATCCCGAAGATCATATAGCCGATATGGCTGACCAGCGTGAAAGACAGCAGTCGTTTGATATCGCTCTGGGCAATTGCACCGAGAATGCCGACGAGCATGGTGAGCAGGCCGAGCACGAGCAGCACGTTGTCCAGCACTCCGCCGGGAAACAGCAGGGTGTGGGTCCGAATGATGGCGTAGACACCGACTTTGGTGAGCAAACCAGCGAAGACCGCGGTGACGGGTGCGGGCGCCGTAGGATACGAGTTCGGCAGCCAGTTCGACAGCGGGAACACGGCCGCCTTGATTCCGAATGCCACCAACAGCACCCCGAAAATCGCGGTACGTGTCCCTGCGGGCACGGCGTCGAGGCGGGTGGCCATCTGGGCCAAGTTCAACGTTCCGGTTGCCGCATAGGCAAACGCGATGCCGCACAGGAAAATCAGCGACGACACCATCGACACCATCACGTACGAAACGCCTGCCCGCACTCGATCCGCGCTGGCACCGAGCGTCAGCAGAACGAACGACGCGGCAAGCAGAACCTCGAAACCGACGTACAGATTGAACAGATCCCCGGCGAGGAATGCGTTCGAAATGCCAGCGGAGAGAGCGAGATACGTGGGTAAGAAGATGGATGTCGGCTGGTGTTCGGTGCCGTCCCGCACACCCTGCCCGACGGCGTAGATGACGACGGCTAGCAACACGATCGACGAGACGACCAGCATCATCGCTGAAAGCCGGTCCACGACAAGGGTGATCCCGATCGGCGAATTCCAGCCGCCGACCTGCAGTGCCGTTGTGCCGTCCCGGTCGGCGAGGTAGAGCAGCAATCCGGATGCGACCACCACGACGATAAGCGCGCCGATCGTGGTGTAGCGCTGCGTACGCGGTTTGCGGCCGAGCACAAGTGTGATCGACGCGGCAAGTAGCGGGATGAGAACCGGCATGGGCGCAAGCACCGTCATCCAGCTCGGGTCGATCGTCACGGCCGGTCACCGCCGTCGTGCAGATCCTCGTAGCACTCGATGTCCTCGAGGTTCGTCAATTGATCGATTGGAATCGGGTTGCCCGCCGCATCGAAGGCGTCGCCGCCGATGCTCGGTTCGCCTGTGACCGGATCGTCGGAGCGATCCTGGTCCGGCGCGTCGGCACGCGATCGGCGCGCGATGACCCGCGTGTCTTCGGGGTCGTTCTCCACACTGTCCTTCGTTGTCAGGGTGTAGGAGCGGTAGCCGAGCGCAAGTACGAAAGCCGAGACACCCATTGTGATCACGATCGCGGTGAGGATCATTGCCTGCGCGAGGGGGTCGGCCATCGTGCCCGATTGCGAGCGACCCACGATCGGCGGATCGCCGTCCGGTCCGCCCATTGTCAAGATCAGCAGGTTTACCGCATTGCCGAAAAGCACCATGCCCAACAACATTTTGGTGACGCTGCGTTCGAGCATGAGGTAGACCCCACACGACACCAGCACGCCGATGACGATCAACAGAACCAGATTTGCGCTCATCGCTGTGCCCCAACTCCTCGGCGGTCGCGGGTTTCGCTCTCGTAGTCGAGTCGCGCGCCGAGGCTGCGCAACACATCGAGCACAAGGCCCACGACGATCAGATAGACACCGAGGTCGAAGAACAGCGCGGTGACAAGTTTGATGTGACCGAGTATCGGAAGCGTCACCTCGAAGACCGCCGACGACAGCACAGGCGCGCCGAGCAACAACGACGCAGTGGCAGTCCCTGCGGAAAGTATGAGCCCAATCCCGAGTATCTGGCCCGCGTCGATAGGCAGCGCTTCGCCGAGTTCGTACCGCCCGCCCGCGAGGTATCGCAGCACGAGCGCCAGACCCGCGGTGAGTCCACCGGCGAAACCGCCACCGGGAGCGTTGTGGCCGGAGAAGAAGAAGTACACCGACAACACCATCACAGTCGGAAACAGCAGTCGGGTAGTAACTTCGAGAACGAGCGACCGATGTCGTGGATGGATGAGGTCACCGCCGAGGAGCCACGTCACCTGTCCGCTCGTGTCGTGGACATCGGTGGGTGCATCGGAAACTCTTGGTGCAGAACCGAATCGGCGACTGCGGAAGACGAGCGACGCGACACCGGTCGCAGCGACGAGCAGGACCGATATCTCGCCGAGGGTGTCCCACGCGCGAATGTCCACGAGCAGAACGTTGACAACGTTGCGGCCGTTGCCGAGATGGTATGCGGCGTCGGGAAGTTCGACCGAGATCGGGACTGCCCGACGCGCATTCGTTGCGTACGCGGCGATTCCGGTGACTGCGGCGCCGACCGCGATCGCCAACAGGGCGCGCGGTGCCTTGAAGCGGGCAGCACCGCGATCGTCTACTTCCGCAGGAAGTTTCCGCAGCACGAGGACGAAAATCACCAGCGTCAGCGTCTCGACGAGGACCTGGGTGAGGGCAAGGTCGGGTGCGCCGTGCAGGGCGAAGATGACGCCGCAGCCGTATCCGCTCACACCGACCAGCAGCACGCTGGCGAGACGGTTTCGCATCACGGTTGCCGCGAGGGCCGCGGCGATCATGATCGCACCAACCGCGAGCTGCATCGGTGAGTCCCATAGACGCAGTCGCACAGTCTCACTCGGCCCGAACAGAATCAGGAGAGCTGGCACCACGGCAAGCGTGGTGAGGATTGTGGCCTGCGTCAGTGGCAGCGATCCGCGTTGGGTGGTGCCGGTCATCGCCGTCGAGACGCGGTCGAGGTACCGCAGCGTCGCGTCGTAGGCACGGTCGGCGTTGCCGAGTGTGTGGCGCCGGAATTGCAGGCGGTCGACTATGTCCTGGCGGAGATACAACGCGATACCAGCGACCACGATGACGGCGGTGAGCCCGAGTGCGGGAACGAAGCCGTGCCAGAGGGCAATGTGGTAATCGCCTGGCACTGGAAGAGTGCGCGCATATGGGCGTAACCGTCCGTCCAGCCACGGTGACGCGATGCCTGCAGCCAGGCCGCCCACCGCCAGTAGTGCGGGCACGGCGAGCAGCAACGGGCCGGGCGGATGCAGCTTCACCACCGCCGAGCTCGGCTGGCTACGCCCCTTGCCGCCGAACGCATCCCAGATGAAGCGGATGCTGTATGCCACCGTCAATGTCGAGCCGAGGGCGACCAGTGTCACGATCAGCACACGTGTCGAATGGCCGAATATCGTGGCGTCCGACAGAGTCGTGAGGGCAGCTTCCTTGCCGACGAATCCGATGAGCGGTGGTATCCCCGCCATGCTTAGCGCAGCCAACGTTGCGACGCCCGCCAGCACCGGCGCCTTGCGACCGAGGTGTGCGAGCTTGCGTATGTCGCGCGTTCCTGTCGCGTGATCGATGATCCCGACGACCATGAACAGTGCGGCCTTGAACATCGCGTGCGCGACGAGCATCGTCATACCGGCCATGGCCGCGTCTTCTGTGCCGACTCCGACGAGCACCATCAGGAAGCCGAGTTGGCTCACCGTGCCGAACGCGAGGATCAGTTTGAGGTCGTGCAACTGCAGGGATCGCCAGCCTGCAAGCAGCATCGACACCAGCCCGAGGCCGATGACCGTGATGTGCCACGGCGGCGCTGTGGCGTACCCAGGTGCGAGCCGGGCAACGAGGTAGATGCCGGCCTTCACCATCGCCGCGGCGTGCAGGTAGGCGCTAACCGGCGTGGGTGCCGCCATCGCTCCGGGCAGCCAGAAATGCATCGGCACGATTGCCGATTTGCTCAGTGCGCCGATCAGGATCAGCACTATCGCGACGTCTGCCAGCCATCCGGTCGGCGGGTGCGCGATCAGCTCGGACAGCAGATAGGAGTGCCCGAGCTGGCCGAGCACGATGATGCCGACAAGCATCGCAAGTCCACCGGCGGTGGTGACGAGGAGCGCCTGAGTGGCCGCCCGCCTGCTCGTTGCACGCTCGGCGTAGTGGCCGACGAGCAGGAACGACAGCACGGTCGTCACTTCCCAGAAGGTGTACAGCACAAGCAGGTTGTCGCTGACGATCAGGCCGAACATCGCGCCGGCGAACGCAACCATCAACGCCGCAAACAAACCCAGCCGAGGTTCGTCGTCCTCGAAGTACCGCGAGCAATAGACGAGAACGAGTGTGCCGATGCCGAGCACAAGCACCGACATGATCGCGGCAAGTGAGTCGAACCGCAGGTCGATGTTCATCGACAGCCCGGGCACCCATGTGAAACTCGCCCAGCGCTCGGTGCTCCAGTTCGCGACAACCCATCCGAGCGATGCCAGCGGAACCAACGCGAGCGGCAGGAATCCATTGCGGCCAAGCATCCGCACGCACACCGGTGCCAGCAGAGCGGCCACCGCATGGGCGAGCAGTATGGCTAGCAATTGCACCTCGTCATGTCGGCCGGAGGCCGGTGTCGTTATTACGGCGGCGGGGTGTACAACGGCGGATGGGCCGTAAATCCATTCTAGGTGAGGGCGTCCTCGCACCTGGACACGGCTGTGTTGGCACCCGACCGGCGACCGGTTTGTCGTACCGTGATGGCGTGCCCGCCGAGATCCGGACCGCCGCCCTCGCATATGTCCGAGAACGACGGCTGCTCCAAGCGAGGTCAGCCGACAAGGCGGCGTTCTATATGGCCGGCGGCAAGATCGATGCGGGGGAGACGGCCGAGCAGGCGTTGCACCGGGAGATCCGAGAAGAGCTCGGCACTGGGATTGTGCACGACAGCGTCGAAGAACTCGGCGTCTTCCGTGCGGAGGCGTGGGGTCACCCGGCAGGCACTGAAGTGCACATCACCTGTTTCCTCGCCGAGCTCGTCGAGGAACCGCGGCCGAGCAACGAGATCGCCGAGCTGCGCTATTTCACGGTCGACGAATACGCGGCGATGCCGCACGTTGCGCCCGGGTCGATGCTGGTATTTCGCAGGCTGCAGTCGATGGGTTTGGTGGACTAATGCTCTTCACACCGGCTGCCATCGAAGGCATCGCCGCGGGCCGCATCACGTTGGCTTTCCGTCGCTGGGACCGCTCGCGAGTCAACCCGGGCACCCGAATCTGCAATGCACTCGGCGTCGTTGAAATCGTGTCGATCGACCGGGTCGACGCAATTTCCGATGCCGAAGCCCGTGCCGCCGGATTCGACACCGCCGCTGAGCTCGTGAAGGTGATCAACAAGAAGTCGAGGGTAGGTGGCGATCTCTACCGAGTGGGCGTTCGGTACGGCGGCGCTGATCCGCGTCACGAATTGCGGGCGTCAGCGGAGCTCGACGATGCCGACATCGACACGCTGCGCAAGCGGCTTGCGCGAATGGACGCGGCCGAGCCATGGACGCGGACCTATCTGAACCTGATCGCCGAGAACCCCGAAGTGGTTGCCCGCGAGCTCGCTGCGCTCGTCGGCATGGAACGTGATCCCTTCAAGATCCGGGTGCGGCGACTCAAGAATCTGGGGCTCACGGAGAGCTTGCCGGTGGGGTACCGGCTGAGTCCGCGGGGCAGGGCGTTTCTCGATGCGGACGAACCCTGAGCCACTCGAGGGATGATCAGGGTATGACCTCATTGAGCGACAAGGCCCACACCCTCCTCGGCCTGCACCGACCTGGCGATCCGGTAATCCTCCCGACGGTGTGGGATGCGTGGTCGGCGAACTTGGCGGTCGAAGCCGGTTTCGCCGCGTTGACAGTCGGCAGCCATCCCGTCGCCGATTCGATCGGCAAACCGGACAACGAGGGTATGAGCTTCTTCGAGCTCCTTGTCCGCGTCCGGCAGATCACCGAGGCCGTCGCCGTACCGATCTCGGTGGACATCGAGTCGGGCTACGGGTTGGAGCCGACCCAACTGATCGAGGGTCTGCTCGAAGTGGGAGCCGTCGGCCTGAACATCGAGGACACGGTGCACAGCGAAGGTGGCAGGCTGCGCGAACCGCAGGAGCACGCGGACCTGGTGGGGAAGCTGCGTCAGGTCGCCGACGCGGTAGGCGTACACGTCGTTGTCAACGCGCGCACCGATGTGCTGATCCGCAAGATAGGCGAGGAATCGGGTCGGGTCGACCGCGCGATATCGCGCATGCAACTGGCTGCGGCGGCGGGTGCCGATGTGCTGTATCCCGTTGGCCGCCATGACGATGCGACGCAACGCAGGCTCACGGCGGAGCTTCCGCTACCGGTCAACGCCATCGCCCTTCCAGGTGAGACCGACAAGGCGCTGCTTGCCGATCAGGGCGTCGGCCGTGTCAGTTTCGGACCGTTCCTGCAGATCGCGCTGGCCGCAGAGGCGAACCGGCTTCTCGATCGCTGGAAGTAAGCACGCTGCGTGCCCACTCTTGACGTTGAGCGACGGGATCCCGTCGCTCAACGAAGGGAAAGGGTCAGGACAATGACTAGCCGGACCGGTTGTCGGCGTATGCCTGCAGCGCCGCAACCTGAGCGGGGTCGAGCGACGGCCGCACGGTGGCACGGGCCGACTTGACGTCTTCGGCGGACACGTCGGCTGCATCCACGCTGCGGCGCATCGCGGCCAAGGCTGCTTCGCGTAGCAGCGCGGAGCAGTCGGCGGCCGAGTAGCCGTCTAGGTCGTCGGCAAGCGCATCGAGATCGACGTCGTCGGCCAATGGCACAGACTTGCCGGTTGTTCGCAGAATGTCTCTGCGCGCCAGGGCATCCGGCGGCGGTACGAAGATCAAGCGCTCGAGTCGGCCAGGACGTAGAAGAGCGGGGTCGATCAGGTCCGGCCGGTTGGTCGCACCGAGAACCACCACATCGCGCAGGGGTTCGATGCCATCGAGTTCGGTGAGCAACGCGGCGACGACGCGGTCGCCGACACCCGAATCCGAGCTCTGGCCGCGACGGGGAGCGAGAGCGTCGATCTCGTCGAGAAATACCATCGAAGGTGCGGAATCTCTTGCCCGCTGGAACAATTCACGCACAGCCTTCTCGGAGGCGCCGACCCACTTGTCCATCAGCTCCGCACCCTTCACCGCATGGACACTGAGCTGGCCGGTGCTGGCAAGAGCACGCACGAGGAACGTCTTGCCGCATCCCGGCGGGCCGTACAGCAGAACCCCGCGTGGCGGTTCGACGCCGAGCCGTGCGAAGGAATCGGGATGCTGCAGCGGCCAGAGGACGGCCTCGGTGAGGGCTTGCTTCGTCTCCACCGTGTCGCCGACGTCGTCGAGAGTCAGGCTGCCGATCGCCAATTCCTCTGTGCCGGAACGGGAAAGCGGTCGTATCACCGCTAACGCGCCGATCAGATCTTCCTGTTGCAGCACCGGATCGTCTTGCGCCTTGCTCGCCCGGGACGCGGCGCGCAACGCGGCTTCCCGGCCGAGGGCGGCAAGATCGGCGACCACGAATCCGGGTGTCCGTGCTGCGATGTCGTCGAATGCAAGATTTTCGGTCGGGACACTGCGAAGCAGTAGTTCCAACAAAGCTTTGCGCGTTGCCGCATCCGGAAGGCCAAGCGTCAGTTCACGATCGCACAAGTCCTGGGCGCGCAATCGATCATCGATCTCGGCTGGATGCGCGGTGGTTGCGACCACGGCGACACCTGGACTGTCGATCGCTGCCCGCAGCTGATCGAGTATCAAAGTTGCGACGGGTTCTCGCTCCGCCGGGAGCAGCGCATCGATATCCGTGATGAGCAGCACGCCACCGGACGACGCGACAGTGGTGACCGCGTCGCTCACTTCGCGAAGCCGCCCCCCGATGTCGGACGCGCCGACGGTTGGACCATCGAGTTCGACAACCCGTCGTCCCGTGAGCACCGCGCGGGCCAACGTGGCTTTGCCGACGCCGGCGGGGCCGCTGACAAGAACTCCCAGATGTGGGCTTGCACCAAGCTTTTTCAGCAGCTCGGGCTGGTCGAGCGCGAGGCCGAGCCATTCCGTCAGCTTGGCAGTTTGTGCATGCGCGCCGACGAGGTCTTTGACGGATATCACCGGCGCGGACTGCGCGGGTCGGGCGACGAATGTCGCCGCGCCACCCATGCTCGCCACCGATCCTGCGCCCCACGTCACAGCGGAGTTGGGCTGCACACTGACCGGTCCAGGTGAGGGGTCAGCGGCTGTGACCGTCAGCAATTCCGATGTCCACGCGACGCCGAAGGTTCGAGAAAGCGCTTGTGTCGCAGCGGCAGAGCTGGTACCCGGTCCGAGATCGCGAGGCAATAGCGACACGGTGTCACCGACCGACACGACCTTGCCGAGCAAAGCCTGTCGCAGCGTCGAGGCCGAGATGGATTGGGTTGCAAGGGCTGAGCCGCTCACAGAGATCTGCTTCGCACCGTAGACGGTCACCGGTGCGATGACGACCGTCGCATCTTCTTTGATTCCCGCGTTGGACAACGTCACATCGTCGAGCAACGCGGTGCCGGTAGGTGTTCCTGGCGGGGCGATACCCACGACCGCCGCAGTGCGCCGCGCGCCGACGAGCGCGATGCCGTCCCACTCGCGCAAACCCAAGGCGGTCAGCGCTTCTGGATGCAGGCGGACCACTCCGCGTCGGGTATCGGCGGCGGATGTGTTCAGCCTGGCGGTCAGCGCAAGTTCAGGCACGAGCCGAAGGCCTCCGCAGGCGTAGGCGTGCCGACGAACGGCGACCACGATTGCCAGGCGCCCGACGGATTGCGCGCCGTTCGGCCCTGCGTTCGGCCGGCTTGTGATCCCAGGATTCCGGCCGCGCGGCAACCCAACGTTGCGAGCGCACCGCGAACGGGATGTGCAGGAGGTACAGGCCGACAAGCACCATCAGCAGGATCAGCGGGAACGTGACAAGAGCTGCCGCTGCAAGGGCAACCAGCACGAGCAGGCCGGCGGCCAGATGCGGTGGCACGGAGAACGATTTCATTGCCAGGGTCGGAATCCGGCTGACGATCAGCGCCGCTGAGATCAGTGTCCAGGCGGAGACGAAGTAGAACGACGCCCACCAGCCGTCACCCCATTGCTCATAGAACGCGATCGGCAGCAGCGCGACGAGCGCACCGGCCGGAGCGGGAACGCCGACGAAGTATTCACCCGCATAGCTCGGCCGGGTCTCGTCGTCCATGAGGGTGTTGAACCGGGCAAGCCGCAAGACGATGCTGACCGCGTAGACGAGAGCGATCATCCAGCCGCCGCTGCTGCCGTGCATCAACGTCGTGTACAGCACCAGTGCCGGTGCAACGCCGAATGAGATTGCGTCCGAAAGCGAATCGAGCTCGGCGCCCATCTTGCTTGTCGCGTCGAGCAGTCGGGCGATCCGGCCGTCGAGAGTGTCGAGAATGGCTGCCGCGCCGATCATGGCGAGCGCGATGCCGAGTTGACCGCTGAGTCCGTACTTGACCGCCGAAAGGCCACTGCACAGCGCAAGGATCGTGATCACGCTCGGTAGCAGCCGAACGGGTCGATACCGTCGGGCCTTCTTCTGCATCGGTTTGCCTGTCACGGCAGTACGGCCAGCACCGTCTCGGCGCCGATTGCTCGCTGGCCGCGTTCGACTTGAAGAGTCGTTCCCACCGGGAAGTATGTGTCGACGCGCGAACCGAAACGGATCAAACCGTACGTGTCACCGATGGCGACGGTGTCGCCGACGTCGACATTGCAGACGATCCGGCGGGCCAGCAGCCCGGCAATCTGTACGACAGCGATTTCTCGTCCGTCGGCCGTTTCGAGCAGCATGCTGTTGCGCTCGTTGACTTCACTTGCCTCGGCGAGGTCCGCGGAGAGGAACTGGCCCCGCTGATGAACGACGGTCTTGACGGTGCCGCTGACCGGCGTGCGCTGCACGTGGACGTCGAGGACCGACAAGAAGATACTGACCCGGGGCCGCGGGGTATCGCCGAGGTTGAGTTCAGCAGGGGGTGTCGCGAAGTCGACCAGCGCGACCTCGCCGTCCGCAGGCGACACCACGACGCCGTGGCGGTTGGGCGGCACGCGATGCGGATGCCGGAAGAACGTTGCACTCGCTGCCGCGGCGGCAAGCCCGGAGCGACGGATCCACTTGCGCTTGCGGCCGAGTGTCGCAACCGCGAGCGGCGCGAGAACGAACGGCAGACCTGCGGGATGAAGTGGTGGAATCGCCGCTCGAACCAATTCGACGACGTGGGCGACACCCGTGCTCTGTGGGCTATCTAGCGGAATCGGACGGCGTGCCACTGGTTCCTCTTACTTTCGGATCGGGGGTACGCCCTGGTCGCGCGCAGCGAAACCGGGCCGTTCACACCTTACGTGAGCGACTGGTTTCTTCAGGATCAGCGCGATGTTTGGACTCTATTGGTGCACCGTACAAACGTCGCAGGTAGAATATGAGGGATTCCTCACTTTCTGGGGCGTTGAACAGGCTCGACGCGAACATATAGGAGACGACATGCCCGCTCAGATTGCTACGACAACGGGCGCTGCGCACACCGCGATCCTGGGGCTGGGTGTCTACCGCCCGACTCGCGTGGTGACTAACGACGAGGTCGCGGGCCCGATCGACTCCAGTGACGAGTGGATCCGGACCCGGTCGGGCATTCGTACGCGGCGATTCTGCGGCCCTGACGAGACCGTTCTCACGATGAGCATCGCCGCAGGCAAGCAAGCTCTCGAGTCCGCGGGTGTCGCTGCCGATCAGATCGATTGCGTCATCGTCGCCACGTCGACCTGGCTGCTGCTGACTCCTGCTGCGGCACCGCAGGTCGCTACCGGCCTCGGCATGTCGGAGACAGCTGGATTCGACATCTCCGCGGGCTGCGCCGGTTTTTGCCATGCGCTGAGCGTTGCGTCCGACATGGTCCGCGCCGGGACGTCGCGCCACGTGCTTGTCGTCGGTGTCGAGAGGTTGACGGACACCATCGACGTCACCGACCGTTCGACCGCTTTCCTGTTCGGCGATGGCGCAGGCGCCGTCGTCGTCGGTCCCTCGGAGACCACCGGGATCGGTCCGACGGTGTGGGGCTCCGACGGTGACCAGTGGAAGGCCATCCGCCAGACCAAAGACTGGATGGAATTCTTCAACGAGATCGACGACACCGGCCTCGACGCGACGCGCCCCTACCTTGCGATGGAGGGAACCGCCGTCTTCCGCTGGGCCGCGCACTCGCTGGAAAAGGTGTGCCGGGAAGCCCTGGATCGGGCGGGCGTCACGACAGAGCAGCTCGACGCGTTGATTCCGCATCAGGCGAACGGCCGTATCACCGAGGTGATGTCTCGCATCCTGAAGTTGCCGGACAGCTGCGTTGTCGCCAACGACATCGAAGTGAACGGCAACACGTCTGCGGCGTCGGTTCCGCTCGCGATGGAGGCGTTGCTGCGCACGGGCGAATCGAAGCCCGGTGATACGGCTCTGCTCATTGCCTTCGGCGCCGGACTGTCCTACGCGTCCCAGGTCGTTGCGCTGCCGGGTGTGCCTGTCTAATCCCCTCGTGCGTCCTTTCGGAGGTCAGGCACTCCGAAAGGACGCACAGGTTCAGCCGAGCTCCCACTTCACGGTGACCTGGAAGTTCACGGTCTGCTGACCGGGCTCGATCGGAATGCTTTCGGCCGCCGCTCGATCCGCGCTCAACATCCCCGGTTGGGGTGCCTGGCTGCCGCTCGTCTCGTTGATCGTGACCACACTGTCCAGCGACAGACCGGAAAGCTGCGCATACTGCTCAGCTCGCGCCTTGGCGTCGTTGAACGCGCGCGCCCGGGCGTCGGCGACGAGGTTGGAGTCGTCGTCGATATCGAACGAGACGCCGTTAAGCCGCGCCGCGTCACCGCCGGCCGCGACGGCCTTGTCGAGGATGTCCGAGGCCTTGGAGAGATCGCGGACCACGATGCGGACCGAATTCGTCGCGCGGTAGCCGGAAATCGTGCTCGCGCCGCCGATCGGTCCCGGGTTGGAGTACTCGGGCTGGATCGACAATTCGCTGGTCTGGACGTCTTCTTTGGCGACGCCCGCACCGGTGAGCGCGTCGATCATCGCCCGTGCGCGTTCGTTCGCGGCGTTGACTGCGCCGGAGACATCCGTGGCTGTCGCCTCGATCCCGACGTTGGCATTGAGAATGTCGGGTGCCCCGCGAACCTCGCCCTTGCCGACGACGGTGACTTCTTTCGGGGTGTCTGACGAGCTCGAACACCCGGATAGCACCAGCGCGAATGTTGCGGCTCCTGCGAGCACTATGGCCGCCGGGATCTTTCGGGCTTGCGTCATTGATTGACCCTCCTGTGAATTGAATCGACATCGTTGCCTGAATTGAACGCTCCAAAGCCTGACCTGCCCGGACACTCACAAACACTCACAAACACTCAGCGACCAACGCGCAGCTCCGAACCCCTTGCCTGCGACTTTACGCACGGGTGTGATCTGCATCGCTTCTCGAGGCTTGTTTTTGCAGGTGAGTGAGGGTTTATCTATCGATAACATTGAGGAAACCCACGAGCACGCAAGGCGGCGACCATGTATGCATGGCAGCCGATCCGGAGCAGGCGACCACGCGGACCGCGTGTTCGTACTGTGGCGTCGGCTGTGGAGTCGTTGTGCAGTCGGCTACGGACGCCGCAACGGGTAACCCGGTCATCGCGAAAGTGTCGGGCGACAAGCTGCACCCGGCCAATTTCGGTCGGCTGTGCACCAAGGGCGCGACGCACGCAGAAATGATGAAGGCGCCCGGACGAATGGAGACGGCGTTCATCCGCTCCGACCGTGGGGCGCCCGCTGAAGCCGCGCCTGTCCATGCTGCCGTGCGCGAGGCCGCCGAACGGCTCCGCCGAATTGTCGACGAACATGGGCCCGACGCGGTTGCGCTGTACGTGTCCGGTCAGATGTCGATCGAAGCGCAATACCTCGCCAACAAGCTCGCCAAGGGCTTCCTGCGCACCATTCACATCGAATCCAATTCGCGGTTGTGCATGGCGAGCGCGGGCAGCGGCTACAAGCAGTCGTTGGGCTCGGATGGTCCGCCCGGCTCGTTCACCGACTTCGAGTCCGCCGACGTGTTCTTTGTGATCGGCGCGAACATGGCGGACTGCCATCCGATCCTGTTCCTGCGAATGTGCGATCGGCTCAAGGCCGGGGCAAAGCTCATCGTCGTCGACCCGCGCCGGAATGCCACCGCGGACAAGGCCGACTTGTTCCTCCAGATCACGCCCGGTACGGACTTGGCGCTGCTAAACGGAATCCTGCATCTGCTCGTCAAAGGCGGCTACATCGACGACGAGTTCATCGCCGAGCACACCGAGGGCTGGGACGCGATGCCCGAGTTCCTCGCCGACTATCCACCTGCCAAGGTCGCTGAGATCACGGAGCTGGCGGAAGCCGACATCCGGACGGCGGCAACGTGGATCGGTGAGTCCGGCGAGTGGATGTCGTGCTGGACAATGGGTCTCAACCAGAGCACGCACGGCACCTGGAACACCAACGCAATCTGCAATCTGCATCTCGCGACCGGTGCGATCTGCCGTCCCGGTAGCGGACCGCTGTCGCTCACCGGACAGCCGAATGCCATGGGCGGCCGTGAAATGGGCTACATGGGCCCAGGATTGCCGGGACAACGGTCGGTCGCATCGGCCGAGGATCGCGCGTTCGTCGAGACTGCCTGGGGTCTCGACCCCGGCACCATCAGGACCGACATCGGACCGGGAACCATCGAGATGTTCTCGCAGCTGGCCGCGGAAACGATCAAGGCATGCTGGATCATCTGCACGAATCCGGTTGCAACGGTGGCCAATCGAAAGACGGTCATCCGTGGACTGGAGGCAGCCGAGCTGGTGATCACGCAGGACGCGTACACCGAGACGGCGACCAACGCGTATGCCGACATCATGCTTCCGGCGACACTGTGGGCCGAATCGGATGCGGTGATGATCAATTCCGAGCGGAACCTGACGTTGCTGCAGCAATCGATCGAACCGATCGGAGATGCTCGCCCCGATTGGTTGCTCATCGCGCAGGTCGCCGCTGCGATGGGATTCGAGAAAGACTTCGCGTACACCAGTAGCGAGGAAATTTTCGACGAGATTCGCGGGTTCTGGAATCCCCGAACGGGTTACGACCTTCGTGGCGCCAGCTACGAGCGGCTGCGTGAGACGCCGTTGCAATGGCCGTGCCCGCCTGACGACGAGGACGACCGCCATCCGATTCGCTATCTCAACGACGGCATCAGCCAGGACCTCTTCGTAGCGGAAGACGGACACCGGCCGCGCCTGGCCTTCGCGACACCCAGCCGGCGTGCGGTATTTCACCCTCGCCCGCACATGGATGCGAAAGAAATGCCCGATGACGAGTACCCCTGGGTGCTCAATACCGGTCGGCTGCAACATCAATGGCACACGATGACCAAGACCGGCAAGGTGGACAAGCTCAACAAGCTGAATCCGGGACCGTTTATCGAGATCCATCCGCAGGATGCGAAAGCGCTCGGGGCTGAAGTGGGCGATCAGGTGGAGATTGCATCGCGTCGTGGCAGGGCGGTCCTTCCGGCGTTGATCAGCGATCGTGTTCAGCCGGGGAATTGCTTTGCGCCGTTCCATTGGAACGACGAGCACGGCGAATACGTCACGATCAACGCTGTCACCAACGACGCAGTAGACCCGGATTCGTTGCAACCCGAGTTCAAAGCGTGCGCGGTCACCCTGCGTCGGGTAGGGCCCGCGCCGGTTCCGGCCGCTGTTACCACCGAGCCCGCCGACAGCTTCGCCGCCAACTCCCAAGGGATTGCGGCAGCGCTCGGGATCGACTTGCTCGCCCCGCCGCGACTGTCCGAACACGAAAAGGTCTATCTCGGCGGGTTTCTCAAAGCCATACCGGCCGGCTCCATCGATGCGGTGCCCGTCCTTCCCAGTGCCGCACCGATTTCCACCCCTGTGCGACTATGGGTCGACGGGATGCTCGCCGGAACCTACTCCAGGGTTCCGCAGCGACACGGCGCAGGCATCGCGGTCGCCGAGGCGCCATCGGCCGCGCCGTCCACAGTGTCGAAACGGTCCGTGCTCGTGCTGTGGGCATCGCAGACCGGCAATGCGGAGGAGTACGCGAACCGGTGCACCGAAGAGCTCGCCGAGCACGGGCTGAGCCCGCGACTGGTCGACATGGATACCTGCGATCTGTCCGAAGTAGTCTCTGCCCGTGATGTTCTGATCATCACCAGCACGTTCGGCGATGGTGGACCGCCGGATAATGGTGCGGACTTCTGGAGCAGACTCGGCGCCGAGGATGCGCCTTCGATGGCCGGCGTCCGGTTCGCGGTCTTCGGCATGGGCGACACGTCCTACGACGATTTCTGCGGCCACGGCCGCGCGATCGACACCCGGCTCGCCGCACTTGGTGCGCAGCCATTGTTGCCGCGCGTCGACTCCGAACCCGATTACGACGAGCCGTTCGAAAAATGGATCGGCGAGATCTGGAACTTGCTCGGGCAGAGCGGCGACAGCAGCCCATCCCGACAAGCTCCGGTCCTACGCCCGACGCCGAACACTTCTGACGTCAAGACCCGGGCGACCGCACCGACGGCCGCCGCGGTGTTCACCCGGTCGAACCCGTTGCGAGCCGGACTTGTACGGAACACGCTGCTGACGACCGAGGGTTCATCGAAAGAGGTCCGTCAGTTCGGTTTCGATATCGGCGAGCTGGGCGCAACATACGAGGTCGGCGACGCTCTGGGTGTTTATCCGACCAATTCGGAAGCCACAGTGCAGGAATGGCTCGCCGCAACGGGTCTGGATGGGAGCCGGTCGATCGAGATCGACGGCCGCGATCTGTCTCTCGCCGAGGGACTTCGCGCGAGGTTCGACATCAGCCGCGTCTCACCGGATCTGCTCAGGTTCCTTGCTGAGCGAAATGCGGACCCTCAGCTCGCGAAGCTGCTGCGTCGCGACAACAAGAACGAGCTCGAGAGTTACTTGTGGGGCAGGCAGGCCGCCGACTTGATCCGCGCTTTCCCGATCGGCGCAGACCTGGTCGAGTGGCGTTCCGTACTCAAACCTCTTCAGCCGCGGCAATATTCGATATCGTCGAGCCCCAAGGTGAGTCCGAACGAGATCCAGCTGACCGTCTCGGTCGTCCGATATGGGGAGGAGACGCAACGTGGTGGCGTGTGCTCGACCTTCCTGGCCGACCGCGCGGCGGGGCGAGATGTCCCCATCTTCTTGCAGCGGTCCCCGCACTTCCGGCCACCCGCGGACCCGACGACGCCGATCGTCATGATCGGTCCGGGCACAGGCATCGCGCCGTTCCGGGGATTTCTGCACGAGCGCCGCGAACTCGGTGCCACCGGCAAGAACTGGCTCTTCTTCGGCGAGCAACACAAGGCGACCAACTTCTATTACAAGTCCGAGCTGCAAGACATGTTCAGCGACGGTTTCCTCAACCGACTCGATGTCGCGTTCTCGAGGGACCAGCGTGAGCGAATCTATGTGCAGGACCGCATGATCGAGCATGGTGCGGAGCTGTGGCGATGGATCGATTCCGGCGCCCACATCTACGTGTGTGGTGATGCCGCGAGGATGGCCAAGGATGTCGACGAGACGTTGGTCAAGCTAGCGAAGATCCACGGCAAGTACTCCGACGACGAGGCGCTCGCGTTCAAGAAGCGTCTCACCGCGGACAAGCGCTACGTGCGCGACGTGTACTGACGTCAGCCGAGGGCCGCGTCCTCTTCGGGTTCGACCGACAGCACTCGTGGAACGTAATTCGGCAGCAGCCGTAGCGATGTCGCGACGGGGCGAACCGCTTTGTAGCCGACGTTGCGTACGGTGCCGATCATCGATTCGTTTTCGGTGCTCAACTTCGCGCGGAGGCGTCGGATGTGCACGTCGACCGTCTTCGTGCCACCGAAGAAGTCGCAGCCCCACACCTGTCGTAACAGTTCCGCGCGCGACACCGCCCGTCCCGAATGCAGCACAAGGCATTTCAGCAATTCGTACTCGGTGTACGTCAGATCGAGTGGTCGACCACGGAGCCATGCGGCATAGGTGTAGTCGTCGATCACCAGCTCGCCGAAGGTAATCGACTCACCGCAGTCCGCAGAAAGACGGCGGGCGTTGCGGCCGGCCAACAAACGTATGCGAGCGTCCAGTTCGGCGGGCCCTGTTCCCGTCATCAGGATGTCGGAAAGTCCCCAATCGGAGCTCATCGTCACGAGGGCGCCCTCGTTGAGAACGGCCACGATCGGAGTCGTCGAGCGGGTGGTGAGTTGGCGGCACAAGCTGCGCGCCGCTCCCAGATTGGCGCGTGCATCGACGAGAGTGACATCCGAACCCGACACTGCCGCAAGGAATGACGAGACTGTTGCCGGTACCGATCGCACTGTGTGCGAGAGCAAACCGAGAGACGGTAATACCGCCGAAGGATTGAGTTCGGCGGTCAGCAGAAGGAGCTGCATGAGCCTCCTCCAAACGATGCGGTAAACGGTTGACCCCATTCAATCCGTCTGTCGTTTCGGCGACATCAGTCGGCGATCAACTGTCGGTGAGGTAGTTATCACCGCCAGTCGATCGCCGATGTGAGGTCGAGCAGCGTTAGGCGCTGGTCTCCTCGAGTGCAGGAGCTGTCCGGCCGACGAAGCGGTAAATGGTGGCTCCGACCGCCAGGCTCAGCACCACGAATAGTGGTGCGGCCCAGAGTATCCACCAACCGCCACCGGCCGGTGTGTAGATCTCGGTGCGTGGCCAGGCGAGGTTGACAACCATTGCCAGACCCCAGAGCACGGCGATGGCGTTGATCGGTATACCGAAGCGGCCCAACGCGAACAGCTTGCTGCCATCGGTCGCGAGTTCGGGTTCGCGATTCGGCCAGCCGCGCAAGCGGCGGACCAGTAGGGGAATCGTGACTAGCAGATATGCGAGGTAGAGCATCGTGATGCACACGCTCGACAGGGTGGTGAAGATCGCCGCGTTGCCCACGTTGAGGGTCAGAAGCCCGATCGCGAGAGCGCCGATGATCACAGCCGGCAGGATCGGTGTGCCGAAACGGGGGTGCACCGCTGCCAGTTGCTTTGCGAACGGCAGCTTGCCGTCGCGAGCCATCGAGAACAGCAGCCGCGACCCTGCGGTCTGAATCGCCAAGGTGCAGACTATGACTGCAATCACCACCGTGCACAGCAGGATCTTGCCGGGAGCGCTGTCGAGTTTGGACGTCAGCACGTACGCCAGACCGCCGGTTGCGAGCTCGCCGTCGTCGAGGCTCGGCGCCGCCATCAGTGCGCCGATTAGCATCAATCCGCCACCCAGCGCTGATATCGACAACGCGGACAGGATGGTTCGCGGCGCGACCTTGCGCGGGTTCTTGGTCTCCTCGGAAAGCTCACCTGCGGAGTCGAATCCGACCATCACGTACGCCGCCATCAATCCCGATACGAGGAATGCGGCGATATAGCTGCCCGGAACGGCCTGATCGGTCTGAAAGACGACCGCCGGCCCGCGTTCCGCGTGTGTGAAGAACAACGCAATTATCGCGACAACGCCGACCAGTTCGCAGGTCACCCCGATCGAGTTGATTCGCGACATCACGTCGATTCCGATGGCGTTGATCGTCGTAGTAACGACGATCAAGATCGCGCCGAGAAGGACGGCGTTGGTCGCACCGGACTTCGAGGTCAGTGCGGAATCGGTGCCAACGATCTGGAAGCCGTCCCAGATGGTCGGCAGCACGACCTGCAGTGCAATCGCGGCCGCTGCAGAGGTCACGACCTGCGCGATGATCATGAACCAGCCCGCGAACCAGCCGATGGCGTCGCCGGCGAGCCTTCGTGACCACTGGTAGATGCATCCCGAGAGCGGGTAGCGCGCGGCGAGTTCGGCGAAGTTCAGCGCAACCAGGAACTGGCCGGCGAAAACCAGCGGCCAGGTCCAGAAGAATGCCGCGCCGCCGAACGAGTAGCCGAAGCCGAAAAGCTGAAAAATGGTGGTCAGGATGGATACGAACGAGAATCCGGCCGCAAACGATGCGTAGCGGCCGAGTTTGCGATGCAGCAGCTGCTCGTATCCGAAGTGGGCAAGGTCGGCGTTGTCGCTGTTTGCTTTGTTCACGGAAGAGGTCGCTGTCGCCGTCGGAGGTGCGCTCACGGTTGATCCTTAGTTCGTTGATTCTCGCGTCGGGATACGAGTACCTGTCACCTGAGAGTTTTGCGTGTGGAGGCGGCCTGCCGGTGACGTTGATGTATACCTTCGGCGTCCCGCGTTACGTTTATGTTGCCGGAGTTTCTATCAGATGACAGAAACCTCGCGTCTATCGATTTCGGAGGTGCGTGCCCTGGGCGCCTCGCTGGCCAGTGCCAGAATGGCGCTGTGGCTAACCAAGGACCGGCGGCTAACCAAGGATCGGCGGCTAACGAGGGACCGGCGGCTAACCAAGGACCGGCGGCTAACGAGGGACCGGCTAATCCAGGCCCCGGCCGTCCCCGGCTCGAACAACGTCGACGGCCGGGTCGAACGCCACGCGCGGAGATTCTCGACGCCGCAGCTGAACTGTTCACAAGCCGTGGATACGCCAATACGTCGACGCGGAGGATCGCAGACGAGGTCGGCATCCGCCAGGCGTCGCTCTATCACCACTTCGGTACCAAGGACGACATTCTCGACGCACTGCTCGCCGATACGGTTGCCGAGCCGCTCGCGCTAGCGATGCTTCTGCTCACGGAAGAAGGACCCGCGGCGCCGCGGCTGTATGCGTTGACTTCCTTCGATACGGCGCAATTGTGTGCAAGCCGTTGGAATCTCGGCGCGCTGTATCTGCTGCCGGAGCTGCGGACCGAACGCTTCGAATCGTTCAGGTTGCGGCGCGAGGAGCTGCGTAGCTCGTATGCGGCGCTCGCCCGAATTGTCATCGCCGAGAATGCTCGCTCGTCTGGCGAGGGTGAGGAATATCTCCCGTTCCGCCTGGTCGAAACAGTCATCAACATGCGGTCGGACGACGGTCAAGCGCCCGACTATGCGCCGCAGCTCATACCCGCTGCGGCGCTTCGCGTCCTCGGCTGGTCGGGTGATGGCGATGCGCTGCGGGCGGCCGCCGACAGCTTGCTCGAGCTGATGGTTAAGTTCGAATCGGCCGAGTAGGTCGTGCCGTAACCATCAGCTCGGCAGGCGTCAGCTGCGCTCTACTGCTGCCTTGATCTTGGCCAGCGTCGCATTCATTCCTTCGAGCAGTTCGACCTCGAACCGCGGAACGCCGCCGAGCACTTTGTCGACAGCGAGGCTGCTGGCCTTGTTGATGCCGGTCGGCGCGTCTCGCCGTTCGGTGACCTTTGTGCCGGTTGCCGTCGCCTCGAGAACGTAGGACCAGATCGTGCGGTTCTCGACCGTCCGGAACGCGAGCGCCTTGTTCGGCTCGAATCGAACGATCTTCGACGTTGTCGGCCAGAACTTCCAGCTCTGCCGATTCAGGTTGATGGTGCGTGCGCCTTCGCGGGGGGCGCCACCGAGGACGATCATGCGACGACATTGCGGGCTGAACTCCGGCATGCGCTTCAGGTCGGACAGCACGGCCCACACCTGCTCCGGTGTCGCATCGATGTCGACTGTTGCTTCGAGTGTGGTTGTCATGCTTGCTCCAGTCTGGGCGGTCGTGGTCCCGCAAGTATGGCCCATTCGTTCACAGTCTTCCCGCGCGCCTCACGCGTACCACGTAATACGGAGAGCATCATCAGCGATGGAAGATGTACGCAACGCAAGCCCTACCGCCTCACTATGTACGCCCTTCTATAGCTATCACGGAGTGATCGGTCGTGAAGATAAATTCGATCCTGCGCCGGAGCCACGGTGAATCGCTACCGCTGCTCGATTCCGCGCGAATGCAGGGAAAACCGCAATCCTGGTCGAGTGAAACGCTCGAGCGGCTGTTGACGCCACGCGAAATCGACCAGGTCCTACATCACCAGATCTGACGCACGTTCGCTCTGTGCGTAACGGCCGGGTGATCGTGAGCTGCAATGCCGTGTCTGTCGGCATACTCGAAGGGTGACGGAACCCCGCACTCGCGTCGAACCATCCAATACAACCAAACCTGCCATCGTCAGCGTTGACGACGATCCGGGGGTGTCCCGGGCAGTCGTCCGCGATCTTCGTCGCCGGTACGGCGAGAACTACCGCATCGTGCGAGCCCAATCCGCGGCCGATGCGCTCGAAGCGCTTCGTGAGATGAAGCTTCGCGGCCAGCAGGTTGCCGTTCTCATCGCGGACTACCGCATGCCCGGAATGGACGGCATCGAATTCCTCGAGCAGGCGATGGACCTGCATCCCTGGGCCCGGCGTGTGCTGCTGACCGCCTACGCCGACACCGATGCCGCGATCAATGCGATCAACGTCGTCGACCTCGACCACTATCTGCTCAAGCCGTGGGATCCGCCAGAGGAAAAGCTGTACCCCGTCATCGACGCGCTACTCGACGCGTGGCTCTTGGCTGAGCACCGGCCGATCACCGAGACCAAGATCGTCGGACACCGCTGGTCGGCGCGGTCCTCGGAAGTTCGGGAGTTCTTGGCGCGTAATCAGCTGCCGTATCGCTGGTACATGTCGGACGAACCGGAAGGGGCGCGGCTGCTCGAGGCGGCGGGCACCAATTCCGACCACTGTCCGGTGGTCATCACTTCGGTCGGTGAGGCGCTCATCGAGCCGACCGATGCCGAGCTGGCGTCGCGCGTCGGGCTGAACACAACGCCGTCCAAGGATTTCTACGATCTCATCGTGATCGGTGGTGGGCCCGCAGGTCTCGGTGCCGCGCTGTACGGAGCGTCGGAAGGTCTGCGCACCGTGCTTGTGGAGCGAACCGCGACGGGTGGTCAGGCTGGGCAGAGTTCGCGAATCGAAAACTACCTCGGCTTTCCGGACGGGGTCTCCGGCTCGCAACTGGCCGATCGCGCACGTCGGCAGGCAGCCAAGTTCGGCGCCGAGGTGATCACTACCCGCGATGCTGTCGGGCTCGAGGTGAACGGTTCGGCACGCACCGTGCGGTTTGCCGACGGCGAAACGTTGGATGCGCACACCGTCATCGTCGCTACCGGTGTGAACTACAAGCGGCATCCCGCGGCCGGCATCGACGACTTCACCGGGCGCGGTGTGTATTACGGCTCGGCCATGACCGAGGCTGCGCGCTGCGCTAACGAAGACGTCTACATCGTCGGCGGTGCGAACTCGGCTGGCCAAGCGGCCGTGTACCTTTCGCGGACCGCGAAGTCGGTCAGCATCGTCGTTCGGGCGCCGTCGCTGGTCGACTCGATGTCGCACTACCTGATTCAGCAAATTCAGCAGATCCCGAACATCCGTGTGCTGTCCTGCACGGAAGTGATCGCAGCGGAGGGTGGCGACCACCTCGAACGAATTACGCTGCGCAACAACGCGAACGAGTCGAAAGAGACGGTCGATGCGCAATGGCTCTTCTTGTTCATCGGTGCCGCTCCGGGTACCGACTGGCTTGACGGCGTGGTCAAACGCGATGAGCGCGGGTTCGTGCTCGCGGGACCGGATCTCATGGTCGACGGTGCTCGCCCGGCGGGGTGGGAGCTGGACCGTCCGCCGCACCATCTGGAAACCAGTGTCCCCGGGGTATTCGTCGCCGGCGACGTCCACGCTGATTCGGCAAAAAGGGTTGCGTCGGCAGTAGGAGAAGGAGCGATGGCAGTGATGCTGGTGCACAGATACTTGGCGAAGCCATGACCACCGACTCAGTTGATCCCCTTCGCTCCGCTCAACCGGCCGCTTGCGACCCAGCAGAATTGCGCACACTGTTCCTGTTCGAGAAGCTCGACGAGGAACAGCTGGCGTGGTTGTGCCGCGACGGCAGAATCCAGATGATCGAACCTGGTCCGGTGTATCACGAAGGTGATCCCGCGACGTGCTTCTACGTTCTGATGGACGGTGAGCTGACGCTGACCAAACTCTCAGGCGGCGAAGAGATCGAAACCATCCGAACCTCGCACCGGGGATCGTATTCCGGAGCGTGGGGCGCCTACCTCGGTGATCGTGTCGAGCAGAACTACGGCGCATCGATGTACGTACTCGCGCCGTCGCGATTCTTCGTACTCGACGCGGGCACTTTCGCACGCATGATGCAGGAATGGTTCCCGATGGCAGTGCACCTGCTCGAGGGAGTCTTCTTCGGCAACCGCAACTCGCGGATGATCATCGATCAGCGCGAGCGGTTGCTCGCCCTCGGATCGCTGTCGGCGGGACTCACCCACGAGCTGAACAATCCTGCGGCAGCGGCGGTTCGGGCGACGTCGTCGTTGCGCGAGCGGGTTGCCGGTATGCGACACAAGCTCGGCATGATCGCGAAGGGAAAGTTCGCCCCTGCCCAGCTGGAGTCGCTGATCCTGTTGCAGGAACAGGCAGCCGAACAGGTCGCCAAGGCGCCGAACCTGACGCCCATGGAAGAGTCCGATCGCGAGGACACACTGGGCGACTGGTTCGAGGAGCGCGGGATAACGAACGGCTGGGATCTTGCGCCGACGTTCGTCCAGGCGGGGATCGATGTCGACTGGCTCGAGCGGGTCGAGGCCACGCTCGGCGACACGGATCCGCAGGTGTTCGAGGGCGCGATCCGGTGGCTGAACTACACCATCGAGACCGAGTTGCTGATGAACGAGATCGGCGATTCCACTACGCGCATTTCATCTTTGGTGAATGCCGCGAAGCAGTACTCGCAGATGGATCGCGCACCGTTCCAGGTGGTCGATGTTCACGAACTGCTCGACAGCACATTGGTGATGCTGGCGCGCAAGATCGGCGACTCGATCACAGTGGTGAAGGACTATGACAGGTCACTGCCAACCGTGCCGTGTTACGCCGCGGAACTGAATCAGGTGTGGACGAACCTGATCGACAACGCGGTCGGCGCGATGGCTGGCGAGGGCACGTTGACTGTTCGGTCGTATAAGGAAAACGACTGCGCTGCAATCGAAATCATCGACACCGGGCCGGGCGTTTCCGACGAGATACGTAGCCGCATTTTCGAACCGTTCTTCACGACCAAGCCCGTCGGCGAGGGCACCGGCCTCGGTCTCGATATTTCCTTCCGCATCGTCGTCAAGAAGCATCACGGCGACATCAGGGTGGAGTCCGAGCCTGGCAATACCCGATTCATCGTTCGCTTGCCGTTGACCGTGCTGGAAACGTCCGAAGGAGTGCAGGAATGACCGAACCGACTGGGATCGATCCGACGGTGTCGCCCAGCGGTCCGGGGTGTGTCGAATGCGGCGAATCCAATGGTTGGTGGTTTCACTTGCGGCGCTGCGCCCAGTGTGGACACGTCGGCTGTTGCGACTCCTCGCCGGCGCAGCACGCGAGCAAGCACGCGGCGACGTCCGGTCACCCGCTCATTCAAAGTTTCGAACCCGGCGAGGGAGTGGTACTGGAGTTTCGAAACCCAGGAAATGTACGACGGTCCCGAACTCGCTCCGCCGCAACACCACCCACTCGATCAGGCGACGCCTGGACCGGACGGACGGGTTCCGCCCGACTGGCAGCGGCATCTGCACTAGCGTGCTCGTGCGCGTTTTCTCCGTTTGGAGTGGGGTAAAACGCGCACAGGCATTAGCCTGACCCGCGTGTCCGATGATTCCATTGCGATCGTCTTCGCGCTTGCCGCTGCGTTCTGTATTGCCGTCGGCGCGGTTCTCCGTCAGCGTGCCGCGTCGACGGTTCCCGACAATGCACTCGGCAAGCTCGGCGCGGTCGGTTCGCTGACGAAGGTGCCCGTGTGGTGGGCGGGAACCGTGGTCGGACTATTCGGCTATGTGTTCCAGGCCGCGGCACTCGGCAAGGGGTCGTTGCTGCTGGTGCAGCCTTTGCTGGTGACTTCGCTGCTGTTCGCGTTGCCGCTCGGCGCGGTCTTCTCCGGGCGGGCAATCCGTGCGCGCGAATGGGCCTGGGCGGTCATTCTGACGTCTGCCGTTGCGATCCTGGTTGTGGTCGGCGATCCTCGGCCGGGTCATCCTCATGCCGAAGCACGGCATTGGGCAATCATTGCGGCAGTGGGTATTCCGTTGCTGGCGGCCTGTCTGATCGGTGCGCGCGTCATGTCGGGAGCGCGCCGCGCGCTGCTGTTGGGCGTTGCCGCGGGCATCCTCTTCGGTGTCGCGGCCGTTCTCACGAAAGGTGTGGTCACACTTGCCGGGGATGGAATCGAACCGCTACTGACGTCCGGTGAGACGTATGCGCTGATCGTCATCGGGTTGTCGGCAACGGCGCTGCAGCAGAACGCGTATCAGGCCGGTGCGCTACAGGCCTCGCTGCCGGCGTCCACCGTCGCCGAGCCTGTCATCGCGTCGATGCTCGGCTTCCTGGTGCTCGGCGAGTACCTCGATGCAGACAAGGAGTTGGCCCTCCTGCTGGTGGTTGCGTTGATCGCGATGGTTGCAGCGACGGTCGCGCTTGCCCGGGACTCCGCTGAAACAGAGGCTGCGCTCGCGTAATTGGCTGTGGCCCCGAGACGTGGCTTACGCTCGCCCTATGGCGGCCGCGCGCGCGAAATCCCCAGCAGTCGAACTCGAAGTGGGGGACCGCGCTGTTCGGGTCTCCAATCCTGATCGCGTGTACTTTCCGGCGAGCGGCGCATCGAAGCTCGACCTGGTCAACTATTACCTCGGTGTCGGCGATGGGATCGTGCGTGCGCTGCGGGAACGACCCTGCATGATGCACCGGTTTCCGGAGGGGCTGGCTGGGGAGAAGGTGCACCAGAAGCGCGTACCGCACGGAGCGCCGCCGTGGTTGGAGACCGTGCGCGTGCACTTTCCGCGATACAACCGCTACGCCGACGAGCTGTGTGTCACCGAATTGGCACACGTCATCTGGGCAGTGCAGATGTCGACGGTGGAATTCCATCCGTGGAACAGCCGCCGTGCGGCAGTCGAGCAGCCGGACGAATGGCGGATCGACTTGGACCCGATGCCGGACTGCCCATTCGATCGTGTACGCACCGTTGCGCATGTCGTACACGAAGTGCTCGACGACCTCGGCGCTGTCGGCTGGCCGAAGACGTCCGGTGGCAAGGGAATTCACATCTACGTTCGCATCAAGCCGGACTGGGGTTTCAAGGACGTCCGCCGCGCCGCGTTGGCGTTTGCTCGCGAGGTCGAACGTCGCGCACCCGATGATGTGACGACAACGTGGTGGCGCCGTGACCGCGACCCCAAATTGCTCTTCGTCGACTACAACCAGAATGCGCGCGACCATACGATCGCCAGCGCGTACTCGGTGCGCGGCAACCCCGAAGCCACTGTGTCGACACCGATTCGGTGGGACGAGATCGACGACGTCGAACCGCGTGATTTCACAATGGCGACGGTGCCTGCGCGATTCGCCGAACTTGGCGATTTGCACGAAGGCATCGATGACGCGGTCTTCTCGATCGAACAACTCCTCGAGTGGGCCGATCGAGATGAGCATGCAGGCGTGGACGATCCAGGGGAGGCGGACGAGAAATGACTGCTGAGGGGCACATCCGACCGTTTCGCATCGGTATTCCGCAAGCCGATCTCGACGACCTCGCAGCTCGCCTTCGACTGACCCGATGGCCGGACGATCCTGCGGGCGCCGACTGGAGTTACGGCATCCCGGTCGGTTACATGCGCGAGCTGACCGAGTACTGGCGCGACGAATACGATTGGCGCGCACAGGAAGCGAAACTCAACGCGTTCCCGCAGTTCAGCACCGAGATCGACGGTTACGACGTGCATTTTCTCCACGTTCGCTCCGCCGAGCCGGATGCGTTGCCGATCATCTTGACCCACGGCTGGCCAGGTTCGATCGTGGAATTCATCGAGCTGATCGGTCCGCTGACGAATCCGCAGGCCCACGGTGGCGATCGCGCCGACGCACTTCATGTCGTCATACCGTCGATCCCGGGCTTCGGGTTTCCCGGACCGACCAGCGAGATCGGTTGGTCGATTCCGCGGGTCGCGAAGGTGTGGGCGGAGTTGATGCATCGCCTCGGCTATGAGCGCTATGCCGCCCACGGCGGTGACAACGGATCGCCGATCTCGCGTGAACTCGGACTCATCGATCAGGATCACGTGGTCGCGCTGCATCTCACCGCAATCTTTTCGGCGGTGGCAAGACCGAAGACTGCCGATCTCACGGTCGACGGCGAGAAGCGCAGCCTCGAAGCGGCGTATCGGTACAAGTTCGATCTCGGTGGGTACGCCGCGCTGCAGAGCACCCGCCCGCAATCGATCGCGTACGGGCTGACCGATTCGCCCGTCGGTCAGCTGGCGTGGATCGCCGAGCGGTTCAAGGAGTGGACCGATTCCACGAATGCTCCCGAAGATGCGGTCGATCGCGACGCGATGCTGACCAACGTCATGATCTATTGGCTCAACCGGACGGCGGGTTCGTCGGCCCGCTATTACAAAGAAGGCACCAAAGTCCGCGGCTTCGGCGCCCCCGAGCCGCCCTCGCCGGTACCGACAGCCGTTGCCGTATTTCCGAAGGATCTTGCGATTCCTGTGCGCCGGCTTGCCGAAGCGACGCACAACATCGTCCGGTGGACCGAGTTCGACCGTGGCGGGCACTTCCCCGCGCTGGAGCAACCTGCGCTGTTGCTTGCCGACCTGCGCGAAGCGATGCGGCCGTACCGACTTTCCTGACCGGAGCCAGGGGACCCTCGACTCCATCAGCGTCGGTCAGCGGACCCCTGGCTCCGTATGTTTCCCCGGTCAGCCCGCTCGACCTTGCACTCGGCACCCCCGAGTGCTAAAAAGGCAGTTGGCACTCACGAACTGTGAGTGCCAGGTCGGGACGGTGAGATCAGGATCATCGACACCCCTGGTCGTCCGTCGCGGGCACCGAGCTCGGCCAGCATCGTGTCACCCCCAATCCGGAGGATTCACTTCGCAATGGCCAAAATCATCGCGTTCGACGAAGAGGCCCGCCGCGGCCTCGAGCGGGGACTCAACGCCCTCGCCGACGCAGTAAAGGTGACGTTGGGCCCCAAGGGTCGCAACGTCGTACTGGAGAAGAAGTGGGGCGCCCCCACGATCACCAACGATGGTGTTTCCATCGCCAAGGAGATCGAGCTGGACGACCCGTACGAGAAGATCGGCGCAGAGCTGGTCAAGGAAGTCGCCAAGAAGACGGATGACGTCGCTGGCGACGGAACCACTACCGCAACCGTGCTCGCCCAGGCGCTCGTTCGCGAAGGCCTGCGCAACGTCGCAGCCGGCGCGAACCCGCTCGGTCTGAAGCGCGGCATCGAGAAGGCTGTCGAGGCCGTCACCGCTCGACTGCTCGAGAGTGCCGTCGAGGTCGAGACCAAGGAGCAGATTGCTGCTACCGCTGGCATCTCGGCTGGCGACCCGTCCATCGGCGAGCTCATCGCCGAAGCAATGGACAAGGTCGGCAAGGAAGGCGTCATCACGGTCGAGGAGTCCAACACCTTCGGCCTGCAGCTCGAGCTCACCGAAGGCATGCGCTTCGACAAGGGCTACATCTCGGGCTACTTCGCGACTGACGCCGAGCGTCAGGAAGCGGTCCTCGAGGACGCATACGTCCTCCTGGTCAGCTCGAAGATCTCCACGGTCAAGGACCTGCTGCCGCTGCTGGAGAAGGTCATCCAGTCCGGCAAGCCGCTTGCCATCATCGCCGAGGACGTCGAGGGCGAAGCCCTTTCCACCCTCGTGGTGAACAAGATCCGTGGCACCTTCAAGTCGGTTGCCATCAAGGCTCCCGGCTTCGGTGACCGTCGCAAGGCGCAGCTCGCCGACATCGCCATCCTCACCGGTGGCGAGGTCATCAGCGAAGAAGTTGGCCTCTCCCTGGAGACCGCCGGCCTCGAGCTGCTCGGCCGCGCACGCAAGATTGTCGTCACCAAGGACGAGACCACCATCGTCGAGGGTTCGGGCGATCCCGAGGCAATCGCCGGTCGCGTGAGCCAGATCCGTGCCGAGATCGAGAACAGCGACTCGGACTACGACCGCGAGAAGCTGCAGGAGCGCTTGGCCAAGCTGGCCGGCGGCGTTGCAGTCATCAAGGCCGGAGCTGCGACCGAGGTCGAGCTCAAGGAGCGCAAGCACCGCATCGAAGATGCAGTGCGTAACGCCAAGGCTGCTGTCGAAGAGGGCATCGTCGCCGGTGGCGGCGTGGCTCTGCTGCAGGCCTCCCCGGCACTCGACGACCTCAAGCTCGAGGGCGACGAGGCAACCGGTGCGAACATCGTTCGCGTCGCGCTGGAAGCACCGCTGAAGCAGATCGCCTTCAACGCAGGCCTCGAGCCCGGTGTTGTGGCAGAGAAGGTCCGTAACCTGCCCGCAGGACACGGCCTCAATGCTCAGACCAACGAGTACGAGGACCTGCTCGCTGCAGGCATCAACGACCCGGTCAAGGTCACCCGCTCGGCGCTGCAGAACGCGGCGTCCATTGCGGCTCTGTTCCTGACCACAGAGGCCGTTGTCGCCGACAAGCCGGAGAAGGCCGGAGCGCCTGCTGGCGATCCGACCGGCGGCATGGGCGGCATGGACTTCTAAGTCCTAGCTCAACAAGTTCGGCAGTAAAGGGCCGGCTCACCTCAGGGTGGGTCGGCCCTTTTCGTATCGATGGAACCGAACTCGTGTGCGATGCGTCTTAAGAGTTGATGAAAGAATTAGCGAAGCCGATAGCGCGGATTGCCGTGGCGCTCGCGGCCCTAGTGGCGTTCTTGCTCTTGATGGGCCGGTATGCGAACCCGTTTGTCGATGACGTGCCGCCGATCGAGGATTTGCAATCAGCCTTGCGGCCACCGCCAGGACCTACGACGTCGGTTGTGCCGCCGCCCACGGGATTTCCATCGATGGAGTTCCCGCCGCCCAAAATCGAGGTGCCCGATGGCCAGCCTCAGCCGGTCGCAACCAAGTACGGGCTGACCTACACCGTGCCTGCCGATTGGCAAAACGGCGCCGGTGCAATGGGTGGCTGGGAGGACGACAACGGGACGATCGCCTACTACGGCCAACTGAGTGACTACGGCTACAACCATTGCGCTGCCAAGAAGGGGTCGACTCTCGCTCGCGCGGGGGCCACGGGACGCAACGGAATCGATATTGACACCGCGGCGCGCGAGGAGGCTCAAAAGGCTGAGCGGATTTTTGCAGACAAGGCTGGAAACAAGCCCGCCGTCGAGATCCGAGGTCCGTTTCAGCTGCACGTTTCGGGACGGCCTGCGGTTCGGTATTCCGCAGAGGTTACGAATATCCCTCGGGATAATTGGTGTAATCCGCAGCAAGCGGGCTTCGATATCGTCGCGACCTCAGGTTATGTGACCGCTGAAGTAGTGCTTTTCATGATTCAACATGACATCGGATTTCCTGGCTCGATTTCAGATGAACAGGTCGATCAGATATTCGGCACGCTCCGAGCAAGCTGAGCTGACGGACAGGTTCAACTGAGTCGGAAGAGCCTCGAGGCTCAGGCGAACGAGGGCGGATACTCGACCAGCCGCTGGACTTCTGAGTCCTAGCTCAAACAAGTCCGGATTCGATGGAACCGAACTCATGTGCGATGCGTCCAATCAGACGATGAAAGAATTAGCGAAGCCCATAATCCGGCTAGCCGTGGTGCTCGCGGCCGGAGTGGTGTTCCTGTTTTTGATGGGCCGGTACGCGAACCCGTTCGTCGACGACGTGGCGCCGATCGAGGACCTGCAATCAGCTTTGCGGCCACCTCCTGGACCAACGACGACGGTTGTACCGCCGCCCACGGGATTTCCATCGATGGAGTTCCCGCCGTCCAAGATCGAGGTGCCCGATGGCCAGCCTCAGCCGATCGCAACCAAGTTCGGGCTCACGTACACGGTGCCGTCAGATTGGCGGAACGGGTGGGGATCGATCGTCAGCTGGTCTAACCCCGACGGCGTAATTGCGACCTACGGCACCACGAGCGACTTTGGGTACCGCTACTGCCCGGAGACTGATGGTTCGACGCTCGCGGAGGCGGGCGCGACCGGTCGGAACGGCGTTGACCTCGATTCTGCGGCTCACGCCGAAGTTCTCAAGGCAGAGCAGATATTCTCCGACAAGTCGGGTAATATGCCGAAAGTAGAAATCCGTGGCCCTTTTTCGATGCAAATATCCGACAGGCCAGCGGTTCGGTATACGGCGCTGCTCTCCGATATTCCGAAAGAGAATTCCTGCGACCCCGAGACGGCGCAATTCGATATCGTCGCTACGCCCGGCTACGCAACTGCCGAGGTGATGGTGTTCATGGTGGAACGTTTTGTGGGGATTCCGGGATCGCCGACAGGCGACGTTATCGACGGAATCATCTCGTCGCTGCGAAAGAGCTGAGAAAGAATCAATGGGCGAGAAACTTAAAACAGCTCCACATGAGATTGCCGGCTTAGCTGTACTTGTCAACGATATCCATGAATCGACTCTGAAAACTGTCGATTTTGTCAGACAACACGGCACCCCGTCGGGCGATCTCTCGGGAGACGTGCTGAAAGGCCTCGCGGCGCCACTCAACGCGTTCAGGGACATGACTGCCGATCGGATGAGCAGCATGGCGTGGACGAACCTTGGAACGAGCGAAGAGTTGAACCGGGCTGCGTGGATGTATCACGACCAGGAGGCGAAAAATTACGCCGCGCTGAATCAAGTGACTCGCAGTACTCAACATGATCTGTCGGTTGCCGATGTGGACGTGGAAAAGCAGGGGCTGTCGACCGAGTCATACGCGTCGCCGGCGCCGTACAAGGCTCCGGAAGAGATCAAGCTCGACCCTCCATCGTCGATCAAAGAGGATGTTGGCCAGATTATTTCGGAGGCAGCTGGCTGGCTGGGCGATGTGAACGACGCCATCAAGCACGCGACCAAGGGTGCGTGGAGTCCGCTCGACGAAGCTCTTCAGCCGATTGCCGGAAACTGGAACGAACTCAAGCGAATCGGCGAGACGTACAAGATCGCCGGGTTCGCGTTCGAGAACTCTGCGAAGAACCTCACCGCTGGTGCTCGTCAAGTTGACGATCATTGGGACGGCAAGGCGGCACTGGCGTTCCAGGATTACGCGGGCAAGCAGGTAAAGGCGATGGCCTGGGAGGGGCCGGTCGGGCGCACGGTGAACACTGCGCTCGAAATGATTGCCGACGAGATAAAAAAGGCCGCCATAGAGATTGTGAACAAATTGGCAGAGATGCTGGAGAAGCAGGTGTCGTTCGATGACGCTCTCGACTTCTTGAAGTTTGCGGTCAAGAAGATACCCGTTGTCGGTTGGACTGCTCAGGCCGCGGCGATCGTCGATATTGTTTTGAAGACCAAAGACTTGGTAATGAAATTGGTGAACGAGATTCAGGAAGCAGCGCGATCTCTACAGACTTTCCTCGAATTTGTCTCGGATCCAATATCAAAGGGGCAGGAACGTCTGAATGACAAACTGTCGCCCATAACTGACAAGCTCGCCACAGTGCAACAGCAGGCCTCTGTGGCAGATGACTTGAGACTCATCGCCGATACCTCTGGTCCGCGCAACAAACCACCCCAGTTCGAGATCGGCGAAGGACGCCAGCCATGGGAGGACGCGTGAGAGAAGTCGACTTGGACCCCGGAGTGGAGGCGGCGTTCACACGTGTGACCGCTGCCGCAAACCGACTGGCGTCGGCACGGATCCGCTCCGAACGAACTGAGCCGTCGTATTTTGACGAACCGGTTGATGTGGACAACAACACGATGAATACGGTGGCGTCGAGCGCTACAGCGTCGGACGAGATGCGGCGATACGCAGCTCGCGTCGCCGACGGCGAGTGCCAATGGAGTGAAATCGAGCAGCGCAGTTTTCCACTTCCTCGCGAGGTAGCTGAGCTGAAGAACTCACCGCACTTCGTTTGGAGATGGAGCCCGACCGGGTGGCAACAGCCGTTCGAGGATGAAGAAGAAGATGTAGTGCCGTACCGGATTCCGTGGGAGTGATTAAAACGATGAGATGCTTCGCCGCGTCGATGGCGCTGATCGCGATGGTTATGGCGGGTTGCGGGAACACCGTAAACGGAATGGATGCTCAATCGGTCGACAGCACGTCCACGGAATCGACGCGCTACCCCATCCCTCCGCAACTGGCCGACGTCGACCCTTGTTCACTTATCCAGCAAAACGAGGTCGAGGAAAGCACTGGGGTCGGGGGACTGAAGCCGGAAAGGGACGACAACACCGATTCCGAGTTCGCCGACATGGACGCGTGCACATGGGGTACGCCTGGCGGATCCACCAGCCAGGGTTCCATGGGGGTGGTGACCTGGATTCGCGAGCCGCGAGCACAGGTGGCGGACGAGCTATCTCTACGGATGGCGCAGCGTTTGGGTCGGCCAGCCGATATCAACGAATCCGATCCCGACAATTGCACTGCCTTCGCGTTCTACAGCCAGAATCGCCGGGTAACGGTGCTGATCAACCCATCCGACGAGAAGCTGGCAGCAAATCCGCCTGTGCGAGATGTGGATACCGTCTGCGACCGGTCGATGGAATTGATGGCCACGATCTTTCAGCGTGTGCCGTGGGAGTGACTTCAACGATGAGAATTCTTGCGGCGTCGATTGCATTGATCGCAATGGCGGCGGTTGGCTGCGCGAACAACGGAAACCTCAAAGATGCGCAATCGATCGAATCCGCCACCACGGAATCGACGCGCTACCCCGGCCCTCCGCGGCTAGCCGACGTCGATCCCTGTTCTCTCATCCGGCAAAACGAGGTCGACCAGAGCACTGGGGTCGGAGGATTGAAACCGAAACGCGACGACAACGCCGATCCCGAGTTCGCCGATATGGACGCCTGCACGTGGGGCACGCCCGGCGGCTTCTCCAGCCAGGGGTCAATGGGTGTGGTTACCGCCATCGAGGAGCCTTGGCAGCAGACCGATGAGCTGTCCTTGCGCATGCAGGCGCGCTTGGGCCGGCAATCCACCGTGATGGACTTCGACCCTGATAGTTGCACCGCCTTGGCGTTCTACAGCCAGAATCGCCGCGTAACGGTGCTGATCAACCCATCCGACGAGAAGCTCGCAACACATCCGCCTGTTCGGGATGTCGATACCGTCTGCGACCGGTCGATGGACTTGATGGCCGCAATCTTCCAGCGTGTGCCGTGGGAGTAGGGCACGGATTTCTTCGTGTCCACCACCCGGACGACCGACGCAATGACAGAATGCCGCCCATGAGTAAATGGACGATTCGGGCGCGGCGCTTGCCCATGCTTGCGGTGGTTGCCGCCTCGGCGTTCGCGCTGACCAGCTGCATCCATCTAGAGATGGATGCAAAGGTCGCCAGTGCGAACACGGTGTCGGGCACATTCGAGGTAGCTCTGTCGAAGGAGAGCATCAAACCCTTCCCCGGCGGCGAAGACGAATTCCTGAAGTCGTTGAACTCGGAAGGCGGCTGCACGCTCCCCGGCGCGAAGCAGTCGCCATACGACGAGGAGGGTTACGTCGGTGTCACGTGCACCTTCGAAAACGTCTCCCTCGAGGAGTTCAACGGGATATCGAAGGACGACACGGACTCCATCACCCTGACTCGCGAGGGTGACAAGTTCATCCTCAAGGGCTCGTTCGACCTGAACTCATCTGCAGGCATCGACCCGTCACAGATACCTACCGAGGACCCCGGCCGGTTGGATTTCGGTGATGCGTTCAAGGACGCTCAGATCGAGTTCAAGTTCACGTTCCCGGGCAAAGTCGAGTCGACGACAGGCACCAAGAGCAACAGCGATCGGACGGTCACGTTCAAGCCGGACTCGAAGGGTAAGGCGACTCTCGACGCGACTGCGAGCGCGATCGAAAGTGGTGGGAGCGGGATCGGCGGAGTCAGCTCGTGGGTGTGGATTCTGATCGGTGCTGCCGTAGCTGCGTTGGTGGTTGCCCTGCTCGTTGTGTTCCTCCTGCGCCGGAAGCGGCGCCCACCGACGGCGGGAGGTCCGCCCACAGGTGGATTCCAGCCGAACCAAGGTCCGTATGGGCAGCAGCCGCCGCAGGGTGGGTACGGTCCGCCGCCGGGATACGGACAGCAGCCGCCGCCGGGATATGGACAGCAACCGCCGCCGGGATACGGACAGCAGCCGCCGCCGGGATACGGTCAGCAACCGCCTCCGGGATACCAGCCCCCGAATCAGTAACCAGATGGACCGGCTGACCTATGTGTCAGCCGGTCCATCTTTTCGTCGAACACGAACGACGCGCTCGCCAGCGCCACCCACCTTTGGTGTGACTCGCGTCACCCTCGGGTGGCGTCGCTGAGCACTGGGGATGCTGTCGCGAACCGGCGAAATGCCCGACATTTGAACCAATGTCCGGTTCAAGCCAGGTTCGAGTGTCGGAGGAGTTCACATGCATACGATCATCGAGGTGCCGGCTCCCACCGCAGTCATCGCGCCGCGCCCGGAATTCCTTGCGGAGGTCGCCGAAGCGGATCCCGCCGGGATCGCGGTTGCGGACGGGGCGATCGAAGTCACGAACCTGCAGCTCGAGCGGTGGTCGAATCGGCTCGCGCGCGTGCTGATCGGGATGGGCGCAGGTCCTGGAGCATCTGTCGTGCTCGCGCTCGATCCGTCGGTCGACTCTGTGATCGCTGCGTGGGCAGTGCTGAAGTCAGGCGCGGAGCCGGTGGCAATCGTCCCGGCGGAAGCATCTCTCGATCCCCAGCAGCGGCTGGTCGGGGTGACGACGAAAGCCAACCGTGATCGGATGATCGACACCGTCGACTGGTTGGTCGTCGACGACCTTGCGGCGATACGCCGCTACGCGCAGCTGCCGGATTCTCCGGTTGCCGACGTCGCCGCGTGAGCGTTCGCTACGGCAGTCGGCTGGGTTGGCTGGTGTGATCGGACTGCACCGTTTCGGGTCGCTGTGCACTCGATCGGGTGCAACCTGAACCGAGTTGGTGGAACCTGATGGGCGGCGGGACCGCGTCTGTGAGTTCGGATTTCCGGCCGTTCGGTTATTGTTTGCTGCAATGTCACAGGATCCGGTTGTTCGCACTTATGCGGGGCAGTCTGTCGAGGTTCGACAGCGTCAGCGGCGCGCGCGTTTCGTACAGTCAGGGCTGACCGTGTTTGCGCGGGACGGCTACGGGAACAGCTCGGTCGGTGCAATTTGTAAGGATGCCAGCCTATCGAGCCGCCAGTTCTACGAAGAGTTCTCCGGACGTGAAGCCCTGTTGATCGAGCTGTTCGACCAAATCGAGAGCGAATCGCGCGAAGCGGTGATGAAGGCCCTCGCCGATACGGGCGACGACGGCATCGCCCACATGATCGAGGCTGGGACGCGCGCCTACATAGAATCGGTCGGCGCCGATCCGCGTCGCGCGAAGGTTGCGATCGTCGAAGCGGTCGGTGCAAGTCCCAAACTGGAGCAGATGCGTCTGCAGCAGCGGCAGGTGTGGGGAGAGCTGTTGCGGGGTGCGGCCGTCGAGGCGGCGACGCACGGCGAAATCCCATCCGGCGATTACGACATGCGGGTCAGTGCCTTGCTCGGTGCGGTCAACTACGTGATCTACGACTGGAGCGTTGCGGCGCCGCGCCCGTCGCTCGACGATGTGATTCGGGTGCTGACCCGAACGCTCACGGGAGCGATCGGGGCAGCCGGCACCTGATCGACGATCAGCCCTGTGGCATCAACAGCCACGCCACGATGTAGACCACGGCGACAGTGCCGAACGAGAAGAACGCCGCAATCACGGTCGCGGCACGCACCAAGCTGGCGTCCCAACCGAAGTACTCCGCAACACCGCCGCATACGCCACTGATCATGCGGTCGGACGGCGAGCGGACGAATGCTTGTGCTGGTTTGCTTTCGAATGTCATGGGACCAGTCTTCGTGAGGCGGCCGCTGTGGCGCATCGGGATTCGCCCCGATCTTCACCCTGATCTTTCCCCGGCAAGACACCCGGAGTTGCGGTCCGTTGTTCACCGCCGCGTCACCGGGTGGACGCATATGCCGGTTAACTTCCGATGGGTGACCGATCTGGATACTCGATACCTCAGCAGGGTGGCCGACTTGCGAACCGCCGTCGATCTCACCGACACATCGGGTTTCATCGTGAACGACGACGATGACGACGACCCGGTTCTGCTCACCATGCCCGACGGTCACATCGTCGACACGTGGCGCGAAGGTTACCCATACGACGAGCGGATGACCCGCACCGAATACGAGATGGAAAAGCGTCTCCTGCAGATCGAGTTGCTGAAGCTGCAGAACTGGACGAAGTCGACCGGTCGCAGGCTCGTGTTCGTCTTCGAAGGACGCGATGCGGCAGGCAAGGGTGGCACGATCAAACGATTCATGGAGCACCTGAATCCGCGTGGCGCACAAGTGGTTGCGCACAAGAAGCCTTCGGTCCGCGAGTCGAGCCAGTGGTATTTCCAGCGGTATGTCGACCATCTGCCCGCGGCCGGCGAGATGGTCTTCTTCGACCGCTCCTGGTACAATCGCGCCGGCGTCGAGCGGGTGATGGGATTCTGCACCGACGAGCAGCATGCGCGGTTCGTTCGGCAAACGCCATTGTTCGAACAGATGCTCGTCGACGATGGCATCGACCTCGTGAAGTTCTGGTTCTCGGTGTCCCAGCTCGAGCAACGGACGCGGTTCGCCATCCGGCAGGTCGATCCGGTCCGGCAGTGGAAACTTTCGCCGATGGACCTTGCGTCGCTGGACAAGTGGGATCGGTACACAGCGGCGAAAGAGGAGAGCTTCCGCTACACCGACACCGATTTCGCGCCGTGGACAGTGGTGAAGAGCAACGACAAGAAGCGGGCGCGGCTCAACGCGATGCGCCACGTGCTCGGCAAGTTCGAGTACGAGAACAAGGACCACGAGATCGTCGGAGTCGCAGACCCATTGATCGTTGGGCGGGCCCGGGACCTCGAGTGAGCCCGACTGTGCGGGCGTAGCGTGCACTGCGTGGAGACGGTTCCGATTCAGATGCCCGACGGCAGCACGTCGCCCGTGCGGCTGTTCCCTGCCACCGGCGTGCACAGCCATCCGCCGACGCCCGACTCACCGCGACCTGTGGTGGTGATCGTCCCCGGGCTCGGCATCCCCGGCGGCTACTACGATCTGTTCGCCGGCGAGCTGGCACAGCGCGGATTTGATGCGGCCATCGGTGAGCTCAGGGGTCAAGGCGACAGTAGGCCGCGGCCGAGCAGTGAAAGTCGGTACGGGTACCACGAACTCGTGTCCGTCGACTTCCCGGCGATGTTCGAGGTAGTCAGGGATCGGTTCCCGGACAGCACGCCATATCTGTTGGGGCACAGCCTCGGTGGGCAGCTCGGCGTGATGTATGCGGCGCGCATTCGTGGCCGGCTCGGCGGCATCATCCTCGTTGCCTCGGGGACGCCGTACTATCGCGGATTTCGTGGGCCGATGTCGCCTGGTCTGCTCGTCGGTTCCGCGGCAATGTCGTTGACCGCCAGTGTCGCCGGATTCTGGCCGGGGGACCGCGTCGGCATCGGTGGGTTCGGACGGCAATCGAAGGTGCTCATCGGTGATTGGTCGAGGTTGGCCCGCACGGGCAAGTTCGCGCCTGACGGTGCCGACATCGACTATGACGAGCGAATTTCCAGGTTGAAGCTGGCCGTGCTGTCGATATCGATCGACGGTGACGATGTCGCCCCTGCGTCGTCGGCGCAACACTTGCTCGACAAGTTGCCGAATGCCGATGTGACCACGTGGTTCCAGCCGGAACCGTTGGGGCATAACGGCTGGATCCGAAATCCGCTGTCGACCGTCGACCGCATCGAAGCGTGGTTGCGAGACCGTACCTAGCTCGATCCCAGCTTCGCCCACATGAATTCGTAGACCAGCGCGGTTTGGAACGCCGCCTGAGCGTTGTCCGCCGCGCCGCCATGGCCGCCTTCGATGTTCTCGTAGTACCAGACGCGGTGGCCTTGTTCCTCCAGTCGCGCAGTCATTTTCCGCGCATGCCCTGGGTGGACACGGTCGTCACGCGTCGAGGTCGTCAGCAGTATCGGCGGATACGTCGCGTCGGGGCGAGCGTTCTGATACGGCGAATACTCCTTCATGAAGCCCCATTCGGCAGGATTCTCGGGATCGCCGTACTCGGCCACCCACGAGGCGCCGGCCAACAGCAAGTGATAACGCTTCATGTCGAGCAACGGGACCTGGCAGACGAGCGCTCCGAACAGTTCGGGGTACTTGGTGAGCATGATCCCGATCAGCAGGCCGCCGTTACTTCCACCGATCGCGCCGAGCTGGTCCGGAGTCGTGATCCCGCGGGCGACCAGATCCTGTGCGACAGCGGCGAAATCCTCGTGCCACTTGTGTCGGCCGGATCGCTGCGCCTGCGTATGCCACTCGGGGCCATATTCACCACCGCCGCGAATGTTGGCGAGGACCGAGATCCCGCCCTTCGACATCCACGCGGCACCTCCTGCGCCACTGTAGGAGGGAGTCATCGACAGCTCGAAGCCGCCGTAACCGGACATCAGTGTCGGACCGGTGGCACCCTCCTTGCGAGTCACGAAGTACGGGATCTTCGTACCGTCGAGCGATTCGGCGAAGAACTGCTCCGTCGAGATGCCGGTGGCGTCGAAGAACGATGGCGCCGATTTGAGTGGCTCCAGCTCCTCGCCGACCGTTGCCCGGAGAAGCGTTGCGGGCGTGGTGAATCCGCTGGTGACGAGCATGTACTCGTCGCCGCTCTCGAGCGGGTCGAGCCCCATGATCGAGGTGGTCGCCATTGCAGGCGCGTCGCCGAGTGGCTCTTTCGACCAACCGCCCTCGCTCGGGGTGTAGATGTACGGCTTTGTCTGCACGTCCGAAAGTGTCACGAGGAGAAGGTGATTCTCGGTCCAGCCTGCGCCGTAGAACGACGTGTGAGCGTCGGGGGCGAACAACACCTCGAAATCGCGCCCGCCGGCGAGGAAGTCTTCGAAGTTGGTTGCGAGCAGTGAACCTGCCGCGAACGTTCGATCGCCGACCTCCCATGGCGTCTTGGTTCGCACGAGCAGCCACTCTTTGTAACTGGATTCCGAGGCGTCGGTGGGTGTTTCGATGCGTTTCAGTGAGCCGTCGTCGCGAAGCACGTAGGACTCGTGGTTGAAGAAATCTGTCGATCGTGAGACGTAGTGCTGCTCATAGCCGGGAGTTCGGTCGTATCCGGCCGAGACCGAGATGTCTGACGCGTCGCCTTCGAAGACCGTCGCGGCCTCTGTCAACGGCGTGCCGCGCCGCCAGCGTTTCGCGATTCGTGGGTACCCGGAATCGGTGAGCGAGCCTTCGCCGAAGTCGGTTCCCACGTAGACGGTGTCGGGATCGATCCAGCTGATCGACGACTTCGCTTCGGGCAACGTGAAACCGCCCTCCTCGGCGGGGCGGAAAGTCCTTGTCTCCATGTCGAATTCGCGCACGACGCTCGCGTCGGCGCCGCCTCTCGACAGGCTGATCAGAGCAAGATGCTGTTCCGGTCGAAATACGCTTGCCCCAGCCCACACCCAGTTCTCGTCTTCGATCTCGGCGAGTGCGTCGAGGTCGATAAGGATGTCCCATTCGGGAGAATCCTTGCGGTACTGGTCGAGCGTTGTGCGCCGCCAGAGGCCGCGGGTGTGCTCGGCGTCGCGCCAGAAGTTGTACAGAAATTTGCCACGGCGGCCCGGTACGGGGATGCGGGCGTCGGTGTCGAGCATCTCGCGGACCATCGCCTCGCGCTCGCCGAACCCGTCGCTGGAGGCGAACTCGGCCTTTGTCAGCTCGTTGCGATGCCGAACCCAGTCGAGTGCGCCGTCGTCGAGAACGTCTTCCAGCCAGAGGTAAGGATCGTCGCTCATGTAGTCATTGTGGCCGAGCCCGAACGGACCGGAGTCAGCGCGGGTAACTTGCTTGTCGCTAACCTCGGACGATGGAGCGGAGCGGGACCCTGTGGGAACAGCATTGCTGCCTGCCGTTACACCTCTCCGCCGACATCGCGGAGCTGGCGCGATACCGAAACGATCGCGGAGCTTATCTGTCCGTCAACATCGGATACTCGCCGCACAGCAAGGCGCAGTCGACGGAACTCGCGATGCGGTTTCGGGCCGAGGCGTTGCGGGACGGACGTCTACGCCCGATCTCGACGGTGGCCGACATTGCCGATGCCGTGGCCGACGGCAAGATCGCGCTCGCGTTCGACCTCGAGGATTCGGGTCCGATCGAAGGTGACCTCGACAATGTCGAGCACTTCTACCGGCTCGGCGTGCGATCGATGCTGCCTACGTACAACCATGCCAACGCCGCGGGCTGTGGCTGTCTGGACAGCAACGACACCGGATTGACCGGCTACGGGCGGGATCTGGTTCGCGAGATGAATCGTGTCGGCATGTTCGTCGACGGTTCGCATTGTTCGATACGCACCGGGCTGGATCTCGCGCGAACGACCGAACGGCCAATGATCTATAGCCACAGCAACTTTGCCTCGTTGTGGAGTCATCCGCGAAACATTACCGACGATCAGGCACGGGCATGCGCCGATACCGGCGGAGTCATCGGTATAAACGGCGTCGGCATCTTCTTGGGCTGCAACGACCCTGGGCAGGGTCGGGAACGGTTGCATGCCATGGCCGACCACATCGAGTTCGGCGTCGAGCTGGTCGGCATCGAACACGTCGGAATCGGTTCGGACTACTCGTTCGACCACGTCGACTTCAATCACATGCTGGTGACGAACCCCGAGGCTTTCTCGGAGGCGTACACCGCGTGGGGTCCGCTGCAATGGGTTCCGCCCGAGGACACCTTGACGTTCGGCGACATTTTGCGGACGCGCGGCTTCGACGACGATTCGGTCGACGCGGTGCTGGGCGGCAACTTTGCCAGGATCGCAAAAGTGGTGTGGCGCTAGGGAAGCGACAGGTTATCGAACGATGAAGGTTCGAGAATGCCAGCCAGTCGACCCGCCCGGAATCGGAGTGGTGCGCTCTTCGACCTGCACGTTCCCGTCGAGGTCCGTTGCCCGGACTTGCGCGGTGTGATTGCCAGGCGTGGCATCCCATTCCCATGTCCACTGTCGCCAGGTGTCGATCGAGTACTGCGGCGCGAGGGTGACTTGGCGCCACTCGCCGTTGTCCATCTTGATTTCCACGTTGGCAATTCCTCGGTGTTGCGCCCATGCGGTTCCTGCGATCAGGACACGGCCAGGTGCGACGGGAGCCAACGACGCAGGAAGATCGATGCGTGACGCGGTCTTGATGGGTGCCCTGTCGCCCCAGCCTCGTTGGGTCCAGTAGGCCTGAGCCTTGTCGAATCGTGTCAGTTCCCAGTCGACAACCCACTTGGTAGCGGAGACGAAGCCGTAGAGACCTGGCACGACTTGACGTACCGGATATCCGTGTTCGAGGGGTAGCGCCTCACCATTCATGCCGACTGCAAGTATCGCGTCGCGACCGTCGCGCAGTGCCTCGACTGGAGTGCCGACCGTGAAACCGTCGACGCTGGTCGACAAAAGCATGTCGGCATCGGCATGCACGCCGACCTGGTCGAGGAGGGCCTTGATCGGATACCCGACCCATGTCGCGTTGCCGGCCAGTGGACCGCCGACTTCGTTCGACACACAGGTGAGTGTGATGACGCGTTCGATCGGCGTTCGGCTCACCAGATCGTTCCAGTCGAGAGTAATCTCCCTGTCGACCATGCCGTGGATACGCAGTTGCCAGTTGCTGGTCGTCAGTTGCGGTACTTGAAGTGCGGTGTCGATTCGGTAGAACGCGTCGTTCGGGGTGATGAAGGTGGTCGCGCCGGGAACGCCTATGTCGACACCCGCAGCGATGGCCTTCGCCTTTGCTTTCGCCGTGATGAAGGGCAAGCGGAAGTTGGCGCGATCCTCGACGATGCCGGCGAGCCGCTGGCCAAGGTAGCGGCCACCCGCACCGGCCGCTGCGGCTGCTGCTGCGGCGGTCGCGGCGAGGACGAGAAATCTTCGGCGCGGAAGCCAGTCGTCGTGTGCCTCTACTGTCTGCCCCTCGCGTGGTTGCGACGGACTCATGAGTGCGGAAACGAGTAGCCGAAGGGTCGCGACGCCGACAACGACTCCCGCGAGCGTAGGTATTGCGTACGTTGCATCCGCACCGATCCGTTGCATGGCGGCATAGATGGCGACAAGGCCGAGCGCGACGAGAATGACGCTGCCGAGAGGGCGTCGGGGTTTCTCGACGAGGCCGATGACCACGCCGAGGAGAACCATGGCGATGGACATTCCGATGAAGAGCGCAGGCTTGTCGTTGGTGCCGAAGGTGTCGATAGCGAATTGACGTGCCCATGCCGGTGCGCGGTTCACCGTCGTGGTGCCTACGGCGAAGAAAGGTGAGCTGTTGGGGTCGATCGCGACCGCCACGAACTCGCCGACGCCGATGACCGCACCGGCGGAAACGATGCCTGCGATCCCCCTGGCGATGAAGCGATGGCGGGTTCGCGGTTGTGGCGACGGCCTACTCGGCGCAGTGATGGTGATTGTCTTCGTCCCGTCCCGTGGCTTCCCGCCGCAGGTTTGCGCGTGGGTTACCGGTAGTTCGGAACCGAGATGGTTCGAGATCGGACGAGTACCGTCGACAAAGATCGTCTTCGAGTCTTGCTCGCCCAACCGAGGACAGCGGCGGAGGGCGGGACTACTCTTGTCGATCGTGACCTCACACTATGACGTCGTTGTTCTCGGTGCCGGTCCCGGTGGTTACGTCGCTGCTATCCGCGCGGCTCAACTCGGGCTGAGCACCGCCATCATCGAGAAGCAGTACTGGGGCGGTGTGTGCCTCAACGTTGGATGTATTCCATCGAAGGCGCTACTGCGAAACGCCGAGCTGGCGCACATATTCACCAAGGAAGCCAAGACGTTCGGCATTTCCGGTGAAGCGACCTTTGACTTCGGTGTTGCCTTCGATCGCAGCCGCAAGGTGGCCGACGGTCGGGTAAAAGGTGTGCACTTCTTGATGAAGAAGAACAAGATCACCGAGTACGACGGTCTCGGCTCGTTCACCGACCCGAACACCATCTCGGTCGAGCTGAGCAAGGGCGGCACCGAGACGATCACGTTCGACAATGTGATCATCGCGACCGGAACCGAGACCAAGCTGCTGCCCGGCACGTCGCTGAGCAGCAACGTCGTCACCTACGAGGAGCAGATCCTCACTCGCGAACTCCCCGGATCGATTCTCATCGTCGGTGCGGGCGCCATCGGCATGGAGTTCGCCTATGTGCTGGCGAACTACGGCGTCGAGGTCAGCATCGTCGAATTCCTCGATCGCGCGCTCCCCAACGAAGATGCCGACGTCTCGAAAGAGATCACCAAGGCCTACAAGAAGCTCGGCGTCAAGATTCAGACCGGTGCCGCCGTGCAGTCCATCGAAGACGACGGCTCCAAGGTGACGGTGTCGATCAAGGACAACAAGTCCGGCAACATCGAGACCGTCACGGTCGACAAGGTGCTGCAGGCAGTCGGCTTCGCGCCGCGCCTCGAGGGCTACGGGCTGGAGAACACCGGCGTCGAGCTGAGCGACCGGCCGAAGGCGATCGCGATCGACAACGTCATGCGCACCAACGTTCCGCACATCTACGCGATCGGTGACGTGACCGCGAAGCTGCAGTTGGCGCACGTCGCCGAGGCGCAGGGTGTCGTTGCGGCCGAGACGATCGCCGGCGCCGAGACGCTGCCGATCGACGACTACCGGATGATGCCGCGGGCCACCTTCTGCCAGCCGCAGGTCGCGAGCTTCGGTCTCACCGAGGAGCAGGCGCGCGACGAAGGTTACGACGTGAATGTCGCGACCTTCCCGTTCACTGCGAACGGCAAGGCACACGGACTCGGCGATCCCAACGGCTTCGTCAAGCTGATCTCGGACAAGAAGTACGGCGAGCTGATCGGTGGGCACTTGATCGGCCCCGACGTCTCCGAGCTGCTGCCAGAGTTGACGCTTGCACAGAAGTGGGACTTGACGGTCAACGAGCTGGCCCGCAACGTGCACACTCACCCGACGCTCAGCGAGGCGTTGCAAGAAGCGATCCACGGCCTCGCTGGCCACATGATCAACTTCTAGGCCTTCGGCCCGTGAGTCCTTTCGGAGGGCAGGCGCTCCGAAAGGACTGGTTCGAAAATGGGTAGGTGAGCGGGCAGGCGACAGCACCCGGCGCAGCCGGGTTGGATCGGGCGGTGCTCAGACGGCGGGTTGCAGGACGACTGTGCGGCCGGTGAGTTGTTCGAGTTGACGCGTGAGCATG
>JBBSKP010000006.1:0-63725 GCA_038256175.1 Mycobacteriales bacterium
GAACAGACAGCGGAACTCCCAGGTGCGATGGCGTCTTTGGCGGACAGTCCATCGATACCGGGGGTTCCGCTGTCCTACTGACACCTCACACGGCGTGTCACAATTGCAACACCAGTCACACGCTTAACTGCGCGGCATTGGCGTTAACCCTGCTCAGCAGGGGAGATGCTTCACGATTTCGGATACGGCGCTAGATCGGGGCGCCGAGCAGAATTGCGGCACCGGTATAACTGGGGAATGAGTCTTGATCCCGCGATTGCGGCGCGGTTGAAGCGAAACGACGCCGGCTTGTTTGCCGCCGTCGCGCAGGAACGTGGCACCGGCGACGTGTTGATGGTTGCGTGGATGGATGACGAGGCGCTCGCACGTACTCTCGAAACCCGCAAGGGCACCTACTACTCGCGGTCGCGGCAACAGTATTGGGTCAAGGGCGAGTCGTCCGGCCACACGCAGTATGTGCACGAGGTGCGGTTGGATTGCGACGGTGACACCGTGCTGCTCGTGGTCGACCAGGAGGGCGCGGCCTGCCACACCGGAACGCACACGTGCTTCGACTCGGATGTGCTGCTCGCCTGACGTATTGCGGCAGGCACAATCTGCGTATGCCGCTCATTCAGATCAGCCAGACACCCGGTTTGACCGCAGACCAGAAGCGCGCCGCGATCGCGGCCGTGACCAAGGCATATGCCGACGCGACCGGTAAGAACGCGGAAGCAGTGTGGGTGACCATCACCGACATCCCACGCGAGCAGTGGGGTGTGGGCGGCAAAGCGCTGGGCTGAGCGAACCTCGAAGGAATACTTGTCCGCGTCAGGTGTTGAATCAAAGTAGTTGAAGATTCAATCTGAGGGGACTGCTATGACCGGAAACGCTATGCCGGCTCTCTACCTGAGCCATGGGGCGCCGCCGTTGGTCGACGATGCACTGTGGGTCAGCGAGCTCGCCGCGTGGGCGAAAGGTCTGCCGAAGCCGAAAGCGATCCTGGTTGTGTCCGCGCACTGGGAATCGGCGCCACTCACCATCGGATCCACAACCACAGGGACGCCGCTCACCTACGATTTCGGCGGGTTCGCGCGGAAGTACTACGAGGTGACTTACCGCTCGCCTGGCGCGCCGGACCTGGCAAAGCTCGTTGCAGACCTCATGCCCGACAACGAGCAGGTAGCGCACGACGAAGGCCGAGGCCTCGATCATGGCGCCTACGTTCCGCTCACCGTGATGTACCCGGACGCCGACGTCCCAGTCCTGCAGATTTCGATGCCGACCCTGGACCCGGAGCGTTTGCTGCATTTGGGGGAGCGGCTACGCCCGCTGCGTGACCAGGGCGTGCTGATCATCGGCTCGGGCTTCACGACCCACGGATTGCCGTTCCTGCGTGACCCTTCGCCGCGCGCGCAAGCTCCCGGCTGGTCAGCGGAATTCGATGCCTGGGCAGCCGAAAGGCTTTCCGCGGGCGACGTCGACGGGCTGATCGACTTCCGGTCGAAGGCGCCCGGGATGCCCTATGCGCATCCGACCATCGAGCACTTCGCGCCACTGTTCGTGACGCTCGGAGCGTCGAGCGAACCCGACCAAATTCCGCAGCAAGTGATCGACGGATTCTGGATGGGACTCTCGAAGCGCTCGCTCCAAGTCGCCTAGACGTTCTTGGCGGGTTCGGTTGTGCGTGCCTTCGCGAGCTGCTTGCCGCGACGTTGGTACCTGACGACAAGAAACGCGATGCCGATGAAGATCAGGGCGGAGAAGATCGATGCGACCAAGGATGCACCGCGGAATCCGGGTGCATCGACGTCCATGATCCGCTCACCTGCGTGTGACGCGCTGTTGCCGCCGAGGACGACGCCGAGCGTCATGAGGTTCGGTATCGCTACCACGAGCGCGAGTACCACCGAACCGGCCGCAATGATCCGCCCGCCACGCTTGCGCCACGCCATGACCGCGAGCAATAGCAGGAGCAACGGAACAAGCGTGCACACGCCACCGAAGAACAGCCCCCACGTAATTCCCCGTGTAAAGCTGCCGTCGGCCAAGCCGCCCATCCGTTGCGCCCACCAGCGCGGGATGAAGGCAGCGAGAATGAAGTAAGTGATAACGATGACGACGAGCGCGATGAGAGCCGCGATCGTTCGCTTGAGCCAACTCGGCATGCCCGATTTGGGAGTTTTAGGCTGATCGTCGCTTTGCGATGTCATGGACTCGAGCCTAGAGCAGGCCTACCGGTTCTTCAGAAAGTCCAGTGCTTGGTCGGCATGCGTGTTCATGTTGATCTCGCTCGAGATCACCTTCAGGACAGTCCGATCGGTATCGATGACAAAGGTGGCGCGCTTGACGGGCGCAAGCCTGCCGAGCAGTCCACGCTTGACGCCGAACTGGGCTGCTACCGCACCACCGACATCGGAGAGCAACGGATATTCGAACCCGTGCTTCTCGGCGAACCCGGCCTGTGTTTTCACAGCGTCGGTGCTGATGCCGACCTGCGATGCGCCGACCACTGCGAACTCGGCGGCGATATCGCGGAAGTGGCAGGCCTCGGCGGTGCAGCCCGGAGTGTTGGCCGCGGGATAGAAGAACAATACGACCGGCCCTTTGGCCAGCAAGTCGTCCAGCTTGCGGGGCGTACCGGTCTGATCGGGAAGTTCGAACTGCGGAGCGCGCTCACCTTGTTTCACGGTTACCCAGAGTACCGGTGAATCGTTGTGCGGCCCATGACTGGGATGATGGTGACCATGCACGGTGAGTCCACCACGATCCCGCCCGCCTCGTCATCGAACCCGGCAGGTGATCTGACGACGACGCGCGAACAGTTCAGGCAACTTGCGGCAGGGCATCGCGTCGTTCCCGTGACGCGAAAAGTGTTGGCGGACTCGGAAACTCCGCTGTCGGCGTATCGCAAGCTCGCCGGTGACGGCGCGGGCACCTTCCTGTTCGAGTCCGCCGAGAATGGGCGGTCGTGGTCACGATGGTCGTTCATCGGTGCAGGCAGCCCCACTGCGTTGACTGTCATCGACGGCGAAGCTGCGTGGCAGGGCGCCACCCCGGCCGATGCCCCATCTGGCGGTAATCCGCTTGCTGCACTGCGTCGAACCCTGGAATTGCTCCAGACCGAGCGCGTACCGGGGCTGCCGCCGCTGACCGGTGGAATGGTCGGCTACCTCGGCTACGACGCGGTCCGTCGGATCGAACGGCTGCCCAACATCGCTGTCGACGACCTGAAGATTCCCGAAATGGTCATGCTGCTGGCAACCGATTTGGCGGCGTTCGACCATCACGAGGGCGCGATCACGCTTATCGCGAATGCCGTGAACTGGAACGGCACCGACGAGCGGGTCGACGAGGCGTACGACGACGCCGTTGCCCGGCTGGACAAGATGACCGAAGCGCTCGCTGCGGCCGCGCCGTCGACGGTGTCCACGTTCGAGCGGCCCGCACCCGATTTCCGGCGGCAGCGCACCAGCGAGGAGTTCGGTGCCGGAGTCCAACGGCTCGTTGCGGAGATCGAGGCAGGCGAAGCCTTCCAGGTGGTCCTGTCGCAGCGTTTCGAGATGGACTTCGATGCAGCGCCTATCGACCTTTATCGGATGCTGCGGGCGTCGAATCCGAGTCCGTACATGTACTTGATGCACGTGCCGGACGGCAATGGCGGCATTGCCTTCTCGATCGTCGGCTCGAGCCCCGAGGCACTCGTCACTGTCGCGGACGGCACTGCAACCACCCATCCGATCGCCGGTACCCGGTGGCGCGGCGCGACCGAAGAAGACGACATCCTGCTGGAGAAAGACCTCATCGCGGACGAGAAAGAAAACGCGGAGCATCTGATGCTCGTCGATCTCGGTCGCAACGATCTCGGCCGCGTGTGTGAGCCAGGAACCGTGAAGGTCAGCGAGTACCGCCATATCGAGCGCTATAGCCACGTGATGCACCTCGTATCGACCGTGTCCGGCAGGCTCGCCGAAGGTCAGCAGGCACTAGATGCCGTCGCAGCGTGCTTCCCCGCCGGAACCTTGTCCGGTGCGCCGAAGGTCCGGGCCATGGAGTTGATCGACGAGCTCGAGCCGACCCGGCGCGGGATCTACGGCGGGATTGTCGGCTACCTGGATTTCGCGGGCGACGCCGATACTGCGATCACCATCCGTACCGCGCTGGTCAAGGATGGAAAGGCATACGTCCAAGCGGGCGCCGGTGTTGTCGCCGACTCCGTCCCCGAGTACGAGGACACCGAATCGAAGAACAAGGCGATGGCGGTGCTCAGCGCGATTGCCGCAGCCCGGACGATGCGGGCCTTCGGTGGTGGACAGGAGTGACCGGCCCGGCCAGGCGCTATCCGGTGAAGCCCGCGTTGGGACTCGCCGTCGCTGCCTGTCTGCTCTGGGCGTCGTCGAGGCTGACGTGGGTGCGGGTGCATTCTTTCGACGGTCTCGGTGATTCACGGGTAGATGGGCTCACAGGAGGTACCTGGGGCGCCGCGACGACACCGTTGGCTTTGCTACTCGTGGCTGCGATTGCGGCGGCGTTTGCAGTTCGGGGCGTGGCGCTGCGAGTGCTGGGCGTACTCGTCATGCTTGCTGCCGCTGGCGCGGCGATTCCTGCCGTGTCATTGCTCAGCGGTGGAGCGACGGACAGTTACGCCGGCGAACTCGCCGAATTGCCGGGGCGCGCTGCCGTCACCGGCGTCGAAACGTATGCCTTGCCCGCGGTGTTGGCGTTGCTGGGAAGCGTTGCGGCACTGGTCGCGGGCTTGCTTCTGGTTCGCAAACAAGGCGCCGGCGCGGGCTTGTCCTCGAAGTACGCAAATCCGGCAGAGCGGCGTGCGGAGGCGACTCGGCTGATTGCGGATTCCGAACCGGATGCGACGCCGGAGCCGATGTCAGAACGGACCCTGTGGGACGCGCTCGATGCGGGCGCCGACCCCACGGCTACCGGTGAAGGCGACCCGGGCACCCCGCGTTAACCTCGACCCGCAAGCCCTCTACGCTAATCAGAACGCGGTGACCTACCCGCCGCCAACGGCTGACTCCCCAGAAAGGACTCGGGCCACGATGACCGTACTCGACTCGATTCTCGACGGGGTTCGCGCAGATGTCGCCGCCCGCGAAGCCGTTCTGACCTTCCAAGACATCAAGGCTGCCGCCGCTGCCGCCCCCGCCGCACTGGATGCCGCTGCCGCTCTGCGTGAGCCGGGTATCGGTGTCATCGCGGAGGTGAAACGAGCGAGCCCGTCCAAGGGTCCGCTCGCCGAGATCGCCGATCCTGCCGAACTGGCACTTGCGTACGAGGATGGCGGCGCGCGCATCATCAGCGTGCTCACCGAGGGCCGACGCTTCCACGGATCGCTCGACGACCTCGACGCTGTTCGCCGCGCGGTGCGAATTCCAGTGCTGCGCAAGGACTTTGTCGTCGGTCCATACCAAATTCATGAAGCGCGTGCGCATGGCGCGGATGTCATTCTGCTGATCGTCGCGGCGTTGGAACAGCAGGCCCTTGCGTCGCTGCTCGATCGCACCGAATCGCTCGGAATGACCGCCCTCGTCGAGGTGCACACCGAGGAAGAGGCCAACCGCGCACTGGAGGCGGGCGCCACCGTTATCGGAGTCAACGCACGCAACCTCAAGACGCTCGAAGTGGACCGCGATTGTTTTGCGCGGATCGCACCGGGTCTGCCGACCGAAGTCATCAAGATCGCCGAATCCGGCGTTCGGGGGACTGCGGACCTGCTTGCGTACGCCGGAGCCGGTGCAGACGCCGTCCTCGTCGGCGAGGGCCTTGTCACGAGCGGTGATCCACGATCAGCAGTCGCGGATCTGGTGACGGCGGGAACACATCCGTCGTGCCCGAAGCCGGCGCGCTAACTCGACTCAGGCAGAGCGCGTCGCAGGTGTGGCTGGCACAGCAGTGTCTCTGGGGCGTGGTTCGCCCGTGGGATTAACGCGAAAGGCAAACTGGACAAGTGGCAGGCGATACGACGGTTGACGCAGGAGTTCTCGACGCGAAAGGCCGCGGCCTTCCCCGGGCCAGTGCGGGCGTAGCGGAGCGCAGTCATCACGAGCCCGATATCGGTGGCCATTTCGGTGTCTACGGCGGCCGGCATGTTCCCGAGGCGTTGATGGCCGTGATCGAAGAGGTCACCGCCGAGTACGAGAAGGCGCGCATCGACGATTCGTTCCTCAACGAACTGGATCGTCTGCAGCGCGACTACACCGGACGTCCGTCGCCGGTATTCGAAGCAACGCGCCTAGCCGAGCATGCGGGCGGCGCTCGAATCCTGCTCAAGCGGGAAGATCTGAACCACACCGGCTCGCACAAGATCAACAACGTTCTCGGCCAGGTTTTGCTGGCGAAGCGTATGGGCAAGACGCGGATTATCGCCGAAACCGGCGCCGGTCAGCACGGTGTTGCGACCGCGACCGTCTGCGCTTTGCTCGGCCTCGAATGCATCATCTACATGGGCGCGGTCGACACCGAACGCCAGGCGCTCAATGTGGCGCGGATGCGACTGCTCGGCTCCGAGGTTGTCTCGGTCGAATCGGGATCGCGCACGCTCAAGGACGCGATCAACGAGGCGCTGCGCGACTGGGTGACCAACGCGCACAACACCTACTACTGTTTCGGCACCGCAGCCGGGCCGCACCCGTTTCCGATGCTGGTTCGCGACTTCCAGCGGGTGGTCGGCCTCGAGGCTCGCGTACAGGTGCAGGCCATGACCGGCCGCCTACCCGACGCCGTCACGGCGTGCGTCGGTGGCGGCTCGAACGCGATCGGCATCTTCCATCCGTTCCTCGACGACGATGCGGTTCGCTTGGTCGGATTCGAGGCAGCCGGTGACGGTGTCGATACCCCTCGCCACGCCGCGACGTTTGCCGGTGGCACGCCAGGTGCGTTTCAGGGTGCCTACTCCTACCTGCTGCAAGACGAAGACGGTCAGACGATCGAATCGCATTCCATCTCAGCAGGATTGGACTATCCGGGCGTCGGGCCGGAGCACGCGTATCTGAAGGACATCGGGCGCGCGGAGTACCGACCGATCACCGATACCGAAGCGATGGATGCGCTCCTGCTCCTCAGTCGGTCGGAGGGCATCATTCCGGCGATCGAATCCGCGCATGCGGTGGCAGGTGCGCTGCAGCTCGGTAAGGAACTGGGTCCCGGCGCGATCGTGTTGGTCAACCTGTCCGGTCGTGGCGACAAAGATATGGACACCGCGGCAAAGTGGTTCGGTCTGTTGGACAATCCGATTAACGACGAGGAAGGTGCGGCGAAGTGAGCGAACAGGTTTCACGCCTCGCTCCGACCTTTGCGACCTGCAAGGCGGAGAACCGCGCAGCGCTTGTCGGTTACCTGCCCGCGGGTTACCCAGATCTGGCCGGTTCGATCGACGTGTTCAAGGCGATGGTCGAATCCGGTTGCGACATCATCGAAGTCGGAATCGCGTACTCGGATCCCGTGATGGACGGCCCGACGATCCAGGCTGCTGCCGAACAAGCGCTCCGCAACGGAATTCGGGTGCGTGACGTATTCACCGTCGTCGAGCAGATCGCGTCGGTCGGCGGCAAGGCCGTTGTGATGACCTACTGGAATCCCGTGCTGCGCTACGGGGTCGACGCGTTCTCTCGTGACCTGGCCGCAGCGGGCGGTTTGGGCCTGATCACGCCGAACTTGATTCCGGAGGAAGCCGACGACTGGTTGGCAGCCGCCGAGCAGCACGATCTTGACCGGATCTTCCTCGTCGCCCCGTCCTCGACGGAAGAACGGCTCGCCAAGACGATCGACGCGAGCCGCGGGTTCGTCTATGCCGCTTCGACGATGGGTGTCACCGGCGTGCGGGACGCGGTGTCGTCCGCAGCGCCTGAACTGACGGCGCGGGTCAAGGCTCACTCGGACATCCCGGTCGGTGTCGGTCTTGGTATCCGATCCGGCGCGCAGGCTGCGGAAATCGCGCAGTTCGCGGATGGAGTAATTGTCGGTTCTGCGTTGGTTTCAGCGGCGGGTGTCGGTCTCGATGCGGTGCGTGCACTCACGGCAGAGCTTGCCGAGGGCGTCCGCTCCGCTACCGTTGCGTCGTGACTTCCACCTTGGACATCCTGGCGTCCTTCCCAAGTCCCTCCCGCGGCGTGTGGGAACTCGGACCGGTACCGCTTCGGGCGTACGCGTTCTTCATTATCGTCGGCATCATCGTCGCCATTTATTGGGGCGAGCGTCGATGGATGGCCCGAGGTGGCGAACCTGGCATCATCCTCGACGTCGCAGTGTGGGCAGTGCCGTTCGGTTTGATCGGCGGCCGGCTGTACCACGTCGCAACCGATTGGACGACCTACTTCGGCGAGGGCGGCCATCCGATCGACGCCCTCAAGATCTGGGAGGGCGGCCTCGGTATATGGGGTGCGGTCCTGCTCGGTGGCGTCGGCGCCTGGATCGGCTGCCGGATCCGCGGTGTCCCGCTCGCGGCGCTGGGCGATTCGTTGGCACCACCGATTCTGCTGGCGCAGGCCATCGGTAGGTTCGGCAACTACTTCAACCAGGAGCTCTACGGCCGCGAGACCGACCTGCCGTGGGGACTGAAGATCTACGAGCGCGTCAATTCGAACGGTGCAGTCGACGCATTGAACGGTGTATCGACGGGTGTCGTCGAGAAAATCGTGCATCCGACGTTCCTGTACGAACTGCTGTGGAACCTGATAGTTGTCGGCGCCCTTGTCATGGTGGACCGCCGATTCCAGATCGGCCACGGCAGGCTCTTCGCGCTGTACGTGGCGGGATACTGCGCGGGTCGCTTCTGGGTCGAACTGCTACGCGACGACTATGCAACGCACATCGGCGGGATCCGGATCAACAGCTTCACCTCCGCGATCGTTTTCGTGCTCGCCGTCGCCTATTTCGTCTTTGCGAAAAAGGGGCGAGAGGCGCCGGAAGAATTGTTGGCCAAGAACGGTCTCGCCGCCGAGTCCGAGTCGGTTGACGAAGCGGATGACGTAACTGCTGCCGATGAGAAGGCTGAGTCGGAGAAGGTTGAACTGGCGAAGGCCGAGTCGGACAAGGTTGAGCCGGAGAAGGTTGAACTGGCGAAGGCCGAGTCAGACAAGGTTGAGCCGGACAAGGTTGAGCCGGCCGCGGCTGAGCCGGAAGAGACTGAGTCGTCGGCAACGCCGTCGATCACATCGCAGTTCGGCGCCGTGGTGCGCGCCGCTGGGCGCGCAGTAGGCGTTGGAACGGCGGCCAGCGCTGTTGAGTCGAAGAAAGACGAGTCGAAGAAAGACGAGTCGAAGGCAGACGCGGAGCCCGAAAAGGCCGAAGAGTCAGCGGCAATGGTTGAGCCCGCCGCGAAGGCCGAGGAATCCGCCAAGCCGGACGACACCGGCGATGCGGATAAGGACTCCGCTGCGACCGAGAAATCTGCGCCGGAATCAGACTCCGATGAACGCGCGGAATCGGCGTCGCCGGGGGACACTGACAGCGACCAGCCCGACGCGGATAAAGCAACAACTGTTAACGCTGAAGCCGCTGGCACAGCTATACAACGCAGGGGCCGACGCGTGCGAGCCCTCTGGCAACGAGGAGGACAGAAATGACCGATCCCGAATGGATGCGTAAGAATCCTGAGGATCCGACGGCGAACAGCGCCGGCAGTAACCCCGAGTTCGGCTCGAGCGGCTACGACGCACCCAGTTCCGGTGCGACCTACGGTGCACCCGGCACCGGTCCAGCGCCTGGATACGGTCAGCAGCCGGACTACTCGCAGCAGGGATACGGTCAGCAGCCCCCCGCATACGGGCAGCCCCCCGCATACGGCCAGCCGCCCGCATACGCACCGCAGCCCGCGTACAGCGGATACGGTGGCCAGCCCGGATACAACCCCAACGATCCCGAGGCGCCCTTCGGGCGGAACCCACAAACCGGCGAGCCGTACTCGGACAAGCAGAAGCTCACCGCGGGTCTGCTCGGAATCCTGCTCGGCGCGTTCGGTGCGGGCCGTTTCTACCTGAACCAGCCGGGAATTGCGATCGCGCAGATCGCCGTCACCTGGTTGACCTGTGGTATCGGCGGCATCTGGCCGCTCATCGACGGAATCATGATGCTCACCGGAAGCGTGAAGGATCAGTACGGTAGACCGCTGCGCGATTGACGCATCCGGTCGGACCATGTGAACAGCACCGCCCGTTGGCATTTCGCCGGCGGGCGGTGTTGTTGCGCTACCCCGTTGCTGACAGTTAGCCTGACTGTAGGTTTTCCCCGAGAAGGTCGCCGCCCGAACTGCTATGGTCTGATCAACTCGGAATTTCGAGACCTTCATGGGCCGACGTTGTCCCGGCAACAGATAACAGACGACGCCCGTTCGGGCTACCGCGCTAGCGAGGCCGCCGGATCGCGCTCCATGCGCCAGCAGCCCTGCTGGCAGACGTGGAGGTCAGGTGCTCTTCTCTCAGCTTCCCCCGGCGCAAGGTTTGTACGATCCGGCGAACGAAATGGACTCCTGCGGCGTCGCGATGATTGCCGACATCCGTGGTCGCCGTTCGCATTCGATCGTGTCAGACGGCCTGCTAGCGCTGGAAAATCTGGATCACCGCGGTGCTGCGGGTGCGGAACCGAACAGCGGCGATGGGGCTGGGATTCTCATCCAGTTGCCGACGGAGTTGCTTGCGGCCGAAGTCGATTTCGTGCTGCCGGAGCCACTCGCGGACGGCAGCAGCACCTACGCAGCCGGAATCTGCTTCCTTCCATCGGAACCGGACCGTCGTGCGCGAGCCGTGGAACGGATCGAGGAACTCGCCGCCGAGGAGGGTCTCGACGTGCTTGGCTGGCGCGCCGTCCCGATCGATCCTGTCGGTTCCGATATCGGCCGGACCGCGCTGAGTTGCATGCCGTACATGAGTCAACTGTTTGTCGCTGCTCCTGCTGTGAACGGCCGGCGGATCGGCGGGCTGGAGCTCGACAGGGCGGTCTTCCCGTTGCGGAAGCGGGCGGAGCGGGTGACGCCCGAGATCGCGGAGGTGGGTACCGGCGTCTACTTTCCGTCGCTGTCGAGCCGCACGATCGCGTACAAGGGAATGCTGACCACAGGCCAGCTGCCCCTCTACTTCCCGGATCTGCGCGATCAGCGATGTATCAGCGCGATTGCCATTGTGCACAGCCGTTTTTCGACCAATACGTTCCCGTCGTGGCCGCTTGCCCACCCGTTTCGCTTCGTCGCGCACAACGGTGAAATCAACACCGTCCGCGGCAACCGAAACCGTATGCGTTCCCGCGAAGACATGCTGGCCAGCGACCTGATTCCGGGCGATCTGAGCCGGTTGTATCCGATCTGCACGCCTGAAGCGTCCGACTCGGCGTCGTTCGACGAAGTCCTCGAGTTGTTGCACCTCGGCGGCCGGTCACTGCCGCACGCGGTGATGATGATGATTCCCGAGGCGTGGGAGAACCACACGTCGATGACTGCGGAGCGGCAGGCGTTCTACCAATTCCACGCGTCGCTGATGGAGGCGTGGGACGGGCCTGCATGTGTGACGTTCACCGACGGCAAATTTGTCGGAGCTGTGTTGGACCGCAACGGTTTACGGCCCGGGCGGTGGTGGCGAACAACCGACGACAGGGTCATTCTCGCGAGCGAGGCCGGCGTTTTGACCATTCCACCGGAGCAGGTGGTTGCCAAGGGGCGGCTGCAGCCCGGCCGCATGTTTCTCGTGGACACCGTCGAAGGCCGCATCGTTCCCGACGACGAAATCAAGCACGCGCTCGCAACCGAGCAACCATACGAAGAATGGCTGTACGCCGGACTGCTCGGACTCGAGTACCTGCCGGATCGCCAGCATGTCGAGCACAGTCATGATTCGGTGGTTCGGCGCCAGCAGGCGTTCGGCTACACCGAGGAAGATCTTCGGCTGCTGCTTAGCCCAATGGCAGCGACAGCCGGAGAACCGTTGGGCTCCATGGGAACCGACACGCCAGTCGCAGCCCTCTCGCAGCGACCGCGGCTGCTCTACGACTACTTCGTCGAGTTGTTCGCCCAGGTCACCAACCCGCCGCTGGATGCGATCCGCGAAGAGATCGTCACGTCGCTACGCAGGGTGACCGGCCCCGAGCAGAACCTGCTCGACCCGTCGCCCGCATCTTGCCGGCAGATCGTGCTGCCGTGGCCCGTGCTCGACAACGACGAGCTCGGCAAGATCATTCACATCAACGAAGACGGCGATCATCCCGGGCTTGCCGCAACGGTGCTGCGCTCGCTGTATGACGTCGAGCGGGGTAGCGAGGGGCTCGCCGAAGCGATCGAAGAGCTACGGGCCAAGGCGAGTTCGGCGATCGCCGCAGGCTTTCGGACGCTCATCATCTCCGATCGCGATTCCGACCACACGCGGGCTCCGATCCCATCCCTGCTCGCGGTCTCGGCGGTACACCATCACCTGGTGCGGACGAAGGATCGGACAAAGGTCGCGCTCGTACTCGAGTCCGGCGACGCGCGCGAAGTTCACCACATAGCGATGCTGATCGGATTCGGTGCGTCGGCTGTGAACCCTTACCTCGCAATGGAATCCATCGAAGATCTGATCGGCCAGGGCGAGCTGACGGGCATGGAGGCCAGCGTCGGGACGCGGAACTACCTTGTCGCGCTCGGCAAAGGTGTGCTGAAAGTGATGTCGAAGATGGGCATCTCGACGGTCGCTTCCTACACGGGGGCACAGGCATTCGAGGCGATCGGGCTCGATCGGGAGCTGGTGGCGGAGTACTTCACCGGCACGGTCAGCCAACTCGGGGGAATCGGCCTCGACGTTCTCGCCGAAGAGGTCAAGCTGCGCCATCGCCGCGCGTTCCCGGACAATCCGACCGCGCTGGTGCACCGGCGCCTTGATGTGGGCGGCGAGTACCAATACCGGCGGGAAGGCGAACTGCACCTGTTCACGCCGGAAACGGTGTTCTTGCTGCAACATGCGACCCGAACGGGACGCAGCGACGTGTTCGCGAAGTACAGCGAAGAGGTCGATAAGGCATCGGCAGAAGGCGGGACGCTCCGCGGACTGTTCTCCTTCCGCACGGACGTGCGTGAGCCCGTGCCACTCGACGAGGTCGAACCGGTCGAGAAGATCGTCACTCGATTCAATACGGGTGCGATGAGTTACGGGTCGATCTCGGCGGAAGCGCACGAGGCGATGGCGATCGCGATGAACAACCTTGGGGGCCGGTCGAATTCGGGTGAGGGCGGCGAAGACACGGACCGGCTCTACGATCCCCGCCGGCGCAGTGCGGTCAAGCAAGTAGCCAGTGGCCGGTTCGGCGTCACAAGCGACTACCTGGTCAATGCGACCGACATTCAGATCAAGATGGCGCAAGGTGCGAAACCGGGGGAGGGCGGCCAGCTTCCGGCCTTCAAGGTGTATCCGACTATTGCGAAGACACGGCACTCGACGCCCGGCGTCGGGTTGATCAGCCCGCCGCCGCACCACGACATCTATTCGATCGAGGATCTGGCGCAACTCATCCACGACCTGAAAAACGCGAACGACACTGCCCGCGTGCACGTGAAGCTCGTCAGCTCGGTGGGTGTGGGAACGGTCGCCGCCGGAGTCAGCAAGGCGCACGCCGATGTTGTGCTGATCTCGGGTCACGACGGCGGTACCGGCGCGACTCCGCTGACGTCGATGAAGCACGCCGGTGCTCCGTGGGAGATCGGCCTTGCCGATGCTCAGCAGACACTGGTGCTGAACGGGTTACGGGATCGCATCACTGTCCAATGCGACGGCGGTCTGCGGACCGGGCGCGACGTGATCGTCGCCGCGCTACTCGGCGCGGAGGAGTTCGGATTCTCCACTGCGCCACTGATTGTGGCCGGCTGCATCATGATGCGGGTCTGCCACCTCGACACGTGCCCAGTCGGAGTTGCGACGCAGAATCCCGAGCTTCGGAAGCGATTCAACGGCAAGCCGGAGTTCATCGAGGACTTCTTCCGCTTCATTGCCGAAGACGTGCGGAAGTACCTGGCGCAGCTCGGTTTCCGAAGCATCGACGAGGCTGTAGGAAATGCCGACGTCCTCGACACCGCAGCAGGTATCGCGCATTGGAAGTCTGCCGGCCTGGACCTCACGCCGTTGTTCGCCGTGCCCACCGACGCTTCCGGCGTGCGTATGCCGCAACGGCGCAGGGTGCGGTCGCAGGATCACGGCCTTGTTTTCGCCCTCGATCAGACCTTGATTCAACTTGCCGAGGGTGCTCTCGAAGACGCGCATCGGGTGCATCTCGAGCTCCCTGTGCGCAACGTGAACCGTACGGTGGGAACGTTGCTCGGCTCCGAGGTGACGCGTCGCTACGGTGCGAGTGGTCTGCCCGATGACACGATCCGGGTCACGCTCACGGGGTCGGCAGGGCAATCGCTCGGTGCGTTCCTGCCGCCGGGCGTCACGATCGAACTCATCGGCGACGCCAATGACTATGTCGGTAAAGGCCTTTCGGGCGGTCGGATCGTGGTTCGACCTTCCGGTGATTCGCCGATCATCGCCGAGGCGAATGTCATCGCAGGCAACACGATTCTCTACGGCGCGACATCGGGTGAGGTGTTTCTTCGCGGTATGGCGGGAGAACGGTTCTGCGCCCGCAACTCCGGTGCCACGGCGGTCGTGGAAGGCCTCGGCGATCACGCATGCGAATACATGACGGGTGGACGCGTGGTCGTCCTCGGCGCGACGGGTCGCAACATCGCAGCGGGAATGTCCGGCGGTATTGCGTATGTGCTCGATCTCGTTCCGGCGAACGTCAATCCGGCAATGGTGGAATTGGAGTCGCTCGACCCCGACGATCTGGCGTGGCTTCGGGCGACGATCGGCAAGCATGTTTCGTGGACCGGGTCATCGGTCGGAGCATCGATATTGGCGGACTGGCCACGTCGATCCGGACTGTTCACCAAGGTGATGCCCGTCGATTACAAGCGCGTCCTCACTGCAAGCCGGGTTGCTCTCGCTGAGGGCAGAGACGTTGACGCAGCGATCATGGAGGCGGCACGTGCCTGATCCACATGGCTTTCTGAACATCCGGAAGAAGGACGCGCGTAAGCGTCCCGCCGATGAGCGGGTGCACGACTGGCAGGAGATCTACGCCGAGCAGCCCCCGGCCGAGCGCAATCACGATGTCAGCGTCCAAGCCCGCCGTTGCATGGATTGCGGTATCCCGTTCTGCCACAGTGGTTCTTCCGGGTGTCCGCTTGGCAACTTGATCCCGGAGTGGAACGACCTGGTACGTCGTGAGCGCTGGGATGTTGCGAGCGGGCGGTTGCACGCGACCAACAACTTTCCCGAGTTCACCGGACGTGTGTGCCCCGCGCCGTGTGAGGCCGCATGCGTCCTGTCGATCGCCGAGAACGACACGGGCGGCAGCGTAACCATCAAGCGCATCGAACAATCGATCGCGGACGTGGCATGGGAACGAGGGACGATTCAACCGCAACTACCTGCGATCAACACGGGTAAGAGGGTCGCCGTCGTCGGTTCGGGTCCGGCGGGTCTTGCTGCGGCCCAACAGCTGACCAGGGCAGGACACGAGGTCACCGTGTACGAGCGCGACGATCGGCTCGGCGGATTGCTCCGTTACGGAATTCCATCGTTCAAGATGGACAAGGGTGTGCTCGATCAGCGACTGAGCCAAATGCGAGCCGAAGGAACACATTTCGTCATCGAATCCGAAGTGGGCGTCGATGTTTCGGTCGACCAGCTGCGTGATCAGTACGACGCTGTCGTGCTGGCTGTCGGAGCGCTCCGCGCCCGTGACGATCATTCGATCGAGGGCCGCGATCTCGACGGCGTGCACCTAGCTATGTCGCACCTTGTCCCGTCGAATCGCGAATGTGAGGGTGACGGGCCGACACCGTTGAGCGCTCGCGGCAAACATGTCGTGATCATCGGCGGCGGCGATACAGGGGCCGACTGCCTCGGTACCGCTCATCGTCAGGGTGCGGCATCGGTCACGCAGCTCGACTACAACCCGGAGCCGCCTTCGGAACGCGACGAGGCGTTGTCACCGTGGCCCGCTTGGCCGTTGGTGCTGCGGACCTCACCTGCACACGCTGAGGGCGGCATTCGCCGGTACCAGGTTGCGGTGCGACGTTTCGTCGGCGACGAGAACGGCCGCGTGCGGGCGATGGTGCTCGCCGAGGTCAATGTGAGCCGCGACGCCACCGGTCGCAGGTCGATCGTGCCGGTTGGTGAAGAGGTCGAATTACCTTGTGAATTAGCGCTTTTCGCAATAGGTTTCGATGGTGTCGAGCACATGAGGCTGCTCGACGACTACAACCTCACGCTCAATGGTCGCGGTGTGCTGTCGTGCGGCCCGGACTGGCAAACCACCGCGCCGGGCGTCTTCGTCTGCGGCGATGCTCATCGCGGCGCCTCGCTGGTCGTGTGGGCCATCGCGGAAGGTCGTTCGGCGGCGCACGGTGTCGACGCATATCTGATGGGTCAGTCCGACTTGCCCGCTCCTGTGCATCCGACGGCCTTGCCGCTCGCTGTCGTGCGCTAGTTGGTGACTCGTCGGCAACTTCTGCGGGTCGGTATCGCGTAGTGAACGTCGGGGTGAGGCACTAGGCTCGACGCGTGACGCGACGGACGAAAATTGTATGCACACTTGGACCTGCTACCGATTCTGACGAACGTATCCGCGAGCTTGTCGAAAGCGGAATGGACGTTGCACGACTGAACTTCAGCCACGGCAGCCACGCCGATCACGAAGCGAGTTATGTCCGGGTTCGGGCGGCGTCCGACCTACTGGGTAAGGCGGTCGGCATTCTCGCCGACCTACAGGGACCGAAGATCCGTCTCGGCCGGTTTGCCGAAGATCGCACGACGTGGTCGACGGGCGAGCAGGTACGCATCACCGTCGAAGAATGCGTCGGCTCCCACGACAGGGTGTCCACGACGTACAAGCAACTCGCCGAGGACGCGAAGCCCGGTGACCGTCTTCTCGTCGACGACGGCAAAGTCGGTCTGACCGTCGAGCATGTCGACGGCAACGACGTCGTCTGTCGGGTGACCGAAGGTGGGCCGGTCAGCAACAACAAGGGTGTCTCGCTGCCAGGGATGGATGTTTCGGTCCCGGCGCTGTCCGAAAAGGACATCGAGGACCTGGAATTCGCTCTTCGTCTCGGGGTCGACTTCATTGCGCTGTCGTTCGTGCGGTCGCCCGCCGACGTCGAACTCGTGCACGAGGTGATGGATCGCGTCGGTCGCCGGATTCCCGTGATCGCGAAGCTCGAGAAGCCGGAGGCGATCGACAACCTCGAGGCTGTCATCCTCGCGTTCGATGCGGTGATGGTTGCCCGTGGTGATCTGGGCGTCGAGTTGCCGCTCGAACAGGTCCCGCTGGTGCAGAAGCGGGCCATTCAGATGGCACGTGAGAACGCGAAGCCGGTCATCGTCGCGACGCAGATGTTGGAGTCGATGATCGAGAACTCGCGCCCGACGCGAGCAGAGGCGTCCGACGTGGCCAACGCTGTGCTCGACGGTGCCGACGCGGTGATGCTGTCCGGTGAAACATCCGTTGGCAAGTACGTCATGGAGACGGTGCGGACGATGGCGCGCATCGTCCAAGCCGTCGAAACCGAGTCGACGCAGGTGCCGCCGCTCACGCACGTGCCGAGGACCAAGCGCGGCGTAATCTCTTACGCTGCAAGGGATATCGGCGAGCGGCTGAACGCGAAGGCCCTGGTTGCCTTCACGCAGTCAGGCGACACTCTGCGCCGGCTTGCCCGTCTGCACACACCGCTGCCGCTGTTGGCGTTCACGCCACTGCCGGAAGTGCGCAGCCAGCTTGCGCTCACGTGGGGGACGGAAACGTTCCTGGTCCCGCGGGTCGACAGCACCGACGCGATGATCGGTCAGGTCGATCAGGCGTTGCTGAAGCTGGATCGCTACGAGAAGGGTGATCTCGTGGTCATCGTCGCGGGGTCGCCGCCCGGAACAGTAGGCTCCACGAATCTGATCCACGTGCATCGGATCGGCGAAGAGGACCACTAGGTGCTCCGGGTGCAGCAACAGGGAGAGATGTGACCGAAGTGGGAGCGAAGACCGACCTAGAGACGCTCCTCGAGCTGCTCGAGCTGGAAGAGATCGGCGAAGACGTATTTCTCGGTCACCATCCCAGCCAGGTCGGCAGCCGAACCTTCGGTGGGCAGCTGATATCGCAAGCAATGATGGCGGCTGGACGGACCGTCGGTGCCGGTCGGCCGGTACACGCGATCAACGCCCACTTCATCCGTGGTGGCGACGTCAAGGCGCCGATCGAATACCACGTCACACGTCAGCGCGACGGTCGTGCGTTCGCGAACCGGATGGTCACCGCTCGCCAAGACGGCAACGATCTGTTTGTCATGCTCGCCGCGTTCCAGGACTGGACGAAGGGGCTCGAGCACGCAGTTCAGGTCCCCGACGTTCCATACCCGGACGTGCTGCCCCCGTTGGGCGATCACTTCATTGGCTACGAAGACCGGCTGCAGATGTTCGTCAATGCCCTCAAGCCGATCGACATGCGGTACGCGAACGACCCCGCCTGGATCATGAAGGGCACCGGTGAGCGGCTCAACCACAATCGGGTGTGGATGAAGGCAGATGGGCCGTTGCAGGACGACCCACTTATTCACGTCGCGATCATGGGCTATTCGTCGGATACGACCGTGCTCGATTCGATCATCACCACTCACGGACTTTCGTGGGGTCACGACCGGATTGTCGCCGCGACGGTAAACCATTCGATCTGGTTCCACCGGCCGTTCCGGTTCGACGACTGGGCGCTGTACGCAACCGAGTCGCCCGTCGCCGCGGGATCACGCGGTTTGGGCACCGGGCGCTACTTCTCGTTGGAAGGCGAGTTGCTGGCGACTGTCGTGCAGGAAGGCTTGATTCGGCACTTCCCCAGGAAGAGTTAGGTGCGGCCCCGGAAGAGTTAGGCGCGGCCCCGCAAGGGTTAGGCGCGCCGATACCATCCACGCTCGCCGCCGCGCGGTGCTGGTGCCGCCGGGTTAGACTTCGCCAGCTTTGCCGTAGACACCTTTCGTAGGGAGCCGCATGGAGACGAGTGTCGACTGGAGCAATGAGGTCGTCAAGAGCCTGTTCTGGATCTTGAAGGCCTTTGCAATTACTGCTCCGTGCTTTGCAGCTGTGGTTGCAGTACTACTGATCTCCACGCGATGGGGTCGTCAGTTCTGGCGGATAGCCGGGCCGTACTTCTCTGGGTCCGGATCGTGGAAGGTATACGTCTTCCTCGCGGTACTGCTCTTCTTCTCATTGTTCGGTGTGCGGATGTCGGTGTTGTTCTCCTACTGGAGCAACGACCAGTACTCATCGCTGCAATACGGTGCTCAGGCGCTCGCACAGGGCGATAGTGCGGCCTTGGACGCGGCAAAGTCGGCGTTTTGGAATGCGGTTGTCCTCTTCGTCGTGCTGGCAACTATTCACGTCGTGCGTGCGCTGCTCAGCTTCTATCTCGGCCAGTGGTTCGACATCCGTTGGCGTGTGTGGCTGACCGAGCGAGTGGCGTCGGATTGGTTGGAGGGACGCGCCTACTACCGCTCGCGGTTCATCGACAACACGATCGACAACCCGGACCAACGAATTCAGCAGGACACGATCGACTTCGTGCAGACGTCGCGGGCGCTCTCATTCGGCGCAGTCGAAGCAATTGTGACCGTTGTTTCCTTCACGAAGATCCTCTGGGATTTGTCGGGACCCACGACGATTTTCGGGTACACATTTCCGCGCGCGATGATGTTCGCTGTGATCATCTACGTGTTGATCACCACCGTTGTCGCGTTCTGGATCGGCCACCCATTGATCTCGTTGAACTTCCTGAACGAGCGCCTGAACGCAAACTTTCGATACGCGTTGGTACGCCTACGTGACAGCGCGGAAAATGTGGCGTTCTACCGTGGCGAGGGCGTCGAGCGGCGTGGACTGTTCGTCCGATTCGCCCACGTCATTCAGAACTACTGGCGGATCGTTTTCCGTTCCCTGAAGTTCCAGGGCTGGAACCTCACAGTGAACCAGACAGCTGAGTTGTTCCCGCTCGTTCTGCAGAGCCCTCGCCTGTTCGCGGGCGAGATCACGTTCGGTGATATCTCGCAGACCTCGCGAGCGTTCGGTGCTGTGCACGACTCCCTTTCGTTCTTCCGTGAGTCATACGACGACTTTGCTGCCTACCGCGCCTCGCTTATCCGTTTGAACGGTCTGATGGACGCGAGTAAGGAATCTCGCGATCTGCCCAAGATCACGATGTCAGAGTTGGACGACGCACTGGAACTCGACAAGATCGATGTCCGGCGCCCCAACGGCGAGGTCCTGATCGAGGACCTGAACCTGCGTCTGACGCCAGGTGATGCATTGGTGATCAAGGGTGCGTCGGGGAGCGGTAAGACAACGCTGCTGCGCACGCTCGCCGAGATGTGGCCCTATGGCGACGGTGAGATTCGCCGTCCCGACGGCATAGGAACGCTTTTCCTCTCGCAGATGCCCTACATTCCGCTCGGCGATTTGCGTACCGCCATCGCGTACCCAGCCAAGCCAGAAGACCTCAGTGACGACCTGCTTCGGGAGACGTTGGAGAAGGTCGCCCTCGGGCACTTGCTCGGCCGGCTCGATGAGGACGACGACTGGGCGAGAATCCTGTCGCCGGGGGAGCAACAGCGCATCGCGTTCGCGCGGATTCTGTTGATCAAGCCGAAGCTTGTGTTCCTCGACGAAGCGACGTCGGCCGTCGACGAAGGTCTGGAGTACACGTTGTACAAGTTGGTCCGCACCGAAGCACCGGAGACCATGCTCGTCAGCGTTGCGCACCGCAGCACAGTCGATCAGCACCACACCCAACGCCTGGATCTCGATGGCGATGGACCGTGGCAGTTGACGCCGGTCGTGACGGCGAAATAGCCGAGAAACCGACGCGAACGTACCTTTCGTTCGATTTATCCGAACGAAAGGTACGTTCGCAGCGTCGCGTTGTTGGCGCCTGTTGACGGCGGCGGAATCCGCGCGCAATCTCGTTGTATGAGCGCGTTCGGCAGGCGGTCGGCAATCCGGCGCCGGATGTTATTGCGGTTGGTGCTGCCGATTCTGTCGGTGGTGTTGACAGCCGTCTCGGTCGGGGCTGCGACCGGTCGTGCCGACAACCGAATGACATTGTGCCCCGGCGCCAATGGGTGGCGAACTGCTCTCGACGGCCAAGGCATTACGGCAACTCTGTACGAATACGGTCCGGCAACGGTGACGATCACGGTGGTTGCCGTCAGCGGAAGGGACACGATCAGCGCTGTCGTTTCTCCTGGTCAGTCGACGGTGACCTTCAACTTTCCGTCGATCGCAGCAAGCGATGTTCGAGATGTGACCGTGCAGGCAGTCGGATCCGGACCCTTACCTTCCCAATGCATACTCGGCCGGAGCGATCGATAGGCACAATGGCAGTCATGCAGGATCCTCGTGTACTCGACACAGCAGAACTCGAGCCAGCGCTCGCCAACCTTCGCAAAGCCCGTGACGCCGGAATGGACGAAGGTGCGGATTCCGCTGACTTCGGTGAAATCGACCGAGTGATTGCGGCATTCGAGAACGAGATACGAAAGCGATCGCAAGCCTGAGCCGACAGAGTCAGGCTGGCGTACCGACCGTCCGAAATCGGTTGGCGTAGCGGGTCAGATAGGTATCGAAGTACTCGACACGATCGGGCGTGACGGCTGCGGCGATGACGAAGCGCATGAGATCTTCGATGCGTGCGAACAGGTCGTCTTGTCCGGTAGTGATGTCGGAGATCATTCGAGTGCCGGCCCAGGCGCTGAGAATGTACGTCGCGAGTCGCGCCGAATCGAGTTCAGGCTTGATGTCGCCGATTACCGAAGCTTTGTCGACCAGGTCGGTCAGGAAAGCATGCCAGCGTTGGGTGTCTTTGATCGGATCCGACAGCGTCCGGCCAACTTCGGCTTGTAAGACAATCGCCGCGTGCAAACGTGGCCGGGCCAGCAAATATCGGCCTGTTTCGAACACCGCGGCCACGAGCAGTTCGATGGACGGCAGCAGATCTGCGACCCGTTCGGTCACATCGTGCAGGGCAAGGTCGAACTCGACTTCCATCAGTTGTGCGGCGATGTCTTCCTTCGACGTGAAATGTGCGTAGAGCCCGCCGTTGGTGACGCCTGCGCGCGCGAGAATTTCCGACTTTTGGATGAAGGCATACGGTTTGTCGAGCACAAGATCGGCCATGGCGGACAATATCGCCTCTCGCGTATCTATCCCGCGCTGCCGCTGTGCCATTCGTTGCTCCGCCCGATACGTCGACCCGCGATCATCGTTCCAGCGACACTGGAATCACGTGGGCGAATCGGGCTAATTCCGCCTCATGGAGTCAGGGTTCTATGGAGTCAGGGAACCCCTCGCTCCGCCTACGGTGGGTCGGCGGTCCCCTGACTCCATGAAACAGCGACTACGGATTCATCTCGTAGGTGCCCGCGAGTACCCGGGCTTCACGCCACACGCGCTCGAAGCGTGCATTATCGGCGGCTGGGCGTCGGATGCAGGCGAGTGCGGCGGTCTGTTGCGCCTCAGTCGCCGACGGCTTGTGATGCAGCGTGAGCGCATGGCCGGAGAAGTCGCGCACCAGGACGTCGAAGATCTGGTCGACGGTCGCAGTGTCGGTCTTCTCGATGTGAGCCTGCTGCAGAATGAGCTCGGCGTAGGGAACAAGCGAGAACATTTCGCCGATCGAGAGCAGGAAGTCGAGATCACGTCGCTGCGCCTTCGACGGCGGTGCGGTACCCAGCAGAGCCTGCAACGCATCGATCTGCTCGATGAAGCGCGCGACGTTCGGTACGTCGGCAAAACTCTCGAATGTCGGCCGCCAATTGTGGAATCGGACCTTGAACAGATCCTTGGTCGGTCCCTGGTCGAAGAGGAAGGCGTCGTCCGCGTTGTCGCGGCGAGTCGCCACCGGGCCGTATGCCTGTTTTCCCGGACGCAGGCGAGCGAGCAGCGGGGCGGCCGCACGCAACGGGCGGCGCGATGCCGCGAATACCGAACGGAATGCGGAGTCCGGGATCTTGCTGGTCTCAGCCTGTTCCGGATTGCGCAAGGCGAGTAGTGCCAGGCTGGTGTCGGCCGGGTTGAACAGGTAGTTCGGCATGAACTTCAGCCCGAGCGCGAGGTTGATGTGCACCGTGCCTTCGAGGCGCGGCAGACCGGTGATGGCCAGCGCCGCCATCTGGAAGAAGCCGTCCTTCTCGAATGCCTTGGCGGAGATGACATCCCACATGGCTTCGATAGCTTGACCGCCTTGGCGGGTGACGGTCATCTTTTCGATCGAGCTGTAGAGGAGGTAGCGGCGGTCGTCGCGCGACGCGGAGCGCATGTAGTCGATCGACCGCTCGCTGTAGAGCTTCATACCCTGCAGGCGGGCATAGCTGTCGGTGAAGAGCTGGCGAACCTGCGAGAAATCGGTGACCTTGCTGTTGAACAACACTCGATTGTCGGCGTGCGTGAGGGCCTCGTAGAAGGCGTGCTCGACCAGCCCGATTGCCCCGAAGCCGAGGTTGAACTTGCCGACGTTGACCGTGTTGATAGCGGCGTCGAAGGCAGCCTGCCCGGTGTGCAGAATGTCTTCCGCTCGCACGGGGTAGTTCTCGAGATCAAATGCGGATACATACATCTGCGACGCGAGGACGTTGCCACGCAATTTGTAGGCAGCGTGCTGGCTGTCGACGACGAAGAAGACGTAGCCGTCTGGGCCTTCGATATCCGCGCGGCGGCCGAACACGGAGACCATCCCTGCGACATTGCCGTTGCCGATGTAGTACTTGCCACCGTTCGCCTTGAAGCCACCGCCGCGGCTGTTCGGAGTAAGCACCATGTCGGTCGTGTAGATGTCGGCGCCGTGCTCCTTCTCCGACAGACCGAAGGCGAATACGGCTCCCGAGTCGAGTAGCGCCGCCGCACGCTCGCGCGCCTTGGCGTTGTCGCTCTGCCAGATCGGGCCGAGGCCGAGGATGCTGACCTGCCAGGCGTACCAGTACTGGATGCCGTAGAACGCGAGAATCTTGCTCATCATCGCGATTCGCGCGGTATCCCAACGCTTTTCGGGATCACCGCTTGCGTTCCGCGCGGGTGTCAGCAGTGTCGCGAACACGCGCTCACGTTTGACGAAATCCAGGAAATCAGACGGCCACACGCGCTCGCGATCATCGGAAATGAGGGCCCGCTTACCGCGGGTTTCGAAGAATTCGATGGTGGCGTCGAAGATGCGGCGTGTCTCGCCGTCGAACTCCGAGAAATCGGGGGAGTGCGGGTTGAAGAGCGTGGTCACTGCTGATCGTTACCTTTCAGGGGGAGGGTGCGCGGGAGCGCTAGAGCGATGGTCGATGCGAACTCTGTGATTCGAGCGGGTGTGAACTGGACGGGATCGGTGAGGACGAGCCGGCCTGCCCATTCGGCGATGCCGAGCATGAAATGTCCGAGCAACTCGGCGTCCAGTGCGGCTCGGTCACCGCGAATCGCAAGGCCGATTTCTGCGAGCGAGATGGACCTGGCGACGATCTCGCGGCGAGCACTTGCGAGGTGTTCGCGAAAGTCTGCCGGCGCGCTGTCGCCAGCGTCGAGGATCAGCCGCCACCGATCGGGATTGTCGGCGACGGCGGTGAGGAAGGCCTTGATGGTCTCGACGTAGGCGACGGCAGGGTCGGAACCGATGAGATCGGTCGGCATAGCGTCTGTCACCTGCGCGATGCCGTGATCGTGTTCGCGCTCGAGGAGAGCTGCGATGAGTTCGACTCGGGTCGGATACATCGCGTACAGCACCGGCTTGGCGATGCCGGCCTGCCGTGCGACGGCTTCCATAGTGAGCTGCGGCAATCCGTCTGCGGCGAGTACGCGTAGGGCAGCGTCCAGTAGTTGTTGGCGGCGTTGCTCCGGTGGCACTCGCGGCGCGTTCCGTCTGCGTGGACGTGTCTCGTGCACTGCATCAGCGGTCGACGACGTCATGTAAAACATATTACTACGGAACCGTAGAAAATTGCTACGATGGCGTAGTAATAGCGTCAGAGCAGACGCAGCCGTAGAAGGAGACATCGTGAGCACAGCCGCAGAGAACCCGTTTACTCAGGATCGCCCGCGCGCGGACTATGGCTTTTTTGGACCGGGTTCGCCGACGTGGAAGGTGTGGGCAACCCCGACCGCTGTCATTGGATTCCAGCGCTCGGTGGTACTCGAGCACTTCGATCCGTTCCTCGCCGCTGCTGTTGCGGACGCGCAGGGTATCTACAGCGATCCGCTGGGCCGGCTCGACCGAACGCTTGCGTACTTCCTCACGATCGCGACTGCGGACAGCCGGACGGCCATCGAGGCGTCGGAATTCCTGATGAAGGTGCACGCCAAGGCCACCGGCATCGAGCCGATCTCGGGCAAGCGATATAGCGCGAACAACCCCGAATCGCAGTTGTGGATTCACGTCACCGGTTGGCATTCAGTGCTCAAGTGCTACGAAATGTACGGCCCGGGACCACTTTCGGCGAAGGACGAGGCGCAATACTGGGCCGACTGCGTGCTCGCTGCCGAACTCCAAACCTGCAAGCCGGTCGATGTTCCACGATCGCGGCAGGAGGTTCGGGAGTACTTCGCAGCGATGCGTCCGCAACTGTGCACGTCGGAGCGTGCCCAGCAAGCAATGCACTACCTGCTGCACACACCGCGCTCGCGGGGGAAGTTCAGGCTGTGGGCCGGGAGCCGATTGCTCGCTCCCGCGGTGATCGCGACACTGCCGCAATGGATGCGCGACATGGGTGACTTCGATCAACCGGCACTTGTCGACAGGGGCTATCGGCCGTTGGTGCGAATGGCGTCGCGAGTCGCCAGCACACCGAGCCTCGAAGTTGCCGCGTTGCGCGTTCTGGCGCCCGCGACAGCGCGAGTGCTTGAAAAGCATGTGCGCGAGCAGCCGATCCTCGCCGAGACGATCACGCCCGCACGTGCGCGCGAACTGTATGGGCGCAATGCCTCCGCGACCATAGCTGCCGTCTGACCAGCAGGAAGGCCGGTCAGAGTACTTCTTCGCGGTATGCGTCCGTGAAGTATTCGGTGCGGCCAGAGCCCGTCTTCTTCGCCTGGTACATCGCGATGTCGGCGTCGCGCAGCAGGTCTTCGGCCGTTCGTGAGTCGCCGGGGGCGACCGTCACGACGCCGATGCTGGCGTCGATGCGGAGCCGCCTGCGGCCCGCGGAAATCGGTTCGATCAACGCTTCCCGAATCCGTTTGATGAGTCTGTCGATGTCTTCGCGTTCTCCGCTGTCGAGCAGTAGGGCGATGAACTCGTCGCCACCGAGCCTGCCGACAAGGTCGTTTCGACGGACGACGCCGCGAATCCTTTGAGCTGCGCTGGCCAGCACGGTGTCGCCGATGTTATGTCCGAGTGAGTCGTTGATGACCTTGAAATCGTCCAGGTCGATGAACGCGATCGCGAGCGGTCTCGGGTCGGCCGAACCCAGCGCTGCGCAAAGGCGTTCCAGGACGAAGGTGCGGTTCGCGAGCCCGGTCAGGGGGTCGTGGGTTGCCTCGTATTCGAGGCGGTGTTTGATCGCAAGTTGTTCGGTGATGTCGGAAAATGAGGCAAGAACGGGCGAAAGCGGGTCGTCCGGATCGAGCAACGAGCACGTGCCTTCGAGCCACACGCGCTTACCGTCGGAGCGGTCTATGCCGAACACGCTGCCTGTGATCGGACGTCGGGTGCGGAAGGTCAACGCTATCGGATGATCTTCTGCCGGAACGCTATTGCCGTCGGCGTCGTAGAGAGGACGAGCGGAATACGTCGGCTCCTTGTCGACGAGATCCCAGTCGAGCGATTCGAGCAGGCGCAGGGCCGCGCGGTTCGCCGAGATCACGGTTCCGTTGTGCCCGACAACCATGACGCTTTCCTCGAGTCCTGACACGACGGTCGTGAAGTGAGCCTCCGCCTTCCGAAGCGCGGTCTGATCGGTGCACACGAGGACGAATCCGCCGTCCATTGCCGCGGCCGAAACCCGGATCGCAAGGGCCGATCCGTTGGCATGAAGGTGCGTAGATCGGACGACTCCGCTCGCCCGCACAATCGCAGCCGGGTCCAACGTCGCGCCGACCGCATCCGTGGCAGTCTGCCCGATGGCCTGGTCCGCGGGCTTGCCGTAAATCGACTCGGCGGCAGGTTCCAGCTTGTCACGATGCCGTCGTCGGTGGTTGCGATGATCGCGTCGGTCACGTGTGACACCAGTGCTGCCTGGAAGCGCAGCGCGGCCTCCGCAGTTTTCTGCGCGGAGAGATCGCGCATGATCACCTGAAACGCGGGACGACCTTCCCACACGGTGCGTGCGGACACCAACTCGACGGAAACTGTGCCGCCGTCGATCTTCAGCAAGTTCGCCTCGGACGGTTCGGTGGCTGCCCCATGGTCGGTCAACGACTCCAATCTGGCAAGCATCCCCGGAATCGACTCTGGCGCTACAAATTCCGAGATCGGGCGTCCAATAATCCGATCGGCCGACTTGGCTTGGACGAATCGGATTGCAGCAGGATTGACGTACACGATTCGGCCGGCCTCATGGACGCAGAGTCCGTCCGGGCTGTGTTCGACGAGCAACTGGTAGCGGTCGGCGACATCGGCGGCGGCCTGCCGCCTGACCTCTTCGTCGCGCGCACTGGCGCGGTCGTCCGCCATAGCCCTTCCGATCCCGAAAAGTTGCTGCCGCCCGATTACATCATGCAACGGTAATAACAGGGCCCTCCGCCCGGACGGTCCGAAACGACGAGAAGGAACCATTTATGACTACACACGGGACGGGGATAGCTGGGATCGGTGCCGTAACGGGGTACGGCTGGGGGAGCGATCGGTTGTGGGCCGGGCTGATGAGTGGGAAACCGGCGGCGTCGCTGGTGCCAGGACACGGTCACGACCGCGACGAGGCCGCGTGGCTCGCGCGTGTTCCTGATGGTGGCGACATCGCTGATAGCCCAAGCAGGTTCGGCCGCTCCATGCATGCTGCCGCTCGCGAAGCGATCGATGATGCGCGCCAGCGAGGTTGGCAGCCTGGTCGGAAGGTAGGGCTGGTGCATGCGGTCGTGCTTGGTGAGGTCGACGAGTGGCGAAATTTTTATCTGACGGACCGCGGTCACCGTCGCGTCCGCGACTATCTGAATCTGATGCCATCGACGCCGATGTCAACGCTGATGCAGCACAACGGTTTCCATGGTCCTGCTATGAACGTCTCCGCGATGTGCGCATCGGGCAATGCCGGATTGCTCACCGCGAAGATGTGGCTCGATGCCGGAATCGCCGACGATGTGCTGTTCGTGGCGTCGGACCTGTCCCTCACGCCCGAGAACGTGGAGCATTTCGTCGGTCTGGGCGTCGCGATCACCGACGCCGAACCACTGGACGCTTGCCGGCCCTTCCAGGAGGGCAGCCGGGGATTCACGATGGGGGAGGCATCGGTGGGGTTCGTGCTGTCCAATCGCGCGACCAACGCGTATGCGAATATTCTCGGTGGGGCGATGTCGCACGACGCCCATCATGTGACGTCGATCGATCCCGATCTGACGCATGTGATCGGCTGCTTTTCCGACGCGCTCGATAATGCGGATGTGGACGTAAATGATGTGCGCTATCTCAATGCTCATGGCCCTGGTACCAAGCAGTGCGACAGGGCCGAAGCTGCAGTCGTCGATGGATTGTTCTCGTCCAAGCCGGAGATGTATTCGGTGAAGCCTCTGGTCGGGCATTGCCAGGGCGCGGCGTCCGCAGTCGAAATCGCCGCTGCCGCGCTAGGTTTTGCACAAGGTGTTGTTCCTGCGCCGCAGTTGGTCGCCGCAGGCCACGACCGGCTGCTCGACGGGCCCACTGTGCTCGAGGACGGTCTCACGGTCAAGTCGTCGTTGGGGATGGGTGGTCACAACTCGGTCGTTGTGCTTGCGCCGCCCGATTGAGGTCGACTATCCAGCGTGGGCCGCGGCCCGGAAGGGACTGATGCGTTCGCCAATATACGAGCGACTTTCACAGACCACTGTCGCTCGTATATTGGCGAGCGCATGTATGGGCCCCGCTCCGGCCCGAGATATGTCGGACCCGTCGACAAATCTGTGGTCATGACGTTGCTCGAATACGCACACCCCATCCGTGGCTTGGCGTTGCGCTATTTGCTCACTTCCCACCTGATCGAGGGGGGTCCCCGGACGGTGCGCGAACTCGTCGATGCCGTGCTGGCGGACGGATTCGAGCTCAACGGCCGCCCCTCCAAGGAGGTCTCCGACGCGCTGCGGTGGGAAATGCGGCGAGGCAGAGTCAGTCGTCGCGGGCGGGGGCTCTATGGGCCGGGAACCATGCCTCGGCAAACCGCGGCGCACATCTGCAACCAGGTGCGGCAATTGCGCAAAGCGGTCCACCTTCACGAGCCCTCGTAGAATTCCCCTTGCCACGCTTGTGATCGTTGAGCCTGGCGATTTGTTGTCGCGACCCACGGCGGGTAGACCCGGAAACCGCGTTTTCCGCCAACCCCATTGCACGAGACGATATCTCGGTGCACAAGCGCCTCCAACGGAAACACAAAATAGCCGTGGTTACCGAAATCGGCGACGCTGATAACGAACGTCCGAACGCCGTCGCTGACATCGAACGGACGAATAGGGCCCTCGGACGAGCGTTGCCAGACAGTGACGAATTGCCCGACCTTTGTCGGTGTCGTCTTCGCGATCCGAAAGCGGATGGGGACGCCATCGACGGTGAGGGCGAACGCCCCGTACTCGGCCCCCTCAGGTTCGGCGATTGGAGCGCTGCACACCTGTCCGTCCGCCCACAACACTTCGCGGGCGGTGTGGAGTTCGGACGGTAACGCGGTACGCCAGTCCGATTTCATCACTCGGGCATCGTATGACCTCTTGCGCCTGCGGTGGGTGACGTGGTGTACCTGTAATCTAGGAATATGACCGGACGTCTCGAGCGGCGCAGTGAGGTTTCCCGCAGTGAGGTTTCGGATGCCTAGGCACAGTGTTCGCGACCAGGTACTCGCTGCCGGACTCGAAGTGTTCCGCACACATGGCTACCACGCGAGCAGCGTGCAGGACATTACGACTGCGGCCGGGGTCCCGAAGGGCTCCTTCTACAACCACTTCGCTGGCAAAGAGGCACTCGCGGTCGCGTCGATCTACGAATACGTCGCGGAGAGCCCGGTCGCGATCTTGCTCGACACGGCCGCGGGTGCTCCTTTGGAGCGGTTGCGCGCCCATTTCGACATTCTGGGCGAGCGATTCACCGCGTCGAAGTTCAGTCGCGGCTGTCTGATGGGGAACTTTGCCAACGAGGTCGCCGATCACAGCGACCCGATCCGGCAGACACTCACAGGTGCCTTCGATGGCTGGAGCGCCCTGATCGAAGCCGTACTTGTGCAGGCGCAGGAGGCCGGAGAGATCTCCTCGCAATCCAATCCGGCCGATCTGGCGAATTTCGTGGTCAATTCCTGGGAAGGTGCCCTGACAAGGGCTCGGGTGACGAAGACCGAAGAGCCGTTGCGGATATTCTTCGACACCGTCTTCGGGGTTGTCCTGCGCTGAGAGCTGTATCGTTCTGGCGTGACCGCACCAGACCGCAATGCCGCTCGGCTGAGTGGCGGCTGCGTCGGTGCATTCTCGGGCGCGGTGGCAGTCGCTGCACACGGTGCTGGCGGCGGAGCGCTTCCGACGGAGAATTCGCTGGTGGTGCTGGTTCTCGCGTGCAGTGTCATCGGCGCTGTCGTGGCTACTGCGATGCCGCTCGGGCGCCGGTTGCCGATGCTGGTGGGTCAGCTGTGTGCGGGCCAATTGATCGGGCATTGCACGCTCGCGATCACAGCCGAGCATGTACACGGCATGCATTTGTCGCCGCTGATGGTCGCTTCTCACGTTGCTGCAGCGTTCGCCTGCGCCGTGTTGATCTTTACAGCCGAACGGCTGTACGTACTGGCGGAGTCCGCCTTCGACCAGATCGTAGTTCTGTTTTCCCCACCGCAGCCTATCGAGCCGCCGTCGACACTCGGCCCGCCCGATTACCGGCTTGATGTCGGTCTCAGGCTCCTTGTCAGTTCGGGGCTCGGGACTCGCGGTCCACCCAATTCCGCCTCTGCCGCCTGACGGCCGATTCTTCCTTGATTCCGTTCCGCTATGCGGACGGATTGCCCACGCGCTTTCGCACTGACGGTGTGACCGCGCGTGCCTCTCCTCCCTCGTGGAGGCGCGCCTTGACGCGCCGGCCAACCTTCCCGGAAAGACCTTGACCGATGTCCGCACCCGAAATCGAACTTGACCCCACAGCGGTGGCAGCAACCACCCCGACACAACGCCCAGCAGCGAAGCGATCGCGACCGCGCAGCATGCGGCCGTTGGTGCTTCGCCTGCACTTTTACGCCGGTATCTTGATCGCCCCGTTCATCTTGATCGCGGCCACGACGGGCGGTTTGTACGCAGTGGCCCCGACTATCGAAAAGGTTGTCTACCAACATATTCTGACAGTCGACGACAGCGGTACGGCGTTGTCGCTTTCGAGGCAGGCTGCCGCCGCACAGTCGGCATTCCCGGATTTGACGATGTCGGGCATGCGCCCGGCATCTACTTCGACCGAGTCGACGCGCGTGTACTTCACGGACCCCACCGTGGGTGCCGAGAAGCAGCGCGCTGTGTTCGTGAACCCATACTCAGGGCAGGTGCTGGGAAACGAAGCTGTGTGGTTCGGATATTTGCCGCTGAGTACATGGCTCGACGGCTTCCACCGCCACCTGCAACTGGGCGAACCTGGCCGGATCTATAGCGAGCTAGCCGCATCCTGGCTGTGGTTGGTCGCATTGGGCGGGCTGTATCTGTGGTTCGCGAAATCACGCAAGGAGCGACGTCGTGGTCGCGCCGGGAGGTTGGTTGGGGTCGATCGGACCGTGACCGGTCGCGCGCGAACCCTGAACTGGCACGGCGCGACTGGTGTGTGGATCTTGGTCATGTTGGTATTTCTGTCTGCCACGGGGATCACCTGGTCCACCTACGCCGGTGCCAATGTCACCGATCTTCGTGCTGCGATGGGCTGGCAGCGTCCGCAACTCGATACCGCTCTCACCGGTACGGCAGCGGGCGCAGACGCGCACGGTGGGCACGACGGCCACGGCAGTCCGGAAGCGGCCACAGTCCCCATCACACCAGCATCGATCGACTTCTCAGGTGTCGTGGACGCGGCGGAAAAGGCTGGGGTCGCGCTACCGCTCGAGGTCACGCTCCCAGCCGAACCGAGTCAGGCCATCGGTGTTGCTGAGATCGATAAGCCGTTCCGGCTGACCACCGACTCGGCAGCGATAAATCCGTCGACCTTGGCGGTGACAAGCAGGGTCGACTACAACCGGGACTACTCGGTGGTGGCGAAGCTGGCGGATTGGGGTATTCGCCTGCACATGGGATTTTTGTTCGGGCTGCTGAATCAGCTTCTGCTGCTGGCCGTCGTAATCGGACTGCTCGCCGTGATCGTTCGTGGTTATCGGATGTGGTGGCAGCGTCGTCCGACCCGTGGTTCGGACCTGGCGGTGGGGCGGCCCCCACTGCGAGGCGGCATCCGACAGGTGTCACCGGTCGTCGTGATCCTGCTGCTCGCAGGCACGGTGGTGGTGGGGTGGTTCCTGCCGTTGCTGGGGCTGAGCCTGTTGGGCTTCTTCGTGCTCGACCTTGTGATCGGTGCTGCCAAAGCCAGCCGCTCGCGCGCTGCTCGAGGAAGCATGGCGGAGATAGGCTGACGATGTCGGCACGATCTATCGTCGGACCGTCGGGTGCCGGCAAGAGCACCTTGCTGCACCTCCTCGGCGCATTGGACACACCGGATTCGGGATCGATCCAATTCGATGGCGACGAGATCGGGCTCCTTCGCGATGAGCAGCAGTCGGAGTTTCGTCGACATCGCGTGGGGATTGTCTTTCAGGTCTTCAACCTGCTGCCGACATTGTCGGCGTGGGAGAACGTTGCGGTCCCCAAGTTGCTGGACGGCGTCGGGTTGCGCAAAGCGAAGCCGGACGCCGTTCGGCTGCTCGACCTGGTTGGTCTGAGTCGCCGAGCGGAGCACCGGCCGTCTGAGGTCTCTTCGGCTCGATCACCGGATCGGTCAACCGTCTAGCCGACGGACTCGCGGGAAACGCCGCACTCGAAGTCTCGGGGATCACCGACGCAGGGTTTCCCGAGTCGATATCCGCGGATGTTGCTGCAGTTCCGGGTGTTTCGACTGCGGCCCGATGTTGCGCATGGCCGCTACCACCGCGTCAGGGCTGTGTTGCTGCTCGGCGCGGACCCGAAGAGTGCGGCACTTGGCAGTGACTTGAAGGATGCCGTTGCAGGCGAGCTCGGGTCGTTGTTCGGTGTTGCAGAGGGCGTACTGGTCGGTCGAGATCGCCCGGGTAGTCGGCTCGGGAAGCGAGAGTGAACGGCGGGTACTTGTCGGTGCTGTTCATCGGAACCGGTAATTCATGAGTCGCCACGACCATCACAGCACCCCGACGTTGAAGTCGAAGATGGGTCGCGGATACCGCCCGGTGAACAGGATGGCGACGCCTGCCACGAACGTGAGCAGTGGATACAGCAGGTACAGGACGATGAGGATCGGGTAATGCGGGACCGCGAGCAGCCACCATTTGACGAGCCAGAGCCAGCGGGACGGAGCGTCGATGCGTGACCGTACTCGGACCGGATCGTCGAGGACGGTGGCGACGACCATGGTCAGCGTCCTCGAGATTCCTGGATGCGCCGAGAGACGAGGTACCGCTTGATCTTTGCGGACATCCGGCGGTGACTGACCGACCGCAGAAACGTCGTCAGCGCCCAGGTCATGAATGCGTCGGGCACGAACGCGGCCGGTTTCAGGGCCGATTCACCATGGGATACCTGCAAGGATGCCACTCGGGACACCGCAATGAGCTTGCGGCGCCGCAACTTCTCGTACCTGCGCAGCGCGCTGGTTAGATCACGCGAACTCGAGACTGCCTGGCATAACACCATCGTGTCGAGCAGCGCTTGGTTCGTGCCCTGGGCGAGGGTAGGAGGCATGGTGTGGGCGGCGTCGCCGAGCAGCGTGAACCGCTCGTCGCGGGATGCGCGCGGTTTGGGAATCGGATGCCGAAAGTGCGGATACGGCGAAGGCGCCAGGTCGTCATCGGTCAATGCCGCGAGCAACTTGTCGACTGGGGCGGACCACCCGGCGAAACGCGACCGGATGACCTCGATCGGGCGATCCGGTCGCACGAAGTCGCGCGACCATGGCAAGTCGAACCACCACTGCAGCTCCGAGTTCCCCGCCGGCCATAGTCCGAGGTTCCCTTCCTCGCCGATGACGAGTAACGCGACGTGTTGGTCGGCGACGTCGGGGAGTGTCACCAGTCCCTGCCAGCTGCACCAACCGGTCGGTTCCGCGTCCTCCGCGCCGACAACGTCCCGAACCATCGAGTGCAGGCCGTCGGCACCGATCAGCAGATCACCTTCGGCGGTTCGGCCGTCTTCGAACTCGACCCGCAAGCCAGCACTTGTGCTGACCAACCCGACCGCACGGGTGCTGCACTTGATCCGGTCGATCGGAAAGCTGTCCAGCAAGCGCTCGAGCAGGACTCGGCGGGGGACCATCCGAACGGGTGCGCCCAGTCGTGCTTCTATCGCCGTGACGTCGAAGGTAGCGACCGGCCGACCAGACGACGTCACGACACGAACTGTCGACAGGACCTCGCCGGCCCCATCCATGTCGACACCGAGCTGCTCGAGAACCGTTGCGCCGTTGGACCAAATGGTCACCGCGCCGCCACCCGCCTGCACGTTGGGGCGCTGCTCGAAAATGGTGACGTCGTGACCGTCGCGCAAGAGCCCGCGGGCAATCGAGATCCCGCCTACGCCCGCGCCGATCACAAGGACCCGCAAGGGTGGACTGGAACCAGGGCTACTCAGCGATCGCGTCGTCCCCACACTTGATTATGGGGGTATTAAGCGCTGCCGGTTGGGGGGAGATCGAAATTCAGATCCCACACAAACGGCGGGATGCCGTCGGGAACGATCACTTCGTTGTCCGGCGCGAGCACCTGGTCGATGTCGGTGTCGGTGATCCCGCAGCCACCACCAACTCGGTGCGGGCCGGGCTCGAGGCCGGCCAGGGTGATCGACTTGGTGTTACTAGGGCGTGCGTATCCGGCGTCGGTGTGGTTGCCGAATTGCTCGATCCATTCGGTCCGGAGGTCAGGAGGGCCGAAGCCGTTGCTGACCGTGGCCCAGCAGATGCCGGCGTCGTTCGGGTTATGGATTGTCGCCGTGACCGCGTGGGCGGAGACCGCGAAGGACAGCTGCGGCGGAACGTACGGTTCGTCGGCTGCGGCGACGCCTGGGGCGGCGAGGAACAGGCATGCCGTGGCAACGGCAATCTGGACCGGTCCGAGTCGTCGGGAATACATGTCCGACACGATCTCATGCTCGCGCGATCCGTGTGCGGCGACCCACTGAGCGCGACGGCAAACCTCATTGGTACTTGCAGTAGCGAATACCGAGGGTATTCCTTCACCAGGACTTCGAGTCGCTCGGCGCGACCCGCTAGTCACCGATCTGTTCCGTTGGCACGGGGACATGCAGACTTCTTCCGCTACGACGCGCAGTGGCTGTGATTCGAATCGCATCATCGCCGGTAGCGCTGCGAGGTTAAACATCGATTCCACCGGTATCGAATTACGCGCGCTCCGAAAGCGGCGAAAGCAAAAGGAGACAATCATGCGGAAGTTATTCGGTGCTGCCCTCGTGGCTGGCGCAATCGCGACAGCAACCGTCACAACTGCAGGCGTCGCAGAGGCCTCGCCTCCGTCCCGGCCGCCTCAGTGCTCGATCGTGGTCTTCCCGTTCGTCTTCCTGATCGAGGCAACCGAGGGCTCGAGTAGCCCGTTTGTGCCCGCCGCGCAGGCGCTCAGCGATGCGGTCTGTCGCTAACTCTCCGGAAATTGGAAAGTGCATAGAACGCCTCGGCTGCTCGATACCGTTGCAAAATGCCGCAAGCACTGTTTCTGAATTCAGCGAAGACCTTCGTCGTCGATGCGATCAGGGGCGTCGTCGCCACGACCGACGACATTGCGTGGCATGCGGAGCCGGGATACCTGACGCGGCGGGCACCGTTGCCGTCTGGGCAGGTCGCGTTGCTCTCGGGCGGTGGCTCCGGGCATGAACCGATGCACGCGGGTTTCATCGGCAGGGGCATGCTCACGGGTGTATGCCCGGGCCTCGTCTTCAGCTCGCCGAACGCATTGCAGGTGCGGGCGGCCACTCGGGCGGTGGACGCGGGCGGGGGAGTGCTACATATCGTCAAGAACTACACCGGCGATGTCCTCAACTTCGCTATCGCACGCGACCTCGTAGCTGAGGACGGTATCGACGTCGACCATGTGTTGGTCGATGACGACGTAGCCAGTGACCGCGAACACGGCCCCGGCCGGCGGGGTACGGCAGCGACCGTCGTAGTCGAAAAGGTTTGTGGCGCATCGGCGGAACGCGGTGCTGATCTCGCTGCGGTGGCCGAGTTGGGCCGGCGAACTGTGCGGAACTCCCGCAGCATGGCCGTCGCGCTACGCCCCTGCACGCTGCCCGGCGCCGACGCGCCGTCCTTCGATCTACCGGACGGCGAGATCGAGCTCGGAATCGGCATCCACGGTGAGCGTGGCATCGAACGGATCCCGTTGCTGGCCGCGCACGATCTCATCCCGCGGCTCGTCGATCCTATTCTCGGGTCGCTCGACCTGACGCGCGGCGATCCGGTGATCGCGCTCGTGAACGGGCTGGGCGGTACTCATCCGCTGGAGCTGCAACTTCTGTTCGCGGAGCTCGCAGATTATCTGGCGGACAAAGGAATCGAGATACGACGGACGATGGTCGGAAGCATGGTGACGGCGCTCAACATGGCGGGCGCGTCGATCACCTTGGTGCGTTGTGACGACGAGATGCTGGAGTTGTGGGACGCCCCAACCGATGCGCCGGGATGGCCAAACGCGCCGACTGGTGAATTCGCCGGTGTCGCACCGAAATCCGATGTGCAGTTCCGCTCTGCGGTGGCAGCGGGGAAGGATCTGGCGAAGGAAACCGAGCGCACGGACGCGCTGGACCGCGCCTCGGTAGGTCGGTGGATCGGCACCTTCGTGGAGAAGGTGCTGGCGGAGGAACCGAACCTGACGGACCTGGATCGGCGAGCGGGCGACGGCGACTTCGGCAACAACATGGTGGCGGCGCTCGACCACGTCGACATCCAGAATGTGCGCGAGGCGTATTCGCCGGCAACGGTATTCGAGTCTGTGTCGGATTGCTTCCTCGGGCATGCGGGTGGCACGTCGGGGGCGCTGTTCGGGATCTGGTTCCGTGAGTTCTATCGCGCCGCCGCGACGGATGGTGTGAACCTGGCGGTGATCTCGACTGCGGCTCGTCTGGGGCTCGATGTCATCTGCAACCTTGGCGGTGCTCAGCCGGGGGATAAGACGATGATCGACGCGATCGATCCCGCGGTCACCGCGTTGGAAGGGGCGGTGGCCGCGGGCGCGACACTTGCTGACGGGCTCACGGATGCTGCGGACGCAGCAACACAAGGCGCCGAAGGAACCGCGTCGATCATCGCCAAGCGCGGCCGGGCCAGTTATGTGGGCGAGGCGGCCCGTGGCGTCGTGGATCCCGGTGCGCTGGTGGTGTCGTGGTTCTTCGGGGAGGCGGCGCGCGCCGCGAGAGACCAGAACTGACGCCATTTGGCCTAGTCAGACGCCATGGCATCACAATGTCTTGCAATGGCACCAATGTGATGCCATGATGGCACCATGGATCTCACCCCGTACGTCGAATCACTCAGCCACGAACTCGCCGTGGCTGCCGAAGCCGGCGGGCAGGACTCGCGCGCTCTAGCCGAACGGCTGATCGCGCCGCTGGAATCGGCGGTCCGCCTCACGCTGCTCGACGCACTGTCGGCAGCAGCGAGCGAAATCACTCGCGACCTCGCGCCCGGGTCAGTGGACCTTCGGCTTCGTGGTCGGGAGCCCAGCTTCGTCGTGATGCCCGCGCCCGCGGAGCGTTCGTTCGAGGAGCCGGAGTCGTCGGTTTCCGTTGCTGCGCTCCCTGTTCCGGCCGAAGGCGACGAAGGCGCGATGACACGCATCAACCTTCGGCTTGGCCAAGATCTCAAGGATCGCGTCGAGAACGCCGCGCGCGACGCGGGGCTCTCGGTCAACGCATGGCTCGTCCGGGCAGCCGCCGCAGCGCTGGGAACCGGCGACACCGACCATCGCACCGAGCAGCACCTGGCACGAGGCAGTTCGCGCTACACGGGGTGGGTTCGCTAACTCATCTGACACACCACACACTTCGTCTCCGCCCTGGGGACACCTCACAGCACACGAATGGAGTACAGCCATGCCCAATTTCAAGACCCCAGAACCGATTACGGCCACGCTCGAACTGGTTGCGAGCGATGTTCGCATCACCGCCGGCGATGGTGCCGAGACGGTCGTGAACATCGCGCCCAGCGACAGTTTCAGCGAGGCGGATGTACGCGCGGCCGAGCAGATTCGCGTCGACTACTCCGCCGGCAGGCTGCTGGTGAAGGCGCCGAAGCAGCGGCGCATCAGCCTGTTCAGCAAACCCGGCTCGGTTGACATCACGATCGAACTCCCCGCAGGCTCGCGGCTGGAGGGCGAGTCCGGCATTGCCGCATTCCGCTGTGTCGGGCGACTCGGTGACTGCCGCATCAAGATCGGCGCCGGAGAAATCCAGCTCGACGAAACCGGCAGAGTCGACGTCAGCACCGGTGCAGGAGCGATCACGATCGTCAAAGCCACCGGAGATGCCGACGTAAATACAGGCACGGGCAAGATCCGCGTCGGCGCGGTCAGCGGCAACGCGATTATCAAGAACTCCAACGGAGACATCTGGATTGGCGAAGTCGGCGGCGACCTCCGTGCGAAGACAGCCAACGGCGACATTTCCATCGACCGCGCAGGCGCCGACGCGACTGCCGCGACCGCAATGGGTGACGTCCGGCTCGGCGACGTGGCCCGCGGCTCGGCGTCACTACGGACCGCCATGGGACAGATAGAGGTCGGCATCCACACTGGCACCGCGGCCCGGCTCGACGTGCACACATCGTTCGGGAGGGTGCACAACCACATGGATGTCGCCGACGACCCGGCGCCGTCCGACGAGCGCGTCGAAGTCCGCGCGCACACCGGCTACGGCGACATTGCCATCCGGCGGGCATAACTCCGAGACAAATACGACAGAAGGAATAGCGATGACACGCACAATCTATGCGGCACCGGCGATTTCGGTGACCGGGCTGAAGAAGTCGTACGGCGACAACGTCGTACTCGATGGAATAGATCTGAATGTTCCTGCAGGATCGATCTTTTCGCTGCTTGGCCCCAACGGTGCCGGCAAGACCACCACCGTGCAGATCCTGTCGACCTACATCGGCGCTGACGGCGGCGACGTGCGGGTTGCTGGACACGACGTAGCAGGCGACGCCGATGCGGTACGCGCCGCAATCGGCGTCACCGGCCAGTTCTCGGCGGTCGACAACCTGCTCACCGGCGAAGAGAATCTGATCCTGATGGCAGATCTGCACCATCTCGGCCGAGGCGAAGGTCGTCTGCGCGCAGTCGAATTGCTCGAGCGGTTCGATCTCTCCGATGCTGCCAAGAAGACCGCCGCGGCCTACTCGGGTGGCATGCGTCGGCGACTCGACCTGGCGATGGGACTGGTCGGCGAACCGCAAATCCTCTTCCTCGACGAGCCGACCACGGGGTTGGATCCGCGCAGTAGGCGCACGATGTGGCAGATCATCCGCGACCTGGTCGACGGCGGGGTCACCATCTTCCTCACCACCCAATACCTCGAGGAAGCCGACCAGCTCGCCGACCGGATCGCCGTCCTCGATCACGGACGACTTGTCGCCGAAGGTACGCCGAGTGAGCTCAAGCGCCTGATCCCCGGTGGTCACATCAGCCTGCAGTTCGCCGACCCGGACGAGTTCGAGGCCGCCGTCCACGCATTGGGCCAACCATCGCGCGACGTCGAAGGGCTGACGCTGCAGATACCGAGCGACGGAAGCCCGTCATCGCTTCGTGAAGTGCTCAACCGACTCCATGTCGAATCCATTGAGGCCGAAGGACTCTCGATCCATACTCCCGACCTCGACGACGTATTCCTCAGCCTCACAGGACAACCACACCCAGACACAAAGGAGACAGTGGCATGAGTACCCTGACCTACGCCGTGACCGATTCGGCAACGATGGTGCGGCGCAACCTCCGGCACATGCTGCGGTACCCATCCTTGACCGTGATCCTCATCGGGATGCCCATCGTCTTCCTGCTACTTTTCGTCTACGTCTTGGGCGGCACGCTCGGCGCCGGGCTCGTCGGAATGTCTGGGGGACGCGCCGAATACGTCAATTACGTCACTCCCGGAATCCTCCTGATCACGATGGCAGGCGCGGCAACCGGGACGGCGGTGTCGGTGGCCATGGACATGACGGAGGGGATCGTCGCCCGCTTCCGCACGATGGCGATATCTCGCGCTTCGGTCCTGACCGGACACGTCGTCGGCAGCGTGTTTCAGATGATGCTGAGCACGGCCGTCGTAACCGGCGTCGCGTTGGCGATCGGATTCCGGCCCACTGCAGGAGCGGTCGAATGGTTTGCTGCATTTGGGTTGCTCGGACTGTTCAGCTTCGCGCTCACCTGGCTATCGGTCGCGCTCGGCATCGTGTGCAAGACCGTGGAGTCCGCCAGCAATGCGCCGATGCCGTTGCTCCTCCTGCCGTTTTTCGGCAGTGGATTCGTCCCGACCGATTCCATGCCGACCGGGCTGCGGTGGTTCGCCGAATACCAGCCCTTCACCCCGATCATCGAAACGATCCGCGGCTTGCTTCTCGGCACCGAGATCGGCAACAACGGGATGATCGCAGTCGGGTGGTGCGTCGCCATTGGACTCGGTGGATATCTTTGGGCGAGATCGCTTTTCAATCGCGATCCCAGTAGGTAGAGCGTAGCCAGCCGCGAGCGGCCAGGAAGGTCCACGGACCTCCTGACCGCTCACTGGTGGTTTTGGTCACACAACCTTCGGGCGCGGGATCCGTGCACTTGATTGTCGATCGCGTGGGTCGGCGGCATGATCTTTACCGAGGTCCCCGGCGGCACTCACGCCGAATGGAAGTCAACTTTCGAACTCCGAATCCCCTTGTCGGCCCCGTACTCACTCGCTGGATCGGCCGCTCGACAGTTACTCGTGTCTTCGGCAAGATCCTCGATATCGGCAGCGCCGATCTGGTCTCCCGTTCCGAGGTGTGAGCGCAAACCTACGGGCTTCGGTGCGTGGTCGTGGTCGCGAACGTTGCAGAAAGTGGTGCTACGCCTCCGCCGGTGCCGGCGGGTTGGATGGCGACCTCGACCTCGCAGTTGCCGCCGGCAGGGTCAGGATTGGCTGTCACGACGTAACGTCTGCCGAGCTCCGAGTAGTGACGATCGACAACGCTTTGGATCAATCCTTGTTGAATGCCTCGCACCACTTCTGGGCTGCGCTTGGCGATTTCGACAAGCGCGCACGTGCAGACCTTGACGGTGTAATTGCCGAACGAGTTGACAACCGATTTGATCTCGAACCCTAACTGGACCAACGTCTCTGCGATCAGCAGCCCGACATCGGATGTCGGGACGGGTGCGGACGACTCGAGTTCCTTGGCGAGGTCGGCACCGATCTCGCGCGCCTTGGCTTCTCGGGCCTGTGCTGTCCCACCCAGGCGAACCGCAATGAGCCCCACCACTGCGGCGTAGGACATCGTCGGTATGACTTCGTACTCGAAACGCGGGCGACCGACCGACCGACTGGCTTGGCGTCGAATCCGTACTTGCCCGCCCTCGATGAGCGACGTCAGATGGAATCGCACTGTGGTGAGGTGGATGTCGAGCGCGTCGGCCAGGGCATGCGCATCCAGTGGCGCGTCGGCTTCCCGCAAGAGCGTGAGCACTCGATCGCGCTGCTGACCCCGAGGGGCTGACATGTGCCCGCCTTCCGAGCTGCCTTTCGCGCAGTTCAGGGTCCCAGTGTAATTGAGCCGGCGACCGCGCCATGCATACCGAGCTTTGTCAGCGAAGCACGATAAGGGAGACGACCGAGTCGGTACGAGCTACGACGCGGTGCGTGATTCCGCCCTCCAGATGTAGTGCTGAGCCGGGGGAGAGGAGCACGACCTCAGCACCGACGCCGAATTCCACCTCGCCGCTGTGGATCTGCAGCAGGATCGGTGCTGCCGCGCGATGATCGTCCATGCGCTGACCGGCGGTGAAGCTGAGCCGAACCACCGTCGCACCGGCGCCGGCAAAGAGCCGCTCGATCCGAGGGGTGTCACCGTCCCGCGGGTGTGACGTGGTCAGCGACTCGGCAAAGACGGTCAAACCGGGTACCGGCGGATCTGCGGTGGTCATAGAGGCTTCTTCGCAATGACCTCGATCGCGACAAGATTTCTGCGGTATTTGGTGAAGGTGGCGCGCATCGTGAGAACTCGTGCGCGTGCATCCGAGTCTCGCAGCACATTGCGCACGAAGCGCAGGGTGCCGACCAGTCCTTCGTCGGCCAGGATGCGACGAGGTTGCAGCAGTGCCATTGGAGCGAACGACACGGTCTCGATCTCGAAACCTGCATCGCGAAACAGGTTTTCCCATTCTTCGCGTGTCAACGGCCGCGCATTGACCTTGATGGATCGAGCCAGTGCTGTGCGGATCTCGGTTTTGACAGCGGCGTCCACATCATCGGGTTCGATAGCCAATTCATGAATGGCATATCGGCCGCCTTCGCGAAGGACTCGGAACGCTTCGGCGACAATCGCTTCTTTGTGCCGGTCGGACTGCATGGTGAGCATTGCCTCGCCGACGACGACGTCGACCGAGGCGTCGCCGAGACCGGTCTGCGCGGCTTCGCCGCGAACAACCACGCCCTTGTCTCCGATCGCTCGTTTGGTGAGTTCGGCTGCGCTGTCGTCGGATTCGACGCCCGTGTAGCTCGCAGGTTGAAATTCGAGAATTGCTTGTGCGGTCTTTCCCAACCCGGGCGCCAACTCCAGCACATCCGACCCGCGAAGATCGGCGTCGGAAAGGACTCGCTCGGTAAGTTTTCTCCCGCCGGGGCGCAGCACTCGTTTGCCCAGCCGCGCCAACAGCCAATGGCCAGGAAGGTGTGCAGCATCACGCTCGGCCAGCGGCAGCGTGGGATCGGATTCTTTCGCCATGTTCACCAGGATCTCTTTTCTCGAGGGTTCAGAGTACTTTTGATTCGTGCGCACTCTTGAGGAGAATGCACCGACGACGAATACGGATCCGAAGATTGCGGTACAATAGAGCGCTGCGCCGTTCACTCCCCACGGTGGATTGAACGCCAATTGCTGCCCGGTGGAATAGATAGCGTTGTAGAACGGCATGAACCGTAGAATTTCGTATCCGTTGGGTAGAAAACTGACCGAGTTCTCGATGATGAACACCCAGAGCAGAATTACCGCTATCGCTCCTGCGGAGCTACGGACTATCGCGGCAAGTCCAATTCCGAAGCCGCAGGCCAAGAATGCGTAGAGCGGGACACACCAGAGGAAACGCGCGCCTTCACCGGAGGTCAGTTCGACGGCGCCATATACGAGTGGGAACGCTCGAGGCAGTACGGAAAGTACGATAACAACGAGCAGTGCGGACACGATCGCGGAGACAACTCCGTGCACCAACCATTTCGAGAGTGGAACGGTCCAGCGGCGTGGAAATGCGTGCCAAAGGTGATCGATTGTTCCATTCTTGAACTCCGACGCATAAGAATATGCGGCCGAGAGCATCAGTACCACAACGGTAATGCTAATCACCCAGTACACAGAATTCGAGGTTGTCGAACTCTCGATGTTGATTTGACCCGGTATCTGTGCGAACGCCTCCGCAAAGTAGGCGATTCCGAGTGTGACGATCAGCGGAAGTAGAACAGCCGCCGGTATCCAGATCGTCCACAGAACGCTTCGGCCCGAGGTCTTCGCGAGTTCGGAACGAACACCACGGACGACGTGCGTCACGGTTGCACCCATCGGCTCACCACAACTCACTGGCGCGAAGACCGCGGGTCGAAGCTCCGCCGATTATGTCGAGGTATGCAGCTTCGAGCGCGACTCCATCGGTGGAACCGCATCCGATGAGCTCGGTTAATGTGGTGTCGGACAGTAGCTTTCCTTTGTCCATGATCGCGATTCGGTCTGCTGTTCGGGCGACCTCCGGCAGTAGGTGAGAAGCGACCAGCACGCATTTACCCCTGCGCGCCAGCTCCTTGAACAGGCCACGTGTCCACACGATCCCGTGCACGTCGAGGCCATTGGCAGGCTCGTCGAAAACGAGAGTCTTCGGATCACCAAGCAGTGCGACGCCGATGCCAACACGCTGCGTCATTCCGAGGGAGAGCCCGCCGATCCGCTGGTTCGCGAGATCGGTCAGTCCGACGACGTCGAGGACCTCGTCCACCCGATCGCGCGGAAGTCCGCCGGCGCGCGCGATCCAGGTGAGATGCCGGCGAGCAGTGTGGCGTGGATTGAACGCCGCACTATCCAAGTGCACACCCAGCTCACGCATCCGGTCGCGCCGCGCGTAGGGGCCGAGCCCGTTGATTCGAACAGCGCCCCGGGTAGGGCTGTCCAAGCCACAGAGCATTCTCATCAACGTCGTCTTGCCCGCGCCATTGAGCCCGAGCAAATAGGTTATTGCACCGTCGGGAACCGACAAGTCGACCATGTCGACAGCGGTTCGCCGGCCAAAGTTCTTCGACACACCGACTGCCTCTAACACGTTGTCTCCCAGCGTGATTTATCCAAGGGAGGTGGGTTTAACCGAAATCGCACGGGATCGGCAGGCCGACGGCCTTGACTCCCTCGCACAGGGAGTTGTTCGCGAGCTTCCAGACGCCGTCGCGACGAACCCACTCGACGGTCATGTTGATCGTCGGCCTTCCGACTGAGCCGCTGTGCAGTACCGCCGTGTGGCGGTCACCCGAATGAGTCTCCGGCCCGGTGACTTCGTTCCAGCCTCTCGGAGCGCGGAACAACCCCAACTGATACACCGTTCGCGGCACAACGACAGCCTGCATGCCGCCCTCGAGATTGGCCGCCTTCTGCTCATCGGATGCGTTCGTTTCGACGATGTATCGCACCTGCTCATTGAGTTGCTCGAGCGTGGGTGACTCCGAGGTGATCAGAAATCCGTCGTCAGCAGACGCGCTAGGGGTCGCGCCCAGCATTGCTCCGACCGTGAGCACTGCTGCCGCTGCTGTCCGGGAACCACGGTTCATGAGCTCTCATCTCCTTCGTTGCGCCTGCATGCGGAGCCAAGGTTTGACGCCCATTTGCAGGAGCTAACTGCTGCATACTATGGCAGTAAGGTTAGCCTTACGCAAGGAGTGGAGAAAGTGAAGTGCCCGAGTCGACCGATCGGTTTGAATCGTCGCTGGTTCCGGACTCCGCGTGGGATCGGCTTAGGGACTGCCCTATGTCACTGTGGCGCGTCGATCGGGGTGAATGCCATGTGCGCCAACTTGGTCGGATCGAATCCAGCGCCACCTCGACGGGCGACCGACTCGACGATTCCCACCGCGATCGACGCCAAGAGGTCGGCGAATTCGCTTTCTGGCATTGGGTTTTCGGCGGACGCATCTCTGAGTCGCACGCCGTCGAGGCGGCAAATCTCCGAACACGCCAGGTCGAGAAGACCTTTCAGGTAGCGCCTGGTGCTCTGGTCACCTCGGAAGCTGTACGTATCGAACTTCCGGATCGACTTCGGCAGCATGGGCAGGCCTGGACCGCAATCTGGAGTTGATGTAGTCGCCACGCCACGATGGTCGCGGGCGCGCGAACGCCATACGGCCGAACTTGGGCTTGTACGATAGCTGGGCAAGGCTGCGAAAACCATTGTTGCACTGTCGGTCTTATGCGCGAACCATGATCGGAGTGCTGGTTAGCCGCTGACTTCTCCACGCAAGTGGTCGACGACGGCTTTGAGTTCGGACGTTGGCGAAAAGTCGATGTACTCGCAGTCCACCAATGCCTCGGGGCCGTGGCCAGCCGCCCAATAAAACGCCTCTCCGGCCTCGTAGTCCTGCGGATCCTCGGTCGTGTGCATGCGGAGCTTTCCACTGATCATGTAGCCCCAATGGGGGCAAGGGCAAAGATTGTCGGGGAGGCCAACCAGCCCTGGCCTCAAGTCTGCGCCGGCTGGCAACCGAACCCACGCGATCGACAGGTCGCCGACCGCTAGCATCCGGAATTCGACACCATCACCCTCGATCGCGATAGGAACTTCCTCGCGTTTGATCGATTGCATAGCGCCTCGCTCGGACCAGCCTGGACGGACCAGAGGTCGTCCCGGTGAAACTCGATTCTAACAGCCGGAGCGCATATTGATCATGTGTTTCGAGGCCGCCATGACGATATCGATCTCGCGAAGGTCTGTCCTGTCGGCGCCTTCATCCGTACCACCCACACGGCGACCTCGTGAGTGAACGACAAACGCGCTCTGCGTAATTCGGTGAGCAGGGCCGTCCCGCGACGGCACTTCTCACGGATTTCGCTCAGACCGATCGAAGTCGCCCTCAGAACCTGCGGCACGGTAGTGCTTCCGCATGGCAACGAGGTTGCGCGCGACGCATGGATTTAACGCTGCGCTGGTGCATGTGGCTTACCCTGCGGAGTCCGTGCTTCCTGGCGAGCACCGACCAAATTTGCTGCTGCGAGCGCACAGGGCGGACTATCCGGCGGGCAGATTGTCAACGGGTCCGGTGATGTCGTCGGTGTTGTCGCCCGGTGGTGGGTTCGACGGCGCGGCCGGTCTCGGCGGGGCGCCTGCGGGTGGCAGACCGTTGGACGGCGAACTCGGCCGCGGGGCCACCGGTATGGCGGCAACTGTATCGGCTGTCCGACCTTTCGTGTGGGCCACCAGCCATGCGGTTTTCGACTTCTCTATGTTGTGGATAGACGAATGGGCTCGCCACCGTTGCGGAGTGGGCACCGTCTTGCCCATCCAGCCGCCCAGCATTGATATGGTTGAACACATATTGTCTCGTTCGCCTGGCTCGACCGACGGGGTACGAATCGACACTGCAGAACGTTGCAGATAGCGAGTCGTCGAATCAATTCCGAGAAAGGCCTTTTGGTGCGCATCAACCCAGGTGTCATGGATCCGCAGCCGGCGTCGGCGACTCTTCCCAGCGACCGCGAACTGGCAAGCGCCCTCGCCAAGGTCGTAACAGACAGGTCGGCTGTTGCCGACGACGAGTGGGCGGCACTGCTGTACGCAACGGGAGACTACCTCGAGTTCTTGGCCGACACCGCGAACAACCTCCGTCGGGACACCGTCGGCGAGGCGATCACCCAAGTCGTCAATCGCAACGTCTCCTCCGAGGCCTACCGAGCCGACCCCACCGGCAGCGGGAACGACTTCGGGCTCAACGACCTGATCGCGATCGCTCACGATGCGTGGGACCTCGGTGCCACAGAACTGTGTGTTCAGGGGAAAATCGCGCCTACGCAGGACGTGACGAGCTACCTCGACATTGCACGAACGATCAAAAGGGCTACACCCGGCATCCACCTGCATGCGTTCCGACCTGCCGACATCGCGGACTTCGCCGATCGGAGCAAGCTCCCACTTGCCGACGCGATCGACGCGCTGCGCGCCGCAGGAGTGGACTCGTTTCCCGGCACCGGAGTGAAGATCCTCAGCGAGCGGGTGCGTACCGAGGTCGCTCCCTCCGATCTCGATATCCGCCGATGGCGCGAAATCGTCACCACCGTTCACAAGGTCGGTGCACGGACGACAGCTGTCATCTTCTACGGGCATGTGGAAACACCCCGCGAGCGCATCGCGCATCTGCGGGCACTCGCAGACATGCAATCGGACATCGGCGGCTTCACCGAACTCGTGCCGATTCCGATGCCGGGTTACGGCGTGTCGCTAGTCGAAGGCAGAACGCCGCTCGACGAGCATCGCGCGATGTTCGCAGTGACCCGCCTGATGCTCGCGGGAAGCATCGCCCATATCCAGGTGCCCTGGACCCGACTCGGCGTGGAAACCAGCATCGTTCTGCTGAGCTCCGGCGCCGACGACCTGGGCGGAACGCTCATGGACGGACGTGTACTGCCAGCGGTTGGGGTAGAACTGGGCCTCGAACTCCCGATCGCAGAGGCCGAGCAGATCGCACGAAGGCTTCTGCGGCCCTTCAGACAACGTGCCACTGACTACTCGGATCCGCCGGAAGAACGCCGCACATGATCTCTGTCGACGTCGCGATCATCGGCGCCGGTTTCGCCGGTTTGGGGATGGCGCTCGCGCTGCACCGGGATTCCGATAAGTCCTTCGTCGTACTAGAACGAAGCGATGGAATCGGTGGAACGTGGCGCGACAACACCTATCCTGGCCTGACCTGTGATGTTCCCGCTCACCTCTACACGTTCGCGGACCATCCCAACTCGCAGTGGTCAGCTCTGTACCCATCTGGCTCCGAAATTCGCGACTATCTTGTTGGAACTGCGGCAGACCAAAACCTTGATGGGCGAATCCTTTTCAATACACCACTGACCAAAGCCCGTTGGATCGCCGATTACTGGGAGATCGAGTCCTCAGCGCAGACCATCGTCCACGCCGAACACCTTGTGCTCTGCTGCGGACGCCTCACAACCCCTCGCGTGCCGCACATCGACGGACTGCACAGCTTTCCCGGCCCGATCTTCCACTCCGCCCGATGGGATCACGACGCGCAACTGGCGGGAGCCAACGTCGCTGTCGTCGGAACCGGCGCAAGCGCCGTGCAGATCGTCCCGGAGATAGCCCGTCAGGCAGCAAATGTCACCGTGTTTCAACGAACCCCCGGTTGGATCGTCCCCCGCGGCAACCACAGTTATTCGGCGGTGGACCGGCGAGGTTGGACAGAGCACCCGGAACGGCTAGCGTCACTTCGACAAGACCTCTTCACCGACGGTGAGGCACGCTTCGCTTCCCGCTCCGGTGACCCCGCCGCGGCGCACGCGGCTCGACACATTGCGATAGAACACTTGCATTCGCAGATCACGGACCCCGCACTGCGTGAACTACTCACTCCCGCATATGATTTCGGATGCAAGCGAGTTCTGCTTTCCGACGACTTCTATCCCACTCTCCAGCGTCCGACGGTCGCCTTGGAACCAACCGCGTTGGCAGCCGTCGACGGCCCCACCCTGATTGCCGACAGTGACAGGCAGTACCAGGCTGACGTGCTGATCTTTGCTACCGGATTCGAGACTCAACGCCAGCCCTACACCGAACTGATAGTGGGCGAGTCCGGTTCGACACTTGCCGAGCACTGGTCGGACAGGATGACCTCGGTCGGGTCGACCCTGGTGAACGATTTCCCAAGCCTGTTCGTCATCAACGGCCCGAACGCATCACTCGCTCACAACTCTGCGGTGCTGATGATCGAGGAACAAGTGCAGTTCATCGTCCGGCTGATGACTTCGACATCCGGACCTGTCCGTGTCACAGAGGAAGCCGAAGCGGCGTACACGCGGGAGATCGACAGGCGCGCAGCAGGAACGCCATGGGTCGACGGTGGATGCAGCAACTGGTACGTGGACGAGCGCAGCGGCCGGTTGATCCTGCTCTGGCCAGGGTCCACCAGTGCATTCCACCAGGAGCTCGGTCGTATAGCCGCGTCACTCCAGACCCGCCCAGCCTGAGCTCGATCTGGACCGGGCGATGACGACGGTGTGATGCGGCCGATGTAACCGCGACGAGCCGCCAGTTCTGCCGGCTCACATTGTTGCAGCATCGCTTCCAGGCGACCTGGTCCGGCCCGACGAACGCCGTGATGATCAACACGATCGTGCCGTCGGCAAACCCTGGAACTTTCTGTCGAGCCAGTCCAACGCCTGGAACATGCCCAGCGGCGCTGCGGAGAGGTGATCTGGGGTGGGTGTCAGCATGGTGAATAGGTCCACTCCGGCAGCGCAATAGCGGCTCAGGGTGTTGTCGATCGCGTCGACCGGAATCAACCCGTCGATAGGGCTGTGCCATTCGAAGATCGGCGTTTTCGGTATGCCCGGGTACAGCTCGAGGCTGTTCTCGTCGAAGATCTTCCACACGGCCGGATCGTCCATATAGTTCTGGTTGTCGGTGAGTTCGCCTGCACTTTTGTAGAAGCCGACGAACATTGCCTCGTTGGTGCAACCGTTGATGACCCAATTCGCGAGCCAGCGGCCATAGTCGTTGAGTTGGTTTGCGACGTTCATACGGTCGGGGTACTCACGCTCGAGACCGATTGCGGCGATCGCCGCGAGGCCGAATGCAATATGCGGCTGGTTACCCAACGCTCGCGCCATCTTGGTCAGGCTCATCGGTGCACCGCCCTCGGCCGATCCAACGATGTCGAGCTCCGGTGCATAGGTCGGTGCCATTGCTGCGGCCCAGGCTGTGGCCATTCCTCCGCCCGAATATCCGCCCATCCCGATCCTGCTGTTTGTGACCTCGAACTGCGGGATCTTCTTGACGGCTCGAATGCTGTCGAGAGTGATCTGGCCGCCGAGTTTGGCTGCGCCATAGGCCATCCGCGGGCCCAGATGATCCGGGAGATTCACTGCCCAGCCTCGGGTGAGGGCGAGGTTGAGGCCGGGCATTTCGAGGATCAGGTTCATCGGGTCGGAGGTCCAGAGCTTGGAGGCAACTTTGCACTTGGTTCCGAGCGCATTGATGATGTGCTGATAGGAAAACAGCGGGGCGTCTTGCTGGTGATTGTCCGGTAAAAGGTACGTGGTGTTCGCGGCGATCGGATATCCCTCGGAATCGGTGGTGCGAAAGAGCACCTCGAAGACCTTGCTCGTCGGGAAGTACACATGCCATGCACGTTCGCGAACCTTCAGCACATCGCCCGGCGCGTGCGCGGCGATGTCCGGCGGGGCCGCATAGAACGGATCCGGATCTGGCGCGGGCATCAAGGGCAAGGCACTTGCACTGCCGGCCCCCAACAATCCCGCAACCAGCACGAGTATCCAACCAAGTGCGGTGAGGGCGACCGGTCGGCCAATCCGGAAGTACACGTCGTTACTCGCTATTCTCATCGTTTCGCAAAGGTCTCTGGCGGCGGATGGAACTACTACATTAGAGCCGATTGCTCAGTCACGGCTGGTGATCGATCCCGATACTTGAAGAAGTTGACGTCGCGAGCGAAATCGACGCACAAGGTTGCTCGACGCCGTCACCATGATGCAGCGACCCTCCTCCGCGAATGGATGGATGGAATTGGCGGGTAACCGCCCAGAAACGACACGATTGGTACCGAACCACCGGACGATCAGGACGATGGGTCATTCCCGACTGGTCGCGGCTCTCCGAACGGTACGAGGGCGTGCATCTCACCGTCGCGGGATACCTTGCCGCGGCAGGCACCGCGATCGCCGTCGACGCCGACACCGCGAGTGTCATCGCGGGATGGGCGCCCGACGACGCCTACTGGCTCACCGACACCGTCAACCTCGACAGCGACGATTCCCAGACCTGGACATGCGACACCAGTGGGAGACATCTTTCCTGGGTCGACGAAGCGCACCATTGAGGACTGCTGGGTTTCAGAGGGACTTGTGGACGATTCATGCCCGTTGTGCCGCAAATGGATTCGTAGTCGGCAGTGACTCTGACTTGCAACATGATCGGACCGCTACGCCCGTCTGCGGTATCCGGTTAACGATCGGCAACCGGCGTCGGAGCCGCCACCGCGTGCTCAGGATCGGAGGGACCACTGTCACCAGCGCCCATCTGTCGGCGGCAAGGGGAACCGTCACCGCGGCGTTCCGGTAGTGGATCGGCTTGCGGGACCTCGCTCGCGCTGAACGTCAGGTCCGCGGTCTGGCTCGGCAACTGGACACCGGGGCCGCTGTACTTGCATACGCAGGTATTTGCCTGCATGATGTGCACGTGACCGACGAGGCGCTGGGTCCGGTATTCAAGGCGCTGGCCGATCCCACCAGGCGCCTCCTGCTCGATCGTCTCCGGTACCGGAACGGGCAGACCCTCACAGAGCTCTGCGGGAGCCTCGAGATGGCCCGCCAGTCGGCAACGCAGCACCTCGACCTCCTCGCCGAGGCCAACCTCGTCTCCGTGGTGAGGCAAGGGCGAGAGCGCCTGCACTACCTCAACCCCGCGCCGATCCACGAGATAGGCGAGCGCTGGATCGCGGCGTACGACGCACCCCGGCTGGCGACGATCAGCGCCATCAAGCACCGAGCAGAGGAGTATGCAATGACCGACACCAGGACATCCGTGCCGACGTTCGTGTACGTCACCTACATTCGCGCGAGCAGCGAGGACGTCTGGCGGGCCCTGACCGACGCCGACCTGACCGCGCGCTACTGGGGACACGCCAACGTGTCTGACTGGCTGCCCGGCTCCCGCTGGGAGCACCGGCGAGTGGACGGTTCCGGCGCCATCGATGTGACTGGCAAGGTGCTTGCGGCCGAGCCGCCCACTCGGCTCGTGATCACGTTCGAGGACTCCGATGACGATCGGCCGAACGGACCGTCAGTCGTCACGTTCCTCGTCGAGCCCCACGACGACATCGTCCGGCTGACCGTGACCCATGCGAACCTCCCGAACACCGACCTGCTGAACGGGATCTCGCGCGGTTGGCCCGCCGTGCTCGCCAACCTCAAGTCCCTGCTGGAAACCGGCGATGTTCTGCCGACAGCGCCCTGGAACATGCCGGGGGGGTCGTGCGCATGAACACCGAGCTGTTCGGCCGGGCCACCGACTACGCGCGTGGCGTCCTCTCGGAGCTGACGTACGACGATCTCCGACGACCGACGCCGTGTGAGGGCTGGGATGCGGGGAGGGTCGTCCTGCACCTCGCCGACGTCATCGACGGGCTCATCGGGCTGGTCGAAACGGGAGTGCTCGCCCTTCCGCAGCCGCCGCGGACCGACGATCCGGGCTCCGTGGCGCTGGTGGACGAACGGTTGGCAAAGCTGGCGCACGGATTGCATGTCGCGCCTGATGCGACGAGGGTCGAGAACGCAGCGCTAGCCGGCGCCGTCGAGTTGACGGCGCACGGCTGGGACATTGGCGTGTCCCGACATCCCGCCCACCGGATCCCGGAGTCGCTGGCCGAGGACGTGCTCGCGCTGGTCTCACCGACCCTCGATGTCGGCGCACGGGGCGAGAACTTCGCTGCGCCGATCGACGTTCCCAACAACGCCTCCGCAAGCGATCGCCTGGTGGCCTTCCTCGGCCGGGCGCCGAGACACTGACGGTCAGGAATCGAGAAGCCCTCGACCCATCAATCAATCACCTCGTGACCGTCGTGACCTCATCAAATCCATCACCCTCGACAGGATCTCCGCCAGCGGATCCGCTTGCGGAACGATCTGTCCGTCGGCTCGCCGGGGATACAGTCGAACGCACCTCAGCTCATTTTGAACGGTAGGTTGCGTTCTGTTCGTAGATCCGGGCTTGCGCAACAACCTATGCACGGCAGCATGAGCGGCGTTTCCGATCACCGCTCGTGCAATCACCGATCGCGGGAGGGCGAGTCCAATGCTCTGGATCTCGATGTCGGGAACCAGTTGGCGTGCAGTCCAGTTCGCAGGCCACGGTGCGGCCGTAAACGCCGCAGGCTTTTCGAGATTCTGGACCGTGCCGCCTTCGGCTTTGAAGGATGTGCGCACCGAGTTGTGGCCGGCTGCAACGTCAACTTTGAGGGAACCGTCGACGACAGATAGCACCCGCATGTCCATGTCCCGGAGCAGGTCAGCGGACCCGCAATCACACCCGTCGCATGCGCATTCAGGATCGATGCCAACCTCACTGCAGGGTTGCCGGCGGCGATCGTGATGTTGAAGGGATGGTTGCTGTCTATCGGTGTGTGCGTTGTCAACACCAGTGGAACCGCGCCGACGGCGATCGGCTCGAGGACGGTATCTGTCCCGCCTGCCTCGATGGGGCGAAGCGCAGGGTCCACCTGCTATGCCTCTCGCGCCCAGCCGCGGTCGAGGAGAACCTTCGTCCATGCCCGCGCGCTGGCCACCACGATCAGGAACTTCTCTGGGTTGGTGGAACGCTCGTACGCCTCCTCGCCCGGCACGGGACCATCCTTGTTCGGATTCGGCCACGCAGGAGTCTGCTCGCCGGTGACCGAGAATGCCGCGTCGACGTCGTCGAGCAGTTCGCAACCATCGCGCGAGAGCAACAGTTCGTTCTCACCCGGTCGGGTGTCGCGCGCATTGAGAATTTGGTCGTTGTGATCTGACCACCACGACACCGTCGGATCTGTCACCACCACAGCGACGTTACCCGTCGCCCGCGCACGAATCTGGATCCGAACGTGTCCCGATCAACGATCCCTAATCGGGAATCATGCTTACTTGCAAGTAGATCGGATGACTACGCCCGTCCGCGTTGACCGGTCAACGATCCCGTTGCGGGACAGTCGAATCCGGGGGGGGTGGCCGTTGTGGCGACAGCTCGAAATGCTCCAATGGCAGTTCGGTCGTCGGCCATGGCCCACTGCTGGCCGGATCAACAAGAGGTGATCGGGCCATAGCTGTGCGATTCCGACGGTTTCAACAGAGCCATATGACGCCGTGATCGGCCAGACGCGCAACATTTCGGTGTCGTGGGCGGCAACAATTCGCGTCACGAATGCCGCATGCACGGTGACCAGCGTGGACACGACAGACAAGGCAGCCGTGACTGGCAGAGTAACAACGACGGTTCGTCGACTGGTCCGACGGCAACCACCACGGCGCCTTCGGCGACCACTGCTCCTGCTCCCACTTGGACACGGTGATCGACGTTCCTGTGCGCTTGTCGTTCCGGAACCCCGATAACACCGCCACAGGAGCACACCAGCGATCAGCCGTGAGTCACTAGTTTTGCAAGATTCACCACTGCGCAACCCAATGACAGGAAGTCGCCATGCAGTTCCTTACGGACATTTCAAGGTTGTACAAGACTTAATGGGTGTCATGGGGGACAATCGGTACTGGAAGCTGACGCCCCTTCGCCAATTGACCGCAACACGTGAAGGCCCCATCGCGGGGCCTTCACGCGTCTGCAGCGATCGGCGCGCAGTCCTCTGGATAGCCGCTTATGCGCAGTTCGGCGATACCGCTTCGCTGAATGTCATTGCAGTGCTCAGCCTTCGACGGTGATGGCTTCCACTCACCCCGTCGACGAAGACTTGCATCGAGACGCGCGAGGCAGCGAGAATTTTCGGCAGCGCGACGATGTCGATCGGGTCCTTGCCGTACTCGATCCGAACCTAGGCACGCAACGATATTCTGAGAATGCGGTCGTCGATGAGCGGGGCCGACGTGCGACGTTCTGGGAATCTGTCGACTTGTGGCCTTTGCTGTGAGGGCCCCGACGATACCTACCGCCGGGAAGTCCTACTTGCGTCAGGCGCAGGGGAACAGTTCGGCGGCCTTGGCTGCTCGCGCCCATTGTTCGGCGAAGGATCGGGCGATCTCGTCGAGCGCTGGGGTCAATGGCTCGACCTGCCGGGTCACCAACGCACGCTCGTCGGTCGCCGCCACCGGATGCCAGTAGACACCCTCTGCAGTGACCGTGATTTCGGGGACCAGCGATGCGCGGGTGAGAATTTGTCCTTTCGCTGCGACTCCTTGCTGCGCGATGGGTCGCACCACCTGATCGTCGGGTGCGATCCCGAGGCTATCGAGAAACGTGTGGAAGGCGGCCAACGCTCCGGGTGGGGGCGCGGCGACGGTGGCGGCTACCCGCACACGGAACCCCAGTGACATGGCCAGTCGGATCCCTTCGACCGCCTTCGCCCAGCTGCCGGACCCGCGATGCGCATCGTGCCCGCCGGGGGTGGCCGAATCGAGGCTGATCTGCAACGCCACCCGATCACGCGGGATGGACTCCAGGGCGCGCCGCCCGCGGCCCTTGAACACCATCGCGTTGGTCAGCACGGTGGTGGGCAGCAGCTCGGCGCAGCTGCGCACAATGGTGCCGATGTCCGCCAACAGGAACGGTTCACCGCCGGTGAGGAAGATTTCGTGCACGCCCCAGTCGGCCGCCTCACGCGCCAGTCGGGCAATGCGGTCAGCGCCCAATTCGCGGTGGGGTGTGCGCGGCGACGATGCGACGCAGCAGTAGTCGCAGGCGAGGTTGCAGTGGAAGTTCGTGTACATCCACAGCCGGGCACCGGGCATCCGGTCCGGACCTAGCACCTGACGGGGATCGGGCGGATGGCCGCGTCGCACGGTGAGAGTGCCGGCCCCGGAGCTGTCCACATCGGTGCCGACCACGGTGTTTCCGCTGCGCGCGCACCATCTTTCGGCGAGTTCGCGGTCGGCCGCCGATTCGATCCGCACCTCACCCGTCGCTCCGTCAGCCAGCGTCGCCGTCAGCCGCATCAGGTCGAGGATCACCATCGCGGGTCGATGCCCTGTTCCTCGACGGCGGCGAACAGCGGCTTGTATCCGTCGAGGTGCGGGCGGACCCAGCGTTGCAGGCCTTCCAGCTCGAGTATCTTGCGGTGCGCCGGGTTGTCCCAGTCCATCGCCAGCAGCGTGTCCAGCCACGGGGTGTACCGATCCGGCGCCAAGGTGTCCAGCGCGGTGAACATGCAGTGGCAGTACCCCTCGGTCTGCCACACCACCTCGAGCGCGTCGGGCATCAGCTCCTCGCGCCCCATCGCATCCCACGTAGTGACTCCGATCGCGGCGACATCGGCATCGCCGGATAGGACGGCCTCGACGGCGTCCAGCTCGCTGCGACCGGTGTCGCCGTGCTTGCCGATGTCGGTGTCGAACCGGATGATCGCCATGTCCGCCGCGGGCACACCGGCCAGGCCGAGGTAGTGCATGGGCAGGATCGCCGCGTGCGCCGAATCCGCGGAGCCGAGCGCAAGCCGTTTACCGGCGATTGCGTGGGCGCCGCTCAACCCGCTGCCTGATCGGGCGACGAAGACCGTGGTGAAGCCGACGTCGGTATCTCGCTGAGCGAGGGCGGTGCAGTGGCCGTCGGTCTGCATCACCGTGCGCACATAGGCCAGGTTCGTGTTCCAGGCGATGTCGATGTGCCCGGCGAGCAGCGACTGCACGAGCCGCCCGTAGTTCGAATACAGCACGAAGTCCATCGCGGTGTCGGGGTCGCCGGACTCGGCGAAGTAGGTTCGGATCCCCTCCCAGATCGGGACCACATTGGGGGTGTACGCGACGGCTCCGACGATCAACGGTTCGCTCATCAGGTCCCTTCCTAGAACAGCGGCAGGCCGGTGACGGCCTTGCCGTAGAAGTCGTACAGGGCGTCCGCGGTCGGCGCCATCACCGAACCCGCCCTGGCGTCGCGGAAGGCGCGTTCGATCGGCAGGTGTTTGGAGAATGCGGCACCGCCGCAGACCCGCATCGCGGATTCGGTGATGGTGAGGGCGGCGTCGTTGGCGGCTGCCTTGATGCCGAGAACGTGGGTCATGGTGGCGTCGTCGGGTGCGCTGACACTGGCCGCCGCCATCGTCAGATATGCGCGTTGGGCCGCGAGAGTCGTTCCCATCCTGGCGATTTGTGCGCGAATCGTCGGCAACGACGCGAGCGTCTCGCCGAGGTGCTCGAACCGGGCACTCCCGACGTGCGCGATGGCCGCCGTATGGGCGGAGCCGGCGAGTCCGAGGGAGACAGCGGCGTTGCCGAGGTTGAACCACGGCAGCACGGTTTGCATCATCAACCCGAACCCGGCGCCCTGATCACCCAAGCGCGAAGCCACTGGCATCGTCGCGTCGATCGACATCGGGGCGGATGCGTTGCCGCGCAGGCCGAGACCGCTGAACGAGCCCACGACCGCCAAGCCGACGGTGGTGCTCGGGACGGCGAACATGTCGATCTCACCGGCCACGCCCGAGGCGGAGCCGGTGGAGACCACGTATACGTCGGCGTAGCCCGCGGAGGTGACCCAGCTCTTGTCCGCACGAAGGGTGACCGCATCGCCGTCGTGCGACATTGTTGCCGCCGAGACGGGCGCCCAGAAATGTGATCGTGACCCTGTCTCGCTGAACGCCAATGTCCCTAGGGATTCACCGGTTGCCATGGCGTACAACAGCTCCGGCATTCCGGGCGGTGGTGCGGCGGCCACCGTGACCGCGGCCGCGGCGTGCATGAGGTAGATCATCGCGGTGGATCCGCAGGCGGCGGCCAACTCGCCGACGACCTCGGTGAACTCGACGGGACCGGCGCCGAGACCACCGAGCTCCTTCGGCAGGATCAGACCGAGTAGGCCGCTGCTGCGCAGCGCGTCGACCGCCGCAAGGGGGTACGCGCCGTCGGTGTCGACGCGTCCGGCGTGTTCGGCGGCAACCTCGGCGACCTGGCGCAGTGCGTTCGTCGAATACATCAGACTCCTGGTGTCTCGGGTGATCTGTCGGTACCGGCGCCGGTTGACGTGGCGGACTGTGGGAGCAACCGGTGCGTTGCGATGGCTACCACGACGGCGCAGACGAAAACCGCTGCGGTCGTTGCGGTTCCGCCGAGCCAGACGTCGGTTCTGCCCAGTTGGACATAGATGGACAGAGCAGCCCCGGCAGCGGTCACAGCGGCGGCCAGGGCAAGCACCCGCATTCGCAGGACGGCGGCGGCGAGCATCAGGGCCGACGTCGCAAGCAGGACGACCGCCGCGAGCAGGTTGTAATTGCCCAGTGAGAACTCGAGGTCCTGGTAGCCGACGAGGCCGCCAACAGGTGCGCACCAGTCCTTTCCGAGCGCCACGAGGAGGGCAATGATGCCGGTCAGCGTGAGGACCGCACCCCAACCGCACAGCAGCCGCCGGGCTACCCCCGAACCCGTTCCATCGGCCGTCGCCGCTCGGACCGCGTCGACGGCCGCGTACTGCGCGGAAGGGGTCAGTAGGAGCACCAGATGAATGGCGATCAACATCGCGTAGGCCCAGGGCCATTCGCCGGGCGCCTCGGCCACGGAGAGGCCGATCGCGATCGACTGCCCGACGCCGATCAGCGCCGCGAACTTGACCGCGGTGCCGGTCAACAACAGCACCGCGAGCACCGATTCCGCCACCAGGACCAGCCAGCCGAACGCCGTGAAGTTAGGCAGCACCACATGCTCGATCAGCCAGCTGAACGGTGCAACGACAGGATGCTCGACCGCGAAGTTGGTGAATTGGTAAAGGCCGCCCCGGTTGCTTTCGCCGAAGTCTGGCGGCATCTTCCACACGACGTTGTAGAGCCACAGCAGGCCGGCCAGAATGCGCAGGCCGGCCAGTGCGACACCGCTGACCCTCGGCGGGGGTGCCGCGGCGGAGAACGCAAAGCCGAGCGCCCCGCGAGGGCTGACCGTGATCATGTAACCAGTGTCACAGCCCGCCGCTGCGAGTGCCCATGCTTCGGCGCAATGGCCTCGAGCTGGATGTTGTCATCTCGCTGACGCTTCACCCAGGTTCGGAGTGGTGGCAGCGTGTCGGTGAACCTTGGCCGAGTCGACCGGGACGCAGTGTTTCTCGCTTACACCAAAAGCATCTGGTCGAGCATCTCGGAGAGGATGCGTGACTGCGCCTCACCTATCGGTTGCGGAGGCTCGGCCACGACGGCGCAGCCGACCGGAGCCGGCCGCGATCAGCGCCAGTCCGAGCATCGCGACCGCACCGACCGCGATACCGTAGAGGAAGACGCTGCCGATCGATCCGTGCAGGTCGTAGCCGAACACTCTGATCACGCCGGGCACATCGAGTGCGGCACCGTCGCTGGTGGCTGCGGCCACGCCGACGACGACCGCCGCAACCAGCACGATCACTCCGATGATGACCATGACTTCTCCCGCCCGCTGACGTCGGTTCGATCAATTCAGTCAACCACTGCTGGCAGGGCCGTGTCGAGGATTCCGGCGGCTGGGGCGCATTCGATACGAATGTCGTCTCGGCGCCTCGCCAGGTTGGGATCCGTGCACGATTGCCGCCGATGACGAGCCGTGTCGGGAGTATCCTGACAAGCAGGACGACATGGCTTCCGGGATCGAGTGGAACTCGAACTGCCGACGTTCCGCACATCCGGTAAAGGGGGTTTGCGTGATGCAGTGGTGGGGTTGGCTGATTCTGGTTTTCTTTGTCGTAGCGCTGGCGGTCGGCGCGTTCCTCGCGGTGCAGGCTCGACGACGCTCCGGCGGCGTCATCCTCGCCGACCCCGACACGTCCGCCGGCAGCGACAACGGGGAAAGCGGAGGCCCGCGGTGAGCGTGTTGATGCGGTGCAGCGAGATCGCCACCCGTCCTGTGGTGACGATGGCAGGAGAAGCGCTCGCGCAGGTCAAGGACATCGTCTACGCCGCCGACGGCGGGGAAGTCGCCGGATTCACCCTGGCCGGCCGGGGAATCTTCGCCGGACCACTCGATCGAGGTCTGGTGTGGAGTTCGGTGGCGGCACTCGGCGCCGACGCGGTCATGATCACCGACGAGGAGGCGCTGGCCCCGCTGCAGGGGGTCCTCGATCGCGCCTCGTCGCACCGTGGCTCGCGCAGTGACGTGCTCGGCGCCGAAGTGCTCACCGACACCGGCACCGCGCTCGGTGAAGTGGTCGATGTGATCGTCGAAGTCGGCGCCGAGAACCGGCGCTGCGATGTCGTCGGATACGAGATCGTCTCCTCGGAGGCGCTGGGGCACAGGGGAACGAAGGTGCTTGTCCCGCTACCGGACACCCTCTCCGCGTCCGGTGAGCATCTGATGGTGCCCGCAAGTGCTACTGCGTTCGTACGCGATGACCTTGCAGGTTTCGGGGCAGCGGTCGACGCGTTCCGAGAACAACTGGGAGGACAACGCTGATGCTGTTCTCCACTGTGTTGGGCCGCCAGGTGGTCGGATCGAGTGCCGCCGACACCGTCGGCCAGGTCGCCGGGTTCGTCGTCGACCCCGCCACACGCCGGATCCTCGCGGTTGAGGTGAAGAAGGCCGATTCCGGCACGGTGTTGCCGTGGTCGAGGATCAGCACCGTCGGAGAGGATGCGGTGATCGTGTCGAGTGCCGAGTCGATCACCGTTCCCGACGACGCGACCGCAGCGTTGGAGGGCAAGGCGCATGTCCTCGTCGGGAAACGGGTGCTGACCTCGGCCGGAAACCAAATCGGCACGATCGACGACGTCGACTTCGACCCACAGTCCGGGGCCATCACCGCCCTGCTCCTCGACACCGGCACCGTGTCCGGATCACGACTCGTCGGCGTTGGCTCTTACGCCGTCATCGTCGACGTCCACTGACCCAAGATGGACAACAGTGCGACGTGCCGCTTGCGCGGCCGAGGTCACGAAGGGACTGGACGACGCTGATCGGTTCGGTGGGTTGCTGGTTTGACGCCGCCGTGGACGCGGTGATCGCGACGCTACATGCGACAACGAGGGGCGAGCGCATCTGTTCGATCGAGACGCGACAACTTCACGCTGTGTCGAGCACCGGTCGATGGTGCAGCAATTACCAGTGCCCGATGCTCGGGCCGCTGCATCCTGAGATCCAGTAGAGCAGCGCCGCGGCGGCGAATGCAATTTCGGTGGTAATGGCGGCGGCTGCCTTCGGATTCGTTGTCCGTCATTGTGCGGGGAAGTCGTGGTTCAGGACGTGACTGTCTCGCCGGTGGCGGTGATGAATCTGATCCAGCCACCCTGGAAGTTCGTTTGCACACCGTCGGTGACCGCGAACTCGTCGGTGGTGGGGAACCCGAATTGTCCCTGCTCGAAGCCCTGCCGACCCCATTCGTCGAAGATCGCCCCGTGCACACTGTGGGTGCCGGCGGGGGAGTGGTAGATATTGCCGTGCTCGAACCGGTTGAACTGCCCGGCACCGTTGGCGGTGACCAGTTCTCCGCTGATCGGCCACCCGACCGCAGAGCCCGGACCGCCGTCGGTGGCGTACTTCTCTGCGATCGCACCGTAGACCTCCCAGGCGCCGGTGCTTTCGGTCCAGTACACCGCCCCGTGGGCAAACTCTTGCATCCGCCCACCGTCGAGATCGTGTTCGGCGCCGGTGCACGATCCCAACGGGCCCTCCGGTCCTGCGATCTCGGTGTAGTGCACGCCGATCGCCCCGGCGGCGGCGCACTCGGTGCTCGCGGTGTCCTGCGATGAGCTGCACCCGGTCAGCCCCAGGACGAACACGGTGAGCGTGAGAACGACAGTGACTGGGGTGATGCGCATCATGGTGTGCCTCCGTGTTCGGGTGAGCAGCTTCGCATTTCCACCCTGGCACACCAACCTCTCGACACGGTGGCTTCGGGAGTAACGGTTGAGTACTCATCGGCGGCTTCACCAAGTTTTAGAGCGCACACTCGACTACATGATCGCGTCGTTGCCCGATGCCGGCTTGATGATCGATGCCGGGGCGGTGGTACTGGTCGGCGTCGGTTTCGCGGCGCTGATCCGGTGGATGCAGCTATGACCGCGGCACGCGGTGTCGTACGGGAGACGGTCCACGGGCACTTCAGTTCGTCGCCCAGCGGCATTGTGCGCGGGCAACAACCCGCAGCCTTCGTTGCAAATGCCGGCTACAGGGCCCCAGCTAGATCCCGAGGAATACCGGCTCCCGCTGGACGAATGAAACCGCGCGTCATCGGGAGAAGTCGTCGGCCACCAGCACATCGGTGCGGTTCGGGGTGCCTGGCTCCCGGTGGAACGCTGCCCGCCAGTGGCCTTTACGCTGCCACGTGACCCCGATCTCGTTGCCGTCCTCGTCGTGGGCCAGCACCAGCAGCGCCCCGTGCCGATCCTTGATGAACCACAGCGGTCCCAGACGATCAGACAGCGGCTGTTCCTGCCCGTCAGCGTCGATGTAGTAGCCGGTCACCGCCCAGCAACTCTCGGCCAGGCAACTTCCATTGCTGATCGGGCCGGGCTGGCCGTGGTCGGCGCTGCATCCAGACGATGGCGGGGGTGGCACGCGGCGGTGGCGAACATCGACCTGGGTCTTATTTCGCCGGGGGTGGCGCGGCCGCACCTGGCGCGGCCCGGTCCGTTCCGGTGTGTTGCGCGCGGGCAAGGGCGTGGCGGAGCTGCCAGATCCGAACACCGCCGACCAACGCCATCACCAGCACACCAGAGATCGCGGCGAACAGCAGCCCGACCCCCACCGGCATGGTGAAGTCCCACACCAAAAACGAGATCCGCGTTTTCGTGGTGTTCTGAAGAATGAAGCCCAGCAGCCCGATCGCCACGATCGCGCCGAGAGTCAACGCAGCCCACACTCGCGCGCTGACCCCCTGTCCCGCGCCCGGATCGGGCGGTCCGGTCTTCGGGAGATTGCCCGCATCCGGAGACGCCTCGCGATGTTTCTTCGCCCGCATTGACCTCACCCCTTTGTGTGTGACGCGGCCCGCTCTAAGTGATGTACCTGCAACGAGCCGACTCCCGGCCCGGCCCGACCCGGCCCGGCCTCCGCCTCGCTACAAAGTCGGGAGGGGTGGACTGTGTCGACAACCGTCCTACCTCCCACGATAGCCCGCGCCCGGCAACAACCACATCATCGTTAACCGATGGTGACCAGGCACCGCGCACTTCCGAAGCGTCCTTCGCTTTATAGCCGTTTCCGTTCTTTGCCAGCATGGTCGTGAGACACGTCGTGGTCGGGATGCGGAGAAATGAGTGACGCGTGATTGATATTGAGATCGGACGTACGGTGACCGGGGGAAGAACGTTCCCGGTGGCCTTCCGTATCGAGTTCGTTCA
>JBBSKP010000007.1:0-55943 GCA_038256175.1 Mycobacteriales bacterium
ATCTCTAGCTTCATCATCTCTAGCTTCATCATCTCTAGCTTCATCATCTCTAGCTTCATCATCTCTAGCTTCATCCAATATGCCTGGAGGTTGCGATGGCAACCATTCCCGACACTCACGTCCTTGTGGATTGGCCCGCGATTCGCGACTGCGCCGCCGCGTTCGTGGCCACCGAGTATGCGTCGGTGGACCGCGCCGGCGCTCCCATTACCTGGCCGGTGACGCCGTACCGGGGGGCGACGGGCAGAGTATCGATGTCTCCACCGGCCTCACCTACCCCCCCAAGGCCGAGCGAGCTCGGCGCAATCCCAAAGTGGCGCTATCGTTTTCGGAGCCGATCGGCTCGGGACTGGCCGACCCGGCGACGTTCGTAGTACTTGGGCTGGCGACGGTCCGCGACGCCGACCTACGCGCCAACTCCGCCCGGTATCTGGCCGGATCGAGTGCACGGTTCCCACAGGTCTTTGCGAGCACACCGACGACGGTACTGCGCAGGATGACGTTCTATAGGGCCCGCATCTGGATCGAGGTCGCCACGGTAAGGGTGCTGTGGTGGGCGGGTTCCGACCTCGACCAGCCGCCGCAGATCTAGCAACCGGAGACTCCGTTCGCAGCGCCACCGTCAGATCCCGCGCCGGTCGGACGCGGCGCGGGGTCGTGGAGCACCCGCCGGCCAGTGGACTGGCAGGTGCGGGTGCGCGGAGCGCTCGACCGATTGGAACTACCGGTGTTGACCAGCGTCACCCACGACGGCTGGCCGCTGCCGGTGCGAACTCGGGAGGCCGAGCGCACCCCCACCGGCTTCCGCGTGCGCCCACCGGCGGGTGTCGTCGTCGCAGATGGCCCGGCCTGCTTGACATTTCACACGCATGGCGAGGTGTTCGACAGCCAGCAAAGTATCAGCGTGCTCGGTCACTGCCACAACCTCGGCGAGTGGATCGAGTTCGACGCCGAACGCTCGCTCAGCGACATCGGCCTTTCGGCCAACCCGCTGCGGCGTGCCGTCTACATGATGTCGGTAGGTCGGCGGCTGCGGCGCCGGCTGGACTCCGAGGCGCAGCGACGTGGGCAGACGGTGCCGCGTTTCGACGAACTCGACTTCGCTCGGTAACTCGCAAGGAGTGCACATGCCTGCCGCTGTTCCCCAGTAGGACTCGCGAGAGCCGTCGAGCGGTTGCGGCACCACGTGTGTCGGCTGCACCTCCGGCTGGCTCCGGCTCCGATCGCGATCATCGAGCTGATCCTGGCGGGCTGGGTGTCCCAGGCAATTCAGGCCGCCGCCGAACTGCGCGTAGCCGACGCGATCGCGTCAGGTCCATTGCCGCTGGCGGAATTGGCGCGCCGGGTCGACGCTAACCCCGATGCACTCAGCCGGCTACTGCGGGCATTGATCAGCCGCGGCATATTCCGCCATCATCGTGACGGCCGCTACGCCCTGAACCCGCTCGCCGACACCCTGCGTGCGGACGCGCCCGTATCGATGGCCGCCGCAGCGCTGTTCTACGGGTCGAGCCAGCATCGCGAGCACTGGAGCATGCTGGCCGACTCGATCAAAACCGGCAAAGCAAGTGTCCCGACACTGCGAGGCAAGGACCTGTTCGACTACCTCAGCGACGAGCCCGAGCTCGCGCAACTGTTCAACGACACCATGACCAGCATCTTGGAGCTGGCCGAACCGTCAATTGTCGCCGCATACGATTTCAGCGCCTACCGAGAGATTGTCGACGTCGGCGGCGGACACGGCCGCCTGCTGGCGGCGACGTTGGCGGCAAACGCGGGCGCGCACGGTGCTCTACGACCTGCCGCAGGTTGTCGCGAGCGTAACGGCACTCCTGCACAAAACAGGCGTCGCCGATCGCGTCCGTGTCGAGAGTGGGTCGTTCTTCGAGAAGGTCCCGGCCACAGGCGATCTGTACATCCTCAAGCACATCATCGACGACTGGCCCGACGAACAAGCGGTCGGCATTCTGCGCAACGTCCGTGCCGCCGCCGATGCTAATGCCGCCACAATTCTGTTGGTAGAGACGGTGATTCCTGAACACGACCGCGACTTCATCGGCAAATGGGCCGACCTGGAAATGCTGCTCGGCGCAGACGGCCGGGAACGCAGCACGGCCGAGTATCGCGACCTACTCGGGCACAGTGGATTCACCATGACGCGGGTGGTCCAAACCGCATCCCCATTCAGCCTTATCGAGGCGAAACCGGACTGAACGCCTAATCCGCGCGGTCGTTGCCGTTGGTGGCGATAGACCAGAACGACGACAGGATGCGGTGCGTGAGTCCCCAGACAATCAAGGAGTCGTGTGGCGGCGGAGATCCGGTGCGAACGTCGAAAGCCGGAAAGGGGCCAAAGCGTCGATAGGGGTACCGAACTCGTACCGCGCGATCGGAGAGCACGGACAGCGGAACCCAGTGCGCCGCAGCGACTTCACGCGGATCGCAGTCGAACGGTAACGCCTCGTCGACGGTGAAGACCAGAGGTGACACAACTCCTCGCTGGATCCGGCCACCGATATCGTCCAGGCGCCCAGCGGTATCGCCCAAGACGATTCCGACTTCCTCGAACGTCTCTCTGCGTGCAGTCGACTCCACATCGGGATCCGTCGCGTCGACCTTGCCTCCTGGCAGCGCGGCGTGTCCCGACCAACGATCGCCGTGCCGCTCGGCGCGCCGGATCACGACAAACTTCGGTTCAGGTTGGGCGCACACAATGAGGGCGGTGGCGGCTCGCATGCCGACCGGTGGCCGTATCCGTGGTCGGTGCTCGCCGACGCGGCGAAGTGCTGTCGCGAGGTCGACCGTCATGCGTGTGCACCGATCCAGTCCATACGGGTCCGCCTTCTCAGTCCTGGCAATTATGCCTTCAGAGCCGATCGGTACCAGACCTTCGGATCTCACTGAGCACCCTTCGAATGTGGTGAGATACCGGCCGTTGCCTACGATCCATGTGCGCAGACTTTGTTGAAACTCCCCAATAGACCCGTAGGACGTGTGTTGACTACCGAAGAACTGACCCGCTGGAACGCTCAGGAAGCTATCGCGGAGGCGATGATTCCGATCATCGGCACGCTGCATCGTACGACCGGCGTGACGATCCTGCTGCACAGTCGGTCGCTGGTGAACAAGTCCGTGATCAGCATTCTTCGGACGCATCGCTTCGCGCGGCAGGTCACCGGCGAAGACCTGTTCGTCAACGAAACCTTCCCGTTCCTCCAGGCGCTCGCCGACCTCGATCTGGGGCCGTCGAAGATCGACCTCGGCCTGCTGGCGATGGCGTATCGCGCCGATGAGCGCGGACTCTCCATTCCTGCCTTCACGGCTGAGTCGCTTGCCGAGGTGACGGATGGCAACAAGAGTGAGCCACAGGGACCGCGGGACGTGGTCCTTTACGGTTTCGGCCGGATCGGCCGTCTCGTCGCTCGGCTGCTCATCGAAAAGGCCGGCTCGGGGAATGGGCTGAACCTGCGCGCTGTCGTTGTGCGCAAGGGCGGCGCCGGTGACCTGGCGAAGCGCGCCTCGCTGCTGCGACGCGACTCGGTTCATGGCCACTTCAACGGAACGATCAAGGTCGACCAGCAAAACAACTCTCTGATCGCCAACGGCAACGTCATCAGGTTCATCTACAGCGACGACCCGGCGAACGTCGATTACACCGAGTACGGCATCAACAACGCGATCCTCATCGACAACACAGGCAAGTGGCGCGATCGCGAGGGACTGACCAAGCACCTGCGTCCCGGTATCGCGAAGGTCCTGCTGACCGCGCCGGGTAAAGGGGACGTGCCGAACATCGTGCACGGAGTCAACCACCGCACGCTCGACCTCGAACAGCAGATCTTCTCGTGTGCTTCGTGCACGACCAATGCGATCGTTCCGCCGCTGAAGGCAATGGACGACGCGTTCGGTATCACCCGTGGTCACGTCGAGACGGTCCACTCGTTTACCAATGACCAGAACCTGCTGGACAACTTTCACAATGCGGACCGGCGCGGTCGTTCGGCGCCGTTCAACCTCGTCCTCACGGAGACCGGTGCTGCGTCGGCCGTAGCGAAGGCGCTGCCGGACCTGAAGGCCAAGATCAGTGGCAATTCGATTCGCGTCCCCACACCGGACGTCTCGGTTGCGATCCTCAATCTGCAACTCGAGCGCGAGACGACCAAGGAAGAGGTGCTGGACTACCTCCGTCAGGCGTCGCTGTCCGGGCCGCTGAGCCGCAACCTCGACTACACGGCCGCGACGGATGCGGTGTCCAGCGACTTCATCGGGTCGCGGGCGGCGTGCATCGTCGACGCGAACGCGGCGATCGTCGATGGCGACAGCGCGATCATCTACGTCTGGTACGACAACGAGTTCGGATACTCCTGCCAGGTCGTCCGCACTGTGCAGTACCTGTCTGGAATCGAGTACCCGACGTACCCGAAGGTGTAGGGCACTCCGTGCCCCCGTGCGTCTTTTCGGAGCGCCGGACCTCCGAAAAGACGCACGAGCGGTTTAGGCTCAGCCGATCGTCGGAATTACTGCCGGAGCCGAAATGCGGTCTCAGATTTCTTGCGACTGTCGCGGCTGTCGCAACGCTCTGTTCGGCAGGCTGCGCTGCAACCTCCGACGATGAGACTGGTCAGTCCTCCGCAGCCGGGTCGGCGTCGGTGTTTCGGGTGGTGATCGTTCGCCATGCGTAGCGCGCGGACGGGGGAGCGACCCTGGTCTGACTACTGCCGGGGTTGCCCGTGCCGACAGGCTGGCCGATCAACTGGCTCCTAATGAGGGCGACGCGGTGTACGCGACGTCGTTCATTCGGAGTCAGCAGACCGCGCGACCAACCGCGCAGGCCTGGCACGTCGACATCACAACCTACGATCCCGCCCGAGACGCCGCAGTTTTTGCCAAGCAAGTACGTCGCGACCACCCCGAGGGCACTGGTGTTGATCGTCGGGCACAGCGACACAGTGCCTGCGCTTGTGAGTGCGTTCTGCCGATGCGACGTCCCGCCCATCGCCGAAACGGATTTCGGAAATCTGTTCTGGGTGGACCTCACCGCCACCGGCGAGGTCGCCGATTACGAACACCGCGACAACTACTGACCTGCTCCGCTGTGGAGGTCGTAAGCAAGGCGTACCGTCGGATTACGTGAGCATTCGACTGGGTTATCAGATGCCGAATTTCAGCTACTCGGGATCGGTCGCAGACCTGTTCCCGACCGTCATCGCGCAAGCGCGCGAGGCCGAGGCCGCCGGCTTCGACACCGCGTTCGTCATGGACCACTTCTACCAATTGCCTGGGATCGGTGAGCCCGACGAGCCGATGCTCGAGGCATACACCGCCCTGGCAGGCTTGGCGACAGCAACCGAGAAGATCCAGTTGTCCGCACTGGTCACCGGCAACACATATCGAAATCCGCCCATGCTGGCGAAGACCGTCACGACGCTCGACGTCGTCAGCGGGGGTCGGGCTGTGCTCGGCATCGGTGCCGGCTGGTTCGAACTCGAGCACAACTCCTTCGGCTACGACTTCGGTACTTTCACCGAACGTTTCGAGAAGCTCGAAGAGTCGTTGGAAATCATCACGCCGATGCTGCGCGGCAAACGTCCCACGTTCGACGGCAAGTGATACCACGTCACGGATGCGATCAATGAGCCCCGCATCCGCGACGACCTGCCAATCCTGCTCGGCGGCGGTGGCGAGAAGAAGACATTCGGACTGGCAGCGCGCTTCGCGGACCACCTGAACATCATCTGCAACGCGTCGGAGTTGCCACGCAAGCTCGAGGCGCTCGATGCGCGCTGCGCCGAAGCAGGTCGGGAAAGATCGACGCTCGAGACGAGCTTCCTTGCCTTCGTCATGATCGACGAGGACGGCGACAAGGCCCGCAAGCTGCAGCGCGACTTCCTCTTCGCCCGTGGCGTGGATCTGACGACCCTGTCCGACGAGCAGCGTGCGGCCGCGACCGACCGCCACTTCTGTGGGGGTCCGGACGACGTAGCCGAGCAGATCAAGACCAGGGTGCTCGACAAGGGAATCGATGGCGTGATCATCAACCTCATCGCGAACGGCCACGAGCCTGGGATCGTCGAATTGGCGGCAAAGACCCTGGCGCCGCTGGTGTAGGGCACTCCGTGCCCCCGTGCGTCTTTTCGGAGCATGGGACCTCCGAAAAGACGCACGAGCGGCAGAGCCGCCTCACCCGATTTCCGCTGGTCCATGCACGTCTGGCAGAATGGACAACTGTTCGCCCGTCTCCGGTTACGTACCGCGCGGCGGTCACAACACCCCCCAACGCAAAACCGGGCCCGCAAGCCGTGTGGGCAGCTGAATTGCGCCGTGACCATAGGTCTTCATCGCTGTGCGATGGGACCACACCTGAAAGGCTCTACCAGTGGCTGTCAAAATCAAGCTCACGCGGCTCGGCAAGATCCGCAACCCCCAGTACCGCATCGTTGTCGCGGACTCTCGGACCCGTCGTGACGGCCGTTCGATCGAGACCATCGGCAAGTACCACCCCAAGGAAGAGCCGTCGCTCATCGTTGTCGACTCCGAGCGCGCGCAGTACTGGCTCGGCGTTGGCGCGCAGCCGACCGAGCCCGTCGAGGCACTCCTGAAGATCACCGGTGACTGGCAGAAGTTCAAGGGCCTGCCGGGCGCCGAAGGCACCCTGAAGGTCAAGGAGCCGAAGCCGAGCAAGCTCGACCTGTTCAACGCTGCGCTCGCGTCGGCCGACGGCGAGCCCGCCGCTGCTGCCACGACTCCGAAGAAGAAGGCCCCCAAGAAGGCCGCTGCTGAAGAGACTGCCGCTGAAGAGACTGCCGCGCCCGCAGAGGCCGTAGCCGCCGAGGCCACCGAGAAGTGAGCACTGTTGTCGCCGATGCCGTGGAGCACCTCGTCCGCGGTATCGTCGCCAATCCCGATGAAGTTCGCGTCGAGCTGATCACCGGCCGGCGTGGGCGCACCGTCGAGGTACATGTGCATCCGGACGACCTGGGCAAGGTGATCGGTCGCGGCGGACGTACTGCGACCGCGCTGCGCACCTTGGTTTCCGGAATCGGTGGACGCGGTATTCGCGTCGACGTTGTCGACACCGATCAATAGCTCGGTGGAGCTGGTTGTCGGACGCGTTGCCAAGTCGCACGGCGTCAAAGGTGAAGTCGTCGTCGATGTCAGAACCGACGAGCCCGAGCTTCGTTTCGCGCCGAACACGGTCCTTCGGGGCCGCAAGCCGCGTGAAAAAGAACTCACCGACTACACAGTCGAAGCCGCCCGGGACCACTCCGGGCGGCTTTTGCTGCGCATCGAGGGCATCGCCACCCGCGAAGCCGCCGATGCGCTGCGCGGGACGCTGTTCGTGATCGATTCCGCGGACGTCGCTCCGTCCGACGATCCGGACGAGTTCTACGATCACGAACTTGAGGGATTGTCGGTGACATTGGCCGACGGCACGCCCGTCGGAACTGTGCGCGAGGTTCTGCATTCCGCCGCAGGGGAGATGCTCGCGATCACGGCGCCCGACGAGCGCGAGATTCTCGTGCCGTTCGTCGCTGCGATCGTCACGTCGGTGTCGGTGGCCGACCGCGTCATCGAGATCGACCCGCCCGAGGGTTTGCTCAACGTGGAATCGTTGTGAAGTTGCGCGGCCGATGAAAATCGACGTAGTGACGATCTTCCCCGAATATCTCGAGCCGTTGCGAACGGCGTTGCTCGGCAAGGCAATCGACAAAGGTCTGATCTCGATCGGGGTTCACGATCTGCGCGACTGGACCCACGACGTGCACAAGGCGGTCGACGATTCGCCCTACGGCGGTGGTCCCGGCATGGTGATGAAGCCGACGGTATGGGGCGACGCTCTCGACGCCGTATGTCCCGACGATGCGCTGCTCGTCGTTCCCACGCCTGCCGGGGTCCCGTTCACCCAAGCGACCGCACAGCGCTGGAAGAACGAGCCACACCTCGTATTCGCTTGCGGGCGTTACGAAGGGATCGATCAGCGGGTATTCGACGACGCCGCTCGACGAGTACGCGTCGAAGAGGTCAGCATCGGCGACTACGTGCTCATCGGGGGCGAGGCGGCCGTACTGGTGATGGCCGAAGCCGTCGTCCGCTTGATGCCAGGTGTGTTGGGCAATCAGCAGTCACACCAAGAAGATTCGTTCTCCGACGGCCTCCTCGAAGGACCCAGCTACACGCGTCCGGTCAGTTGGCGCGAGCTCGACGTGCCACCCGTGCTGCTGTCGGGTGACCACGCCAAGGTTGCCCAATGGCGACGTGAGCAGTCACTGCAGCGCACTGCCGAGCGGCGGCCGGATCTGTTGCCACCGCAAGCTGATTCCTAGCGGTAACGCCACAACCGACGCGGCATGCGGGTAACTGGGAACAACGCATCGTCCATTGGATCATCGACGCCGATGATCCGCATGTCCAGCTCCACGCCCGCTCGCGTGCCGCTGTGGTTCGCTACGAACACGCAGACACCGGTCTGCACATCCAGCCGGACCGTTGATTCGCACTCCGGTACCCAATGCTGCGCGTCATTGTCGAACTCACCAGTCAATAGCGCGCAACAACCGCAGCGAGGTTCGTAGTGCTCGGTTGGATACGCCACCGCTTCCCACGCGTCGCGATCATGATGCCGCACAACGTGAATAGAGCGCAGCTGCACTGGCGGGGCATCGTCCTCGCCCCACGCATCCGCGTACTCGATCGGGTCGAGCATCGCAACCCATTGGTAGTCGGCGTACATCGGTGCGTCGTAGTCGACGCCGGGCAATGACCGCGGCCCAGCGACGAACCCGTCGTCGTCCAATGTGGGAGTCGTCTCTGCTGCCCACACCCCTGGGATGGGCTCCAACGGGCCGGAACCCAATTTCTGCCGCATGCCGTTGAAGGGCCGTGTCGACGTTGTTATCGACGGCTTGTGGTCGTCCGCTTCTACGCGAACGTTTCCCGGTCTGCGAATCCATGCGTGACGCAACGAAGCTCGGCTGTCGGTCCATTCGAACTCGAGGGTTGACCACCGCCACGGCGACGACCGTGCGAGCGCACGAAAGCGCGCCACGGTCGGCACGATCTTGTTGTCGGTCACGAGCACAGTTTTGCCGGTCTGAACGAACGGCGCCACCGAGTTTCCGTGCCTAGAAAGCCTCTTCAGCGAGCTCCATGATGTCGTTGTCGAGCGCAGCGATGATGCCGCGGGTGGCCGTCAGTTCGGGCAGCACGTTCTTCGCGAAGAACGATGCGACGCCAATTTTGCCTTCGTAGAACGACTTCTCAGCTCCGGAAGCGCCTGCGCCGCCGAGTGCCGCGATCGCAATCTCGGACTGACGCAACAGCAACCAACCGATCAGGAGGTCACCGGTCGCGAGCAAGAAGCGGACCGAGCCGAGGCCGACTTTGTAGAGTTCGCTCGGATGTTGTTGTGCGCCCATCAGATATCCGGTGAGCGACGCAGCCATCGCCTGAACATCTGTGAGTGCGGTCTTCAGCAGCTCGCGTTCGGACTTGAGCCGTCCGTTGCCTGCCTCGCTGTCGATGAACTGGGTGATCTGTCCGGCAATGTGAGCAAGTGCGACGCCACGATCGCGAATGATCTTGCGGAAGAAGAAGTCCTGCGCCTGGATCGCCGTCGTGCCCTCGTAGAGGCTGTCGATCTTCGAATCCCGGATGTACTGCTCGATCGGATAGTCCTGCAGGAAGCCCGATCCGCCGAACGTCTGCAGCGATTCGGTCAGGTACTGGTACGCCCGTTCCGATCCCACGCCCTTGACGATCGGCAGCAGCAGGTCGTTGACCCGATACGCCAGGTCGGCGTCTGCACCGGATACCGACTTCGCGACCTCGTCGTCCTGGTGCGCGGCCGTGTAGAGGTAGATGGCGCGCAGGCCTTCGGCGTAAGCCTTCTGCATCATCAGCGAGCGACGAACGTCGGGGTGATGGGTAATCGTGACCCGTGGCGCGTTCTTGTCGGTCATCTGCGTCAGGTCGGCTCCCTGAACGCGGGTCTTCGCGTACTCCAACGCATTCAAGTAGCCGGTCGACAGGGTTGAAATGGCCTTGGTACCCACCATCATTCGGGCCAGTTCGATGACCTTGAACATCTGGGCGATGCCGTTGTGGACGTCACCGACCAGCCAGCCCTTGGCCGGGATGCCGTGCCCGCCGAAGGTGAGTTCGCATGTGGCCGAAGCCTTCAGGCCCATCTTGTGTTCGACATTGGTGACGAACGCGCCGTTTCGCTCACCCGGTTCGCCGGTCTGGTGGTCGAAGAGGTACTTCGGGACGAGGAACAGGCTCAGTCCTTTGGTGCCGGCGGGCGCATCCTCGGGGCGGGCGAGGACCTGGTGAAAGATGTTCTCGTACAGATCGTCCGAGTCGGCAGACGTGATGAACCGCTTGACACCCTCGATGTGCCAGGAACCGTCCGCCTGCTCGATCGCCTTGGTGCGTCCCGCGCCGACGTCGGATCCCGCGTCGGGCTCTGTCAAAACCATTGTGGCGCCCCAGTTGCGGTCGATGGCCATCGACGCCCAGTGCTTCTGCAGTTCGGTTCCGATGCCCCAGAGAATGTCCGCGAAGGCGGGTCCGGTGAGGTACATGTACGCCGCTGGTTGCGCACCGAGAACGAACTCGTTGATCGCCCAGGTGACGATCGACGGCGCCGGAACTCCGCCGACGCCCTCGTCGAGTCCGACACGGAACCACTCGGCCGTCTGCCACGCGCGGAAGGAATCCTTGAACGACTGCGGAAGGGTCACCGAATGCGTCGCGGGGTCGAACGTCGGAGGATTGCGATCCGCGTCGGCGAATCCGTCGGCAACGGGTCCTTCCGCGAGGCGCGATGCCTCGGCGAGCATCGATCGCACTGTCTCGCCATCGAGGTCGCCGAATCCGCCCGATTCGAGGATGTGATCGAGTCCCAGCACCTCGAACAGATTGAATTCGAGATCGCGAACGTTGCTCTTGTAATGACCCATTTGGAATCCTCCGCGTCGTTGACGTGAACACGAGCGCGCGGCAAGGCAGCCCGTCACTCGCCGACCAGGCTTTCAAACGCAAGGCTCACTACGCAACCGTAAGTTACTGACGACTAGGGCGGCCTTGGGCAATGAGCAGCTAAAACTGGAGCTGACATGCGAGTTAGCGGCAGATGTTAGGTCGGACTAGCCCGCAGTGCGGCTCGTGTGGGCCACCGTGGTCGGCGCAGACATCACTTGATTGCCGACGGATACGAGCGCATCGACGAGATCCGGCCGGTGTCGGAGCCGTTCGTTTCGGACCGCGTCGTTGACGATTGTCGTGACGGCTTGCACCTGGACGCGCGCAACGTCCAGTTCGAGTTCGGGTCGTGCGACCTGGAGGAGGCGGGCCCAGCGAACGATCCCGTCGCGGTGCGTCTTCCGGAAACGCGCCGCGTATTCCGGTGGCAGATGGATCACTTCGGTCACCGCGGTGCCGACCAGATCTGGCTGTTCGGCGGCGAACTGCGCGTACGACCGCAAAATGAGCTCGAGCGATTCCTCGGTCGACGAACCCATCATCATCGCGCGCGACGTATACAGACGAATCCATTGCTCGTTGCGTTCGACGATCTCCGTCAGCAGGTCGGACTTGCTGCCGAAGTGGTGATAGATGCTTGGACCCGAAATGCCTGCAGCCGCACCGATATCCTCGATCCCGACCGCTGCGTAGCCGCGCGTGTTGAACAGATGCGCTGCCGCCACGATCAACCGTTCGGGACGGATCGCGCGGTCGAGGGCCTCGTCGTCGGACTCGGGATCGACTGTGCGAGCGTCGTAGCGCTGATTCGCTCCGGCGGGTGCGGGCGCGGAGGCAACGACATTTTCGATCATGCCGCCGAGTTGTTCCGCGTATGCGGCTTGCGGAAGCTGCACGTTGTGATGCGATGGACTCACCGCGATCGACAACACGCACCACGCTGCGAATTCGACGTCGGCTGGTCCCAATTCGGGGCGCAACGTCCGAACTGCTTGTCGAAGTGCGACATTCAGGCGCATGACCCGCATCAGCACAGCTTGTCGATGGGCAGGTGACAAGCTTCGGACCTCGCGCTGCCACAGCCGGGGGAGTCCGCGATATTCGAGCGACATGGTCACGAGCTCGGTGAGGATTGCGTTACCGGAGTCTTGGGAGTGCCGTGCTTCTTGCAGCCTTGCCACGGTGGCGTCGAGGCCGTGCAGGAGAGTCTGCGAGAGCAGGTCCTCCTTGTTGCGGAAATGCCGGTAGATCGCGGTGGAGCTGATGTCGAGGGAGCGGGCAATGTCGGTCATCGACGTCCGGTGATAGCCGTCGCGAGTGAACGCATCGGACGCCGCACGCAGGATCGTCAGCTTCCGGTCGCGCGGTCGCGTACGGCGCGCGGAGGCCGCGTTGGTGGTGTGCAGATCCGTGTTCATCCCTATCAGTGTCTCGCAGGACCGCGCAGGCGGAGCCATCTGCCCGATTCCGCGTGACGCCGTGTCGGTCGGCGCCGGTAGTGTCGGGCGCCGTGACGACTGCTCTGAAAACCGTGAACCAACGCATCGCAGAAGAACTAGACGTCCGCGTGGAGCAGGTGAAGGCTGCGGTAGATCTGCTCGACGCCGGTTCGACCGTTCCGTTCATCGCTCGGTATCGCAAGGAAGCGACTGACGGCCTCGACGATGCTCAATTGCGTCTGCTCGACGAGCGCCTGCGCTACCTGCGCGAACTCGACGAACGTCGGGTCGCGATCCTCGAATCGATTCGATCGCAGGACAAGCTCGACGAGGCCCTCGAGCAACGACTGCTGCTGGCCGACACGAAGGCCCGGCTCGAGGACATCTACCTGCCGTTCAAGCCGAAGCGACGGACGAAGGCCCAGATCGCACGCGAGGCGGGCCACGAGCCGGTCGCCGACGCGCTTTTCAACGATCCGAGCACCGATCCAGCCACTTTCACTGCCGAGCAACTCGACGGCGCTCGCGCCATTCTGGTCGAGCGCTTCGCCGAGGACGCCGATCTGGTCGGCGAACTCCGTGAGCTGATGTGGAAGCGCGGCCAGCTGACGTCGACGGTCCGGAAGGGCAAGGAAGTCGAAGGCGCCAAGTTCAAGGACTATTTCGAGTTCTCCGAGCCCTTCGAGAAGCTGCCGTCGCATCGGATCTTGGCGGTGTTGCGTGGCGAAAAAGAAGAGGTCCTCTCGCTCGGCCTCGATTCCGAACGTCAGGAGCTCGAGCCAGGTCAGCGCAGCGTGTACGAAGGCCGGATTGCGTCGCAGTTCGGCATTGCCGATCGTGGGCGGCCGGCCGATCCCTGGCTGCTGGACACCGTGCGGTGGGCGTGGAAGACGAAGTTGCTCATCACGCTCGGGATCGATACCCGCATGCGCCTGCGGCAATCCGCCGAGCGCGACGCCGTCGACGTGTTCGCCATGAACCTTCGTGACCTGCTGCTCGCCGCACCGGCAGGCACCCGAACGACCATGGGCCTCGACCCGGGGTTTCGTACCGGCGTGAAGGTCGCCGTAGTCGACGGTACCGGCAAGGTTGTCGCGACCGAGGTGATCTATCCGCACCAGCCGCAGAAGCAGGAAGAGAAATCGATCGCGGTCCTCGGAGCCCTCTGCGCGCGTTACGGGGTCGAGCTGATCGCAATCGGCAACGGCACCGCGTCGCGAGAAACCGACGCGCTTGCTGCTGAACTGATTTCGCGGATTCCAGACAAGAAGCCGACCAAGATCGTCGTCTCGGAGGCCGGGGCGTCGGTGTATTCGGCCTCGGCCTATGCCTCCGCGGAGTTGCCCGACATGGATGTATCCCTGCGCGGCGCGGTGTCTATTGCGCGCCGGCTGCAGGACCCGCTAGCCGAATTGGTGAAGATCGACCCCAAGTCCATCGGTGTCGGTCAGTACCAGCACGACATCTCCGAAACGATGCTGGCTCGCTCGCTTGGCGCTGTCGTCGAGGACGCGGTGAACGCGGTGGGTGTCGATGTGAACACGGCGTCGGTGCCGCTGCTCTCGCGAGTGTCCGGCATCGCCGGATCGCTGGCGGAAAGCATTGTTGCGCATCGTGATCAGAACGGCCCGTTCCCGAGCCGGACGGCGTTGAAGGAGGTTCCGCGGCTGGGGCCGAAGGCCTTCGAGCAGTGTGCCGGCTTCCTCCGTGTCGGCGGTGGCACGGATCCGCTAGACACTTCGGCTGTGCACCCCGAGGCATATCCCGTCGTGCGGCGGATCATGAAGTCGAGCGGACAGAGCGTCAAGGAACTGATCGGCAACTCCACGGCATTGCGCGCGCTTAGACCGGCTGATTTCGTCGACGACCGGTTCGGTCTGCCGACAATCATCGACATCATCGAAGAACTGGAGAAGCCGGGTCGAGACCCACGTCCGGAGTTCAAGACCGCAACCTTCGCCGCCGGTATCGAGAAGGTTGCCGACCTGAAGCCGGGAATGACCCTGGAAGGCGTTGTGACGAACGTTGCGGCCTTCGGAGCGTTCATCGACGTGGGAGTGCACCAAGACGGTTTGGTGCACGTGTCGGCGATGTCGCACAACTTCGTCTCCGATCCGCGCGAAGTGGTGAAGTCGGGCGACGTGGTGCGGGTGAAGGTCGTCGAGGTCGATATCGAGCGGCAACGAATCGGTCTGACCCTGCGACTCGACGACGAGGTCGGCGCCGGCGCCAAACAGGCTGATCGCGGCCGCGGTGGTCGATCGAGTGCGCCCGGCCCGCGCGCCCAGCAACCGGCGAGCGCTGGCAAGCCCGCGAACCGCGGGGGAGCGCAGCAGCAACGTGGGGGCGCCGCAGCCGCGCCGGGCGGTTCGATGGCAGATGCGCTACGAAAGGCGGGTTTCGGACGATAGTGCCCTTGCGGGACCGAGGTTGTGCCCGGAAGGTGAACCGGACAAACGCGGCGTTCAGAACGGGATGATTGATGCGCAGATGGCTCGACGAGGAGATCGTCGCTCACGGGCGACTGCCGCTGCTCTTCTTTCTGGTCGGCTTCATCGTCGGGTTTCTCCTCATCAGACTCAGCGTGCGGATGATTCGCGCCAAGGTCCGTTGGTGGCCGGGGAACGTGACGCCGAACGGGATGCACGTGCACCACGTTGTGTTCGGCATCATCGCGATGCTGATCTCCGGTGTCGCGATCATCGCGATCTACGAGGACGGCACGCAGACGAGCGGGGCGTGGCTCGCTGCCGTGTTCGGTGCGGGTTCAGCGCTGGTGCTCGATGAGTTCGCGCTGATCTTCTACCTCAAGGACGTGTACTGGGAGGCGGAGGGACGCACGTCGGTGGACGCCGTCTTCGTCGCCATCGCGGTCACGGGCCTGCTCCTTCTCGGTTTCCGTCCGCTCGAACTCATCGACGTGGAGTGGTGGCGTACTGACACGAACTGGTGGTTGCGCGGGATGGTCGTCGTCTTGGCGGTGATCAACCTCGGTCTTGCGGCCATCGTCATTTTGAAGGGAAAGATCTGGACCGGATTGCTTGGCCTGTTCTTCGTTCCGCTGCTGCTCATCGGTGCAATCCGGTTGAGCAGGCCCGGTGCGCCGTGGGCTCGGTGGCGCTATACGAAGAAGCCCAAACGCATGCAGCGGGCGATGAATCGGGAGCGTCGAATCCGCCGTCCGTTGATCCGGGCGAAGATCTATGTGCAGGATCTGATCGCGGGAAAGCCGAGCATCGCGCACGCGCGAGCGAGTGCTGAGGAGGAGTTGGAGCGGTTGGTGCACGCGGCTCCAGCGCCGAGTCCGATGGCCGAGCAGATCACCCTCTGACGCCCGATTTCGTCGGGCACCCCCTCGTCTGGCACAATTGACGGGTTGCCCGCACCAAGTCGGCGTATTTTGCGCCGCTCGACGTTGCAGCGGCAACACCACCTGACCTGGGTACGAACCGGTCGCAGCTGACGCGTGGTCCTCGTGACACGCGATTCGCTCGCCAGGTTCCTCTGCTCTCGCGAACGCAAGGATGAAAAACTATGAACACCCTGGACTTCTTGGACAACAAGTCGCTGCGCGAGGACATCCCGGCCTTCCGCGCCGGCGACACGCTGAACGTCCACGTGAAGGTCATCGAAGGCTCGAAGGAGCGCATCCAGATCTTCAAGGGTGTCGTGATTCGTCGCCAGGGTGGCGGCGTGCGCGAAACCTTCACGGTCCGCAAGGTTTCCTTCGGCGTCGGCGTCGAGCGCACCTTCCCGGTGCACAGCCCGAACATCGACCACCTCGAGGTCGTCACCCGCGGTGATGTCCGTCGCGCCAAGCTGTACTACCTCCGTGACCTGCGTGGCAAGGCTGCGAAGATCAAGGAAAAGCGCTGAGCATCGTCGGGACACACCGACTTTCGCCTGCCGGGCTAACCTGATCGCGTGGCTGACGAAACCAAAACGGCAACGACTCGTTCCTTCTGGAAAGAACTGCCGATCCTCATTCTCGTTGCGTTGGTGCTCAGCTTCTTGCTGCAGACATTCATCGCCCGGGTTTACCTGATTCCATCCGAATCGATGGAGCCGACGCTGCACGGTTGCAACGGCTGCACAGGCGACCGCATCGTTGTCGAGAAGCTCAGCTACGACTTCGGCGATCCGCATCCAGGCGATGTTGTCGTCTTCCTCGGGCCGCCGTCGTGGAGCAACGACTACAAGTCGATTCGCTCGTCCAACGTCGTCATCCGTGGCCTGCAGAACGTCGGTTCGATCTTCGGCGTCGTTCCGCCTGACGAGAACGATCTTGTCAAGCGGGTGATTGCGACCGGCGGTCAGAAGGTCGAGTGCTGCGATGCGCAGGGCCGCGTGATGGTGGACGGCAAACCGCTCGATGAGCCGTACATCGTCAACGACTTTCCTTTCACGCCCGGAACGGTGACGTGCGATACGGCGCTCAAGTCGGGGCGCTGCTTCGGGCCCGTGACGGTGCCGGATGGCAATCTGTGGGTGATGGGTGACAACAGGAACAATTCGGCCGACTCGCGCTATCACGTGGGCGACGATCTGCAAGGCACGGTTCCGGTAGACAACGTCAAAGGCAAGGCAGTGTTCATTGTCCTCCCACCGGGTCGCATGGGTACCGTCAGTTCGCCGGACATTCAGTCCGGATAGGAACAATCGTGGGAGTGTCTTCCTGGCCGCCGCGACCTGTCATCCGCAAATCCTCAGGTTTGCGAACGCTCGAATCTGCGTTGATCCGTAGCGGACTCGGTCCTGTTGCCGGAGTCGACGAGGCGGGCCGTGGCTCGTGCGCCGGTCCGTTGGTCGTGGCCGCGTGCCTGCTGGCGGAGAAGCCACATGCGGCGCTCGCGGGTCTCGACGATTCCAAGAAGCTCACCGAACGTGCTCGCGAACAACTGTTCCCAGTCATCCAGCGACTCGCGCTCGCCTGGACTGTGGTCTCGATCCCTGCATGGGAGATCGATGAGATCGGCATCCACGTGGCCAACATCGAGGGGATGCGCCGCGCGGTAGCCGGCTTGACCACCGCACCGGGTTACGTGCTCACCGACGGATTTCGTGTGCCAGGTATCCCGGTGCCGTCGTTGCCGGTTATCGGTGGGGACGCCACCGCTGCGTGTATTGCGGCGGCGAGCATTCTCGCCAAGGTCACCCGTGATCGGTTCATGATCGAGTTGGACGCGAAGTTACCGGGCTACGGTTTTGCGGCGCACAAGGGCTACAACACGCCGGTGCACACAGCGGCCCTCACGGCGCTGGGGCCGACCAGCGAACACCGCCAATCGTGGCGGAACGTCCCACCTGTGCCCGGACTCGACCCGCTTTCCGGTGACTCGCTGGTACTGGACCCGTTGGCGGCCGACATACCGAGTGCGACATGATTGCTACCTACCGCGGAGCCGAGCTTGCGGAGCGACCAATGAATGCCCGACCAGGAGGATCTTCCACCCGATGAGCGCCGAGGATCTCGAGAAGTACGAAACCGAGATGGAACTCTCGCTGTACCGCGAGTACAAAGACATCGTCGGCCAGTTCTCGTACGTCGTGGAGACCGAGCGACGCTTCTACCTGGCCAACTCGGTGGAGTTGCTGCCGCAGAACGCCGATGGCGAGATCTATTTCGAGGTACGGATGGCGGACGCGTGGGTGTGGGATATGTACCGCCCGGCGCGGTTCGTGAAGCACGTCCGCGTGATCACGTTCAAGGACGTCAATATCGAAGAGCTCGACAAGCCGGATCTTCGCCTCCCGGAGTAGCGGGGATCGCTATTGCCGCAGGTAGAGCCAAAGGTAACGCGGTTATCCACAGCGCCTGATTCGCTAACAGGGCAATGTGTTTGGCCTGGTCGCCGCTCCGGTGGTGTTTCGGATGTGCGCAAGTGTTCTCGGTGTGGCACACAATATTGCGCTCGGCGCACACGGGGAGGACCTGGCAGCGGAGCATCTTGCCGCTGCGGGGATGGAGATCGTCTGCCGCAATTGGCGATGCCGTTACGGCGAGATCGATCTGATCGGGCGTCTGCCGAACACGATTGCGTTCGTGGAGGTCAAGACCCGAACTAGCCGGCGGATGGGGTTGCCCGCCGAAGCTGTCACCTTTGCCAAGCAGAGCCGCATCCGACGGCTAGCGGCCATCTGGCTTGCCGAGCAGGCTGGGCCCTGGGTCGATGTTCGATTCGACGTGGTGTCGATACTCCTCGAACGCGGCTGCGAGCCAGAGATATCGCATCTCGTAGGTGTTTTCTGATGGCCTTGGGTCGGGCGTACTCGGTCGCGGTGTCGGGTGTCGACGGGCAGCTGGTGGAGATCGAGGCGGATATCGGCAGGGGACTGCCAGGCATACATCTGGTCGGCCTCCCGGACACGGCGCTGCAGGAATCGCGCGATCGTGTGCGTGCCGCAGTGACGAATTCCGAAGAGAAATGGCCGGATTCGCGGGTAATCCTCGCGTTGTCGCCGGCGACGCTCCCAAAGGTGGGGTCTGTGTACGACCTAGCGCTGGCCTTGAGCGTGCTCGATGCGGCCGGTGCAGTTCCGCGTGCAACGCTCGAAAAGACCGTGCTACTAGGCGAATTAGCACTCGACGGTCGGCTGCGCCCCGTGCGGGGAGTTCTTCCGGCAGTCCTCACTGCGAAGAATGCGGGCTGGCAGCGGGTGGTGGTTCCGCAGTCGACTTTGGCCGAGGCTGGTCTGGTCGAGGGTGTCGAGGTACTCGGTGCTGAGTCGTTGCGCGAGGTACTCGCATGGCTGCGAGGGACGGCGACCTTGGCCACGCCCGAGTGCCGGGGGATCGCAGAGCGCGAGGTGTGCGGTGATCTGAGTGAGGTCGTCGGTCAAGAAGAGGCACGGTGGGCAGTGGAGGTCGCGGCCGCCGGTGCGCACCATCTCATGCTGACCGGCCCGCCGGGAATCGGTAAAACGATGCTGGCGCAACGACTTCCCGGTCTACTTCCGCCGCTCACCGAAACCGAGGCACTCGAGGTGACAGCGATTCATTCGGTTGCCGGGCTGCTGCCCGACGACAACCCCCTCATCACGACGCCACCCTTCATCGCGCCGCACCACACCACGACGGTGAGTGCCCTCGTCGGGGGCGGATCCGGCATGGCCCGTCCGGGTGCGGTCAGCCGAGCACACCGCGGTGTCCTGTTTCTCGACGAATGCGCCGAGCTGGGCTTGAAGGCGTTGGAGGCCTTGCGAACTCCGCTGGAGGACGGCGAAGTACGAATCGCCCGCCGCGACGGCGTCGCACGCTACCCCGCGCGGTTCCAGCTGGTTCTCGCCGCGAACCCCTGCCCATGTGCACCTGCGCGCGAGGCGGACTGCGTCTGCGCGCCGACCGCGCGGCGTCGATATCTCGGGAAGCTGTCGGGTCCGTTGATCGATCGCGTCGATCTTCGAATCAAGATGGTGCCCATGGCAACCGGGGCCTTCACGTCCGACGTGGCGGAGGACAGTCGAGAGGTCAGACAGCGAGTCATCGCCGCGCGCGCCGCCGCAGCGGACCGCTGGCGGGAGTTCGGGTGGACCACCAACGGTGAGGTACCCGGGCATCTGCTCAGGCAACAGTTTCGGTTGCCCCGCAAAGTGATTGCGTGTGTCGAGGATTCGCTGTGGCGCGGTGAGATCACCGCCCGCGGGGCGGATCGTGCAATCCGGGTCGCGTGGACGCTGACCGACCTGCGCGGTGGAAACTCGCCCGATGCCGGCGATGTGAGTTCGGCCTTGAACTTCCGCGACAGGTTCAGGTCATGACCGCAGTTGATCCGCGCCGGGCTGCGTGGGCCTATCTGTCGCAGGTCGTGCGCGGTCCCTGTGCTCCGTTGAACGAACTCGTCGACGCGGTCGGTGTCGAGGAAGCCGCACGGGCGGTTCGGGATTGGGATCTGCCGCACTCGCTGAAGAAGCGAACCGAGGCGCGACGGCACATCGACACTTCCGTGCGGGATCTGGAGCTCGTCGACCGGATAGGTGCTCGCCTCGTCACACCGGACGACCCGGAATGGCCTTCGTGGCGGATGCTCGCGTTCTCGGGAGTGGAGACGAAACGTGATCGGGACGGTGCTGCACCACTTGTGCTCTGGGTCAAGGGAGCCGGTTCGCTGAACGAGCTGACCGAGCGATCGATTGCCGTGGTGGGCACTCGGGCGCCGAGCGACTACGGCAACCACGTCACGGCAGACGTTGTCGGCGAGCTCTCGGCGCAGGGATGGACGATCGTGTCGGGCGGCGCGTTCGGGATCGACGGCGCCGCGCATCGAGCGGCTCTCGCGATGGAGGGCCCGACGATTGCGGTCCTTGCGTGCGGAATCGACATCGACTACCCGGCGGCCCATAGTCGGCTCCTGCAGGAAGTTGCCCGTACCGGCCTGGTGATCAGCGAATATCCACCGGGAACGACACCGGCCAGATACCAGTTCCTGGCGCGGAATCGGCTGATTGCGGTGCTGTCGGATGCGGTCGTTGTCGTCGAGGCCGGTTGGCGCAGTGGGGCGCGCAACACCGCGAAGTGGGCGCGCAAGCTTGGCCGGCCGGCGCTGGCGTTGCCAGGGTCGGTCATGTCTGCGTCGTCGACGGGTTGCCATCAGATGATTCGCGACGGTGAGGCCGTGCTGGTCACTCGGGCGAGCGAGGTCATCGACGAGGCGGGTCCGCTCCGGCTACCTGTGCAGGGATCGGAAGTGCCGCGGCGCGATACCGATGTGCTGTCCGGTGACGAGCTGATGGTCTACGAAGCGCTACCCGCGGTCGGCACGCGAGGCCCGCGGGAGCTGTCGGAAGTGTCCGGTGTCGCGATAAGGGGAGTGCGGGCAGTGCTGCCCTTGCTCGAGCTGGCGGGGTTCGTCGGCGCGGACGAAACGGGGTGGTATCGGATCCAGAGACGATGACGTGCGGCGCACTCGGCGGGGCGAGTTGCACTCGATACGTCTACCCGCGACTGTGGGACGCATGGATTCGGACCTGCCGGCGGGGATGGGCGTGCACCTCGACGCTTTCGCCGAGCATTTACGCCTCGAGCGCGGGCGATCCGAGCACACGATCCGCGCGTACCTCGTCGACGCGAGATTGCTTTTGGTACACCTGGTCTCTGAGTCGCCGTCGGCCACGCTTGCCGATATCGATCTGCGGCTGCTGCGGTCCTGGCTTGCTCGGCAGTCGGCGGCGGGGATCGCGAGGACAACGATGGCGCGCCGCACCTCGTCGGCCCGCACCTTCACCGCGTGGCTGGCACGGACCGGGCGGATCCCGTCGGATCCCGGGACGCGCCTTGCATCGGCGAAAGCGCACAGGGTATTGCCCTCGGTGCTACGTCAGAATCAAGCGGAAGAGGCGATGGATGCGGCCGAATCCGGTGCGGCACAGCATGATCCGCTGGCACTCCGGGATCGGTTGATCGTCGAACTCCTGTACTCGACCGGGATCCGTGTCGGCGAGCTGTGTGGTCTGGACCTGGTCGATGTCGACCTGGACCGGCATCTCGTGCGTGTCATCGGTAAGGGAAACAAAGAACGGTCGGTGCCGTTCGGCCGGCCTGCCGCTGATGCCATCGATGCATGGCTGAAATTCGGTCGCCCCGAACTGCTCGCGGCCGAGTCGGGGACCGCACTCCTGTTGGGCAGGCGAGGTGGCCGGCTCGATCAGCGGCAGGCGCGGACGGTGGTCCATGAGGTGATGTCCGCGATCCCCGGCGCACCCGATATCGGTCCGCATGGGTTACGGCATTCCGCAGCAACGCATTTGCTCGAAGGCGGCGCCGATCTGCGGATCGTGCAGGAGTTGCTCGGCCACGCCAGCATGGCGACAACCCAGCTGTACACGCATGTCTCCGTCGCCCGCCTGCGAGCAGTCCACGATCAGGCGCATCCGCGGGCGTGACGGCTCTAGGCGACCGGCTTCAGCCGGAGCGGTTCGGCATGGATCAACCCGAGCGGATTCAGGTATTCGCGGCCGCGCCGTAGACCCCAATGCAGGCACGCGACAGCGAGGCATCCGGGATGTCCACTTGCCAAGGTTCCTAAAACCGAACCACGCGATACCCGCCGGCCAACCGTGACAGATGCGTCGACCGGTTCGTACGTCGTACGCAGTCCGCCCGTATGGTCCACCGACACAACAGGTTTGCCCGCGACGGTGCCTGCGAAAACGACGATGCCGTCGCCGGCGGACAGCACCGTTTGGCCGGCGACTCCCGCCAGGTCGACGCCGCGATGACCGGGTAACCAATTGTGCTCGGGATTGTCGAAAATGCGGACAACGGTCGGGCGTGGGCGAAGGGGCCAATCGTAGGCATCCGAGGGCGCGGCGCTGACCGTCGCGGCCGCAAGCAGCAACACCGCCGTTGTCGATAAGGCAATCCACCAGTGGCGCATCGGTTCAGCGTTGCCGAGAATGCGGCCGCTCGGATGGCGAGATCGCCGAATGTGGATAACTTTCGCGTCATCCACAGGCTTACGACATGTTGTGTACCGTGGTTAGGTAAGCCTAACAAGATGGAGGGTGTCTATGGCACGACGAAAGACAACAATGACGGTGCAGCGGACCGAGCAGATCAGCGCACATCTCGTGCGGGTCTATCTCGGTGGCGAAGGTTTCGCGGACTTCGCGCCGAGCGAGTTCACCGATTCCTACGTCAAACTCATCTTCGGACCAGACGGCGACGAGGTGAAGCGCACGTACACCATTCGCTCTGTCGATTCGGTCGCGCGTGAGATCGCCATCGACTTCGTCGTGCATGGCGACGAAGGGGTCGCCGGTCCGTGGGCGGCAAACGTGACACCGGGGGAGTGCATCTCGTTCTTCGGGCCCGGCGGCGCATATTCGCCGAGGTCCGACGCCGATTGGCATCTGTTCGCGGGCGATGAGTCGGCGATACCGGCCATCTCGACCGCACTCGAGGCATTGCCAGCCGGCGTCACAGCGAAGGTCTTCATCGAGGTCGGCGACAGCGCGGACGAAATCGAAATCCGGACCGACGCCGATGTAGACCTGATCTGGGTGCATCGCGACCCGCTGGCGGCCGATTCACCGCTCGGCGCGGCCGTTCGGGCAGCGGGATGGCTCGCCGGCCAGGTGCAGGTCTTCATTCATGGCGAAGCGCAGACTGTGATGCACGACCTCCGCAAATACATCCGCACCGAGCGGGGAGTGGCGGCGGAATGGGCGTCCATCTCGGGATACTGGCGTCGTGGCCGGACGGAGGAGGGTTTCCGGGCCTGGAAATCGGAGCTCGCGGCGGCCGAATCAGCGGCCTGAGACGCCCGTCCCATAGTCGGTTATGACCAGTGCCTTCGAGCCCGTACACTGATCTCGCGGTCTGTGGTTGACACAGTCCGACTTCGCGCGCCCGCGCAACTTGAACTGCCGCATTGAGTTCGAGTACGAGGCCGCCGGCTGGTCCGCCTTTATAACAAGGGCAGGTCCGACGGTCTGTGGGTGCCAGGGCAGGGATCGAATTGCGATCGCTTGCAAGAACCGGCAACGAAAGAGAGTTTCACAAGCTATGCCAGTTGTAACAATGAAGCAGCTGCTTGACAGCGGCGCTCACTTCGGGCACCAGACCCGTCGTTGGAATCCCAAGATGAAGCGATTCATCTTCACCGATCGCAACGGCATCTACATCATCGACTTGCAGCAGACGCTGACGTACATCGACAAGGCGTACGAATTCGTCAAGGAGACCGTTGCCCACGGCGGCACCGTGCTCTTCGTCGGTACCAAGAAGCAGGCACAGGAGTCCATCGCTGCCGAGGCAACCCGTGTCGGGATGCCTTACGTGAACCAGCGCTGGCTCGGTGGCATGCTCACCAACTTCTCCACCGTGCACAAGCGCCTCCAGCGCCTCAAGGAGCTCGAGGCCATGGAGCAGACCGGTGGCTTCGAGGGTCGCACCAAGAAGGAAATCCTCATGCTCACGCGTGAGATGACCAAGCTGGACCGCACCCTCGGTGGTATCCGTGACATGGCCAAGGTGCCTTCGGCCATCTGGGTCGTCGACACCAACAAAGAGCACATCGCCGTCGGCGAGGCTCGCAAGCTGAACATCCCGGTCATTGCGATCCTGGACACCAACTGCGATCCCGACCTGGTCGACTACCCGATCCCGGGTAACGACGACGCGATCCGTTCGGCCGCACTGCTCACCAAGGTTGTCGCGTCTGCTGTCGCCGAGGGCGTACAGGCACGTGCCGGGCAGAGCACTTCGGACGACAAGCCCGAGGTCGGCGCAGGCGAGCCGCTCGCCGAGTGGGAGCTCGAGCAGTTGGCGGGCGCAGCCCCGGCAGCTGACGCAGTGATCACCGAGGGTGGCCCTGAGTCGCCGCGGACCGCAGAAGACGAGGCCGCTTCGAAGCTCGCTGACGCGCCGGCAGATATTGCCGAAGCCGTTGCCGAGGCCGAGGCACCCAAGGCCGACGCCTGATCGGTCAGTAATGCCGAGCGTTCACCTTGCCGACCATTCCACGCTGGAATGGTCGGCAAAGGTGGGTTCGGCCCCTGTTCAGTTGAACTCCCATCATTGAAGGAGGCTCGCCACTCATGGCGAACTACACCGCCGCTGACGTCAAGCGGCTCCGCGAGCTCACCGGCGCCGGAATGCTTGCCTGCAAGAACGCGCTCGCCGACAACGACGGCGACTTCGACAAGGCCGTTGAGGAACTTCGTATCAAGGGCGCAAAGGACGTCGGCAAGCGTGCCGAGCGCACCACCGCCGAGGGCCTCGTCGTCGCCAAGGGCGGCGTCCTGCTCGAGATCAACAGCGAGACCGACTTCGTCGCCAAGAACGCCGAGTTCCAGGAATTCGCCGATTCGGTTGCCAATGCTGCTGCAGAAGGCAAGCCTGCCGATCTCGAGGCGCTGAAGGCGCTCGACCTCGGTGGCAAGACTGTCGACACCGCCGTTCAGGAGCTGTCCGCCAAGATCGGCGAGAAGCTCGAACTGCGTCGCGTCGTGTCCTTCGACGGCCCGGTTGCGATCTACCTGCACAAGCGTGCGTCCGATCTGCCGCCGGCCGTTGGCGTGCTCGTCGAGTATCAGTCGGCCGAAGGCAGTGACACTGGAGCTGCTGCGGAGGTCGCTCGCGGCGCCGCAATGCAGATCGCTGCACTCAAGGCCAAGTACGTCACGCGTGACGAGGTGCCTGCCGACATCATCGAGAACGAGCGTCGCATCGCCGAGCAGACCGCTCGCGAAGAAGGCAAGCCGGAGCAGGCGCTGTCGAAGATCGTCGACGGCCGCATCAACGGTTACTACAAGGACGTCGTGCTCCTCGACCAGTCGTCGGTGCAGGACTCCAAGAAGACCGTGAAGGCACTGCTCGACGAGGCCGGCGTCACCATCTCGCGGTTCGCCCGCTTCGAGGTCGGCGCAAGCTAACAGTTCAACCCAGCGAGTGTGCACTTGCTGTTGCAAATGCCGAGAGGCAGCGACAGCAAGTGCACACTCGTTTCTGCTGTGCAGAGTCGATGAGGCAGGATGGGGTTTTCGTGTAGAGAAACAAGGAGACCGATGACGGACGACGCGACGGAACGGCGTGGCTACCACCGCGTTGTCCTCAAGCTCGGCGGCGAGATGTTCGGCGGCGGCAAGGTCGGCCTCGACCCTGATGTGGTCACCAAGGTCGCAGAGCAGATCGCTGAGGTAGTTCGGTCGGGCGTGCAGGTCGCCGTTGTCATCGGCGGCGGTAACTTCTTCCGAGGCGCCGAACTCGAAGAGCGCGGTATGGAGCGAGCGAAGTCCGACTACATGGGCATGCTCGGTACCGTGATGAACTGCCTCGCACTGCAGGATTTCCTGGAGAAGCAGGGCGTTCAGACTCGGGTGCAGACGGCGATCACGATGGGCCAGGTTGCGGAGCCGTACCTGCCACTGCGTGCGCGCCGCCACCTCGAAAAGGGCCGGGTGGTGATCTTCGGAGCCGGCATGGGCATGCCGTACTTCTCGACGGATACGACGGCGGCACAGCGGGCACTCGAGATCGGTGCCGAGGTCGTGCTGATGGCGAAGGCGGTGGACGGTGTCTACGACGCCGATCCGCGTGAGGTTCCGACGGCAACGATGTTCACCGAGATCACCCATCGTGAAGTTATCGAAAAGGGACTCAAGGTGGCGGATGCGACGGCCTTCAGTCTCTGCATGGACAATCAGATGCCGATGCTGGTGTTCAATCTGCTCATCGAGGGGAATATCGCGCGTGCGGTATCGGGTGAGAAGATCGGAACGCTGGTCAAGTCTTGATTCGCGGGGTACCAAGGCGTTGACGAATGACATGGAGGAACGGCCGTGATTGATGAAACTCTCTTCGATGCCGAGGAGAAGATGGAGAAGGCCGTCTCGGTGGTGAAGGACGACCTCGGTGCCATTCGCACCGGGCGCGCCAACGCCGGCATGTTCACCCGGGTCGTCATCGACTACTACGGCTCGCCGACGCCGATCACCCAGGTGTCGAGCATCAACGTTCCTGAACCTCGCATGGTGGTGATCAAGCCGTATGAGCAGTCGACGCTTGGCGCTATCGAAACCGCGATCCGCAATTCCGATCTCGGGGTCAATCCGACGAACAACGGCGACATCATCCGTATCTCGGTGCCGCAGCTGACCGAGGAACGCCGTCGCGAGCTCGTGAAACAGGCGAAGTCGAAGGGCGAGGACAGCAAGATTTCGGTCCGCAGCGTTCGTCGAAAGGCCATGGAAGAGCTATCACGGATCCAGAAAGACGGCGAGGCGGGCGAAGACGAGGTCGGTCGCGCCGAGAAGGAACTGGACAAAGTCACGGCCCGATACGTCGGGATGATCGACGAACTGGTCAAACATAAGGAAAGCGAACTTCTCGAGGTCTAGTTCGGCAACGATTGGGGACTCTGGACAGGGCGAGCGGAGCAATGGGGCGAATGCGGCAGGGCGAGCGGAGCGACGGGACACATGACCGTGACCACTGATGAAGGTACTGCCGGCGATGTCGTTCCCGATCATCCGGCCGCGGACACAGCGACACCTGTAGCTGAGGGGGACGCGCCAAGCGTCGTCGTCGAGGAGGCCGCGCCCGAGCCAGTTGCGCCGTCATCGAAAGCGGGGCGCAACCTCCCAGCCGCACTGGCCGTCGGTGCGACCCTCGGCGTTTCGCTCATTCTCGTACTGGTCTTCATCCCGAAGGTGTGGTTCGGCGTCGTGGCCGTCGCCATGGCTATCGCTACTTGGGAAGTGACCAAACGGCTGCGTGAGGCAGACGTTCTCGTGCCACGGATTCCGCTGATCCTCGGTGGCCAGGCAATCATCTGGCTCGGCTGGCCCTACGGTTCGACGGGCACCGTCGGAGCATTCGCGGGGACCGCGCTCGTATGCATGGTGTGGCGGTTGTTCGACCACGGACTGAAAGTAGCGCCGCGAAACTTCTTGCGTGACACCGCGATCACGGTGTTCGTCGCCGCCTGGATCCCGCTGCTGGCATCGTTTGCCACCCAGATGGTGCTGGAGGACAACGGTAACTTCCGCGTGCTCGTCTTCATGATCGCGGTCGTCTGTTCCGACGTCGGCGGCTATGCGGCCGGGGTGCTGTTCGGCAAACATCCGATGGTTCCCGCGATCAGCCCGAAGAAGTCCTGGGAAGGATTCGGGGGTTCGCTGGTTTTCTGCGTCATCGGATGCGTGTTGACGGTGACCCTGATGCTCCACGCGAATTCGATGATCGGGGTGCTGCTCGGTGTTGCGCTGGTGCTTGTCGCTACGGTCGGCGATCTGATCGAGTCGCAGGTCAAGCGTGAATTGGGCATCAAGGACATGGGGACGCTGTTGCCCGGTCACGGCGGGATCATGGATCGACTCGACTCGCTGCTGCCGTCGGCGTTCGTCTCCTGGGTGGTCCTGACCGTTCTGGTGTGACCTGATGACCGTCATTCCGAGCCCGAACATCTGGCATTGGCCCGAGCTCTACGAGGTGGAGAACCAGGTCCAGGACGCCGACGGTGCGATCTTCACAGCGTTGCGGGAGATTGCCGACTGGACCGGCAAAGACGTCGTCGACGTCGGCTGCGGCGCCGGGTTCCACCTGCCGATATTCTCCGAACACGCACGATCGGTCGTCGGGGTCGAACCGCATCCGCCGCTGGTGCGTATCGCACAGCGGCGTGTGGATGCGGTTCCCCGGGTGCGGGTGTTGCGCGGGACAGCCGAATCGTTGCCCATGCCGCGGTCGAGTGCCGACATCGTGCACGCCCGAACCGCGTACTTCTTCGGTGCCAAATCAGGTCCTGGGATTCGTGAGGCGATGCGTGTGTTGCGGCCCGGTGGGACTCTGGTCGTCGTCGATCTCGATGTGACGGCTCACCCATACGGTGAATGGATGCGCGCCGACGTGCCGCACTACGACGCCGCCGGGGTGGAAGCATTCTTCGCCGACGTGGGATTCGATATCCGTCGCGTCGATACGCGGTGGGTTTTCCCGAACCGAGATGCCCTGTCTCGAGTGCTCGGCATCGAGTTCACTGAACGGGACCGCAGCTCGTGCGTATGCGAGCACGTCAGGTCTCGCGCTCGACGTACGCTATCGAATTCATTGGCGCCACAAGAGCGCCGGGTTCTGGGTCTGAGTTCGGCCAAGGCTCAGGCCAGGCCCAGCGCCGTGGCCATCGTCATGAACTTCTTGGCCTTCGCCAACCGTGGCCGGTCGCTTCCGTCGCGGACGTTCTCGCCATTTTCGCCGAGCTCGGCCAAGACGTCGCGGGCCCAGGCCACATCGGCGGGACTTGGGCTCAACGCATTGTTGACGGCGACCGCTTGGCTGGCGAACAGGCAGAGCCGCCCGGCCATGCCCATCGAGCACGAGATCGCCGAATCACGTTGCAGGATACCCTCATTGGTGCTGACCGTCGGACCGTCGATCGGCCCCGGCAGCCTGGCCGCACGGCTGGTGACAACCAATCGGGCGCGGGGATACGCCATCGCCATTGGGTCGTCGCTCATGCCGGTGTCGCGGCGAAAGTCTCCGCTGCCGAACGCCAGCCGGAAGGTGCTGTCCGCCCGCGCTATCTCAGGCGCAGCTTCGAGCCCCATCGCCGATTCGATCAGCGCCACGATCGGAGTGTGCTCGGGCAGCCGATCCGCGCTCGCGTCGATCTGGTAGCCGCTCTCGGTCTTCGCGAGCATGACCCCGGACAGTCCGTGCGTCTGCGCGAGCGCGTCGAGATCGTCGGCCCAATACTCGGTGGATGCGTCGTTGATCCGAACCCAGGCGCGTCCAGTAGCGAGCCACTCGACGACGCGTTCGCGTGCGGCGATCTTCCCCGACGCGGCGACGGCGTCCTCGAGGTCGATGATGACAGCGTCGACGCACAATGCTGGGTCGGGCGTGAAATCCGCGGGCCTGGTTGCCGGAACCAGCAGCCATGATCGGGCGATTTTGGGTGGGACGGTCGTGACCCCTGGACTTGGTGCTTCGGTGGTCACAGCCTGCTCCTTTGCGTCGTCGGGCTCGACTCAATCATCGTGCCCGCAGCGCCGCGGTGGAGCCAGGTTGCGCAACTTTTGTTCAGGCCGGCTGCATCTTCTTGGCTGCGCGCCTTATCTGCAGAATGCGAACTCCGCCGACCAACGCCATCACCAGCGCGCCTGCGATTGCGGCCAGCAGTGCTCCGACGCCGAGCGGCAATGAAAAATCCCAGAACAGCAGGCTGACGTGGACGCTTTGCAAGTTCTGCAGAATGAAGATCAGTAGCAGCACCAGCACGAATATGCCGATGACAAGCCCGGACCAGGCTGTCCCGACTCGCGTCGACTTGATCTTCTTCGGCGCTGTGCGTGCCGGCTTCGCGTCGACAGGTGGGACGGTTACCGGTTCGTTCGGCACAGGCTCGGGAGTGGTCGACATAAGTTGATCATTGTCTACGAAAACGGGCAATGCACGTACATCACTAGCGCTAATTCGCATGTCAGGTGTTGCGGATGGGAGACTGGACGGCATTATGGCAGTTTCTCTCCCGCTCGTATTCGACGCTCCCCGCCGTGGCATGCCGCCCCGACACCTCGCCGACCTCGATTCGGCCGAACGTAAGGCCGCGGTACTGGAGCTCGGGCTGCCGGGGTTCCGTGCCGATCAACTTGCGCGCCAGTACTACGGCAGGCTCGAAGCCGACGCGGAGAAGATGACCGATCTGCCCGCGTCGGTGCGCGAACAAGTCGGCAGCGCGCTGTTTCCGACGTTGCTGACCCCGCTGAAGCACGTGGTGTGCGACGCAGGCGAGACGCGGAAGACGTTGTGGAAAGCGAACGACGGCACGCTGCTCGAAAGCGTCCTGATGCGCTACCCGGATCGCTCGACGCTATGCATTTCCAGCCAGGCAGGTTGCGGGATGGCGTGCCCGTTCTGCGCAACCGGTCAGGGCGGTCTGCAGCGCAACCTGTCGACAGCGGAGATCGTCGACCAGGTGCGGGCTGCCGCTGCGGCATTGCGCGACGGCGAGGTTGCCGGTGGTCCCGGACGACTGTCGAACATCGTCTTCATGGGTATGGGGGAGCCGCTCGCGAACTACAAGCGGGTGGTTGCCGCGGTCCGACGGATCACGTCACCGGCGCCCGACGGACTCGGAATCTCGCAGCGCTCTGTCGTCGTATCCACGGTCGGATTGGCTCCGGCGATACGGAAACTGGCCGACGAGGGTCTCAGCGTGACGCTCGCGGTGTCGTTGCATACCCCTGACGACGAGCTGCGGGACACCCTGGTTCCGGTCAACAACCGCTGGCCGATCGCCGAAGTCCTGGGTGCCGCGAAGTACTACGCGGACAAGACGGGTCGGCGAGTCTCGATCGAGTACATCCTCATCAAGGACATCAACGATCAGCCGTGGCGTGCCGACTTGCTCGGCAAGAAGTTGCGTAAGGCGTTGGGCGCGCGCGTGCATGTGAACCTGATTCCCCTCAATCCGACGCCCGGGAGCAAATGGGACGCCAGTGCCAAATCGGTCGAGGAAGAATTCGTTCGCCGTGTCATTGCGCAGGGTGTCACGTGCACCGTGCGCGACACCCGCGGGCAGGAAATTGCCGCTGCATGCGGCCAATTGGCTGCAGAAAGCTAGCGGGCCGGGCGGCAACTGTTGTTGCCGTTTCCGGGAAATCGGTGGTCAAATAGATCGATGGAGCACTCGTCCGCGATAGCCGTCACGCTGACCGAGGTCGGTCCGCGGCTCAAACATCTACGTACGCAACGGAATGTCACGCTGACCGAGCTCGCCGAGGTCACCGGCATATCCAAAAGCACACTGTCCCGGCTCGAGTCCGGCCAGCGCCGTCCCAGCCTCGAGCTGTTGCTTCCGATTGCCCAGGCGCATCGAGTGCCGTTGGACGAGTTGGTCGGTGCGCCCGAAGTCGGCGATCCACGGGTGCGCCTCAAACCGCGCCGGGTACACGGACGCACAGTCATTCCGCTGACCCAGCAACCCGGTGCCCTGCAGGCCTGGAAGGTAATCATTCCTGCAAGCCAGGCCGAGCCGGATCCGCGCAGTCACGAGGGCTACGAATGGATCTACGTTCTAGCCGGTCGCTTGCGGCTCGTTCTTGCCGGTCGCGAACTGGTCCTCACCGCTGGCGAGGTCGTGGAGTTCGATACGCATGTGCCGCATTGGTTCGGCAACGCGGGGGAGCAGCCGGTCGAGATTCTCAGCCTGCTCGGTCGTCAAGGCGAGCGCATGCACGTGCGCGCCAAGAGCGGGACCGACTAGCGTTCCATCCGGCGAGTGATGATGTCGCGCACCAGGATTGCGGCGATGGCTGCGGCGAATCCGATCAGGAACAGGTCCTCGACCTTGCCGGTGTGATTGCCGATCATCATGACGAGCAGGAAGACGATGACCGTCCAACCCGCGCGGCGGAACGTCTTGGGTGACTCGCCGCTCCAGCCCCACGCTGCGGAGGGAACTTCGGCAGTGTCGACGTGACCCGCGACTACCGGGTCGTTCTTGGCGGGATCCAACGCTGTACCGGCCACGATCGCTCCTCTGCTGAATCGAGAACTGCTCGCCATATCGTGGCATACGACCGCGCGTCGTAGCTAGCGGGCCTGCCGAAACGGCGAGTCTTTACGTATTGGCAGCTAACTCGTGGTCGCCTTATCGCACGCCCGGGTGACCGCGCGGAAGTATTGCTCGGTCATGACCCGCTGGACGAGGTGGTTCACCGGATTACCGAGCCGCGTGAACCAGCGGCCGGGCTTCGAAAATGCCGCTACCCTCATCTGCACGGTGTCGTCGTCCCGATATTCGACAGCGAATAGTTCTTCGCCACTCTCCGGATGTCCGGCCAACGTTCCGTACGCAAACCCCCGCCGATTCTCCTCGTCGATCGTGTAGACGACCCGGCACGGAACGCTGAAGCTGGCAGGCCCCAGTCCGAGCCTCCCGTAGAAGATCGTGCCCTCCTGCGCTGTGCGGGTGCTCGACTGCACTCTCATCCCGACCCCGCGATGCATGGCCCAGTTCAGAATTGCATTTGCTGCCGCATCGAATGTGGCTCTCCCGCGGCCGATCTCGTGGGTGACGTCTACGTTGTGATATCCGGCGGGCAGGATGCCCCTTGTCGCGCCGACCTCGGGATAGGTGAACGGGGCAGCGGTGTATCTGGCGAGGCTCATAGGTGTTGATTGTCTCCGATTCGGGCCGATCGATGCCCATCGGGAACAATGGGGGCTGTGCCAGACACTGTTCGCGTCCTGCTGCTCGGCAGCACCGGGTCCATCGGTACCCAAGCGCTCGAAGTCATCGCCGCGAATCCGGACAAGTTCACCGTGGTCGGACTTGCGGCAGGCGGCGGGAAAATGGATCTTCTCGCGTGGCAGATCGCCGAGACGGGCGTCCGCAATGTGGCCGTCGCCGACGCGGCTGCCGGCACGCTGATCGATGCCCCACTGTCGGGGCCGGGCGCCGTCACCGAACTGGTCCGCAGAACCGAGGCCGACGTTGTGCTCAACGCGCTGGTCGGCTCGCTCGGGCTGGAACCGACCCTCGCGGCACTGGAATCGGGTGCGAGGCTCGCGCTAGCAAACAAGGAGTCCCTGGTCGCGGGCGGATCGTTGGTGACGAAGGCGGCCGCACCAGGCCAGATCGTCCCAGTCGATTCCGAACACTCCGCGCTCGCGCAATGCTTGCGCGGTGGCTCGGCTGCCGAGGTCGACCGACTGGTGCTGACGGCATCCGGTGGACCGTTCCGCGGATGGACGGCGCAGGCGCTCGACAGCGTCACACCGACGCAGGCGCTCGGTCACCCGACGTGGTCGATGGGCCCGATGAACACGCTCAATTCGGCCACCTTGGTGAACAAGGGGCTCGAACTTATTGAGACGCACCTGTTGTTCGGCATTGGCTACGACCGGATCGACGTCACCGTGCACCCACAGTCGATCGTGCACTCGATGGTGACGTTCACCGACGGATCGACGCTCGCCCAGGCAAGTCCGCCCGACATGAAATTGCCGATCGCGCTTGCCCTCGGATGGCCAGACCGGGTCGCGGGCGCGGCACCGCGATGCGACTTCACCAAGGCTGCGACCTGGGAATTCGAGCCTCTCGACGCCGATGTCTTTCCCGCAGTCGAACTGGCGAAAGAGGCCGGCACCAGGGGTGGTTGCCTCACGGCGGTGTACAACGCGGCGAACGAAATTGCTGCGCAGGCCTTCCTCGACGGAATCGTCGCGTTCCCCGAAATCGTCCGTACCGTGCAAGCCGTGATCGCTGCGGCAGACGAATGGTCGGCAGAACCCGCTACCTTGGACGATGTACTCGCCGCCGACGCATGGGCGCGCGAGCGAGCGCACGAGCTTGTGAAGCAGAAGGGCTAGATCTTCGATGGTGTTCGTTTTGGGGGTTGTGCTGTTCGCCCTCGGTATTACGGCGTCGGTGGCGCTGCACGAATGCGGCCACATGTGGGCAGCACAGGCCACCGGGATGAAAGTCCGTCGGTACTTCGTCGGCTTCGGCCCGAGAGTGTTCTCTTTCCGGCGCGGTGAGACCGAATACGGCTTGAAGGCGATCCCGCTCGGCGGCTTCTGCGATATCGCCGGCATGACCGCTCTCGACGAGATCGAGCCCGAAGACCTCGACCGCGCGATGTATCGGCAGAAGACATGGAAACGTCAGTTCGTGATGGCCGCGGGGATCGGGATGAACTTCATCCTCGGCTTCGCGCTCGTGCTGATCCTGGCTGTGGGCTGGGGCCTGCCCAACCTCAAACAGCCACCTGCTACTGCGCTGGGGGACACACAGTGCGTTGCGAACCAGAAAGCCGACGGCACCCTCGATCCATGCGACGGCCTCGGACCTGCGCAGCTGGCGGGGCTGCAGAAAGGCGACGTCGTCAAGGCAATCAACGGTGTCGAAGTGACGTCGTGGCAAGAGTTGCTCACCGAGACACAGAAGCAGACCGGCCCATTCTCGTATCTGCTCGAGCGTGGCGGCCGCGACCTCACGGTTACCGTCACCCCGAGGCAGGTCCAGCGGTTGGTCGGTAGCGAGAACGACAAAACCTTGCAGACGGTCAGCGCCGTCGGCGTCGGCCCCGACTACTACCTGCCCGTGCAGTACAACGTGCTGTCGGCGATTCCGGCGTCGTTCGCCTTCACCGGCGACATGTTCGTCAAGACCGCGCAGGGTCTGGTCCAGATGCCGAGCAAGGTCGTGGACCTCTGGGACGCGGTGGCCGGCGGAGAGCGCGACCAGGACACGCCGATCAGCGTCGTCGGCGCCAGCGTCATCGGCGGTCAGGTCGCGGAGCGTGGGCTGTGGGAAGTATTCATCCTGCTGCTCGCGAGCCTGAACTTCTTCCTCGGTGCATTCAATTTGCTTCCGCTGCTGCCGCTCGACGGCGGGCACATGGCCGTCACGGCGTACGAGCGGATTCGCAACTGGTTCCGCGCCAGGCGCGGGCTGCCGCCCGGCGGTCCGGTGGATTACATGAAACTGATGCCCGCAACGTATGTGGTGATCGTCATAGGCGGCGCGTACATGCTGCTCACGCTCACTGCTGACATCGTCAACCCAATCCAGCTGTTCCAGTAACGGATAGAATCGCCACTGTGGCTAGGAATTCGAACGCCCGGGAAGTAGGCCGATCGTGACCAGCCCTATCGGTTTGGGTATGCCCGCGGGCCCCCCGCCGACGCTCGCGCCGCGCCGCAAGACTCGCCAGTTGATGGTCGGCGGTGTCGGTGTCGGCAGCGATCATCCCGTCTCGGTGCAGTCGATGACGACAACCAAGACACACGACATCAACGCGACGCTGCAGCAGATCGCCGAGCTGACCGCGTCCGGTTGCGACATTGTGCGAGTTGCCTGCCCGCGTCAGGAAGATGCCGACGCGCTGGCTGTCATCGCGAAGAAGAGTCAGATCCCGGTGATCGCGGACATCCATTTTCAGCCGCGCTACATTTTCGCCGCAATCGATGCGGGCTGCGCCGCAGTGCGGGTAAACCCGGGCAACATCAAGGAATTCGACGGTCGCGTCGGCGATGTCGCGAAAGCGGCGGGCGCCGCAGGGATCCCGATCCGGATCGGCGTCAACGCCGGCTCGCTCGATCCACGGCTCCTGCAGAAGTACGGTAAGGCCACCCCCGAGGCACTCGTGGAGTCTGCCCTATGGGAGGCAAGCCTTTTCGAGGAACACGGCTACGGCGACATCAAGATCTCGGTCAAGCACAACGACCCGGTCGTCATGGTCGAGGCCTACCGCCAGCTTGCGGCGCGATGCGACTACCCGCTGCATCTCGGCGTCACGGAGGCCGGCCCGGCGTTCCAGGGGACGATCAAATCGGCGGTCGCGTTCGGTGCGTTGCTTGCCGAAGGCATCGGCGACACGATTCGGGTATCGCTTTCCGCACCGCCGGTAGAAGAAATAAAGGTTGGCGGCCAGATTCTGCAGTCGCTAAACTTGCGCCCACGCAAGCTCGAGATCGTGTCGTGCCCGTCGTGTGGTCGAGCCCAGGTCGACGTGTACACCCTCGCCAACGAGGTCGCCGCCGGGCTAGAGGGTATGGAAATCCCGCTGCGTGTTGCCGTGATGGGATGCGTCGTCAACGGACCGGGTGAGGCTCGGGAAGCCGATCTCGGTGTTGCCTCGGGTAACGGCAAGGGGCAGATCTTCGTCAAGGGTCAGGTCATCAAGACAGTGCCGGAGGCGATGATCGTCGAGACCCTCATCGAAGAAGCTATGCGGATCGCCGAGGAGATGGGCGATGACGCAGAGGCCGGTTCGCCCTCCGTTTCGGTGTCCTAGCCGGGCAGGGCTAGGCAGTCCCATCTTCCCCATTACCCCAGGTTCATGGCACTCTTGTGAAGTGCAAGACGATCCTGGCCGGGGAGTGGCTCCGTGCTGAAGCTGCTTGGTGTGCGCCAGTTGGGGAGCCGTGACGTTCCCCAGGTCGTCAAGGCCCTCGAAGCCGATCCTGTCGCAGCGTGCATGGTTGCTGCCCGCGTTCAAGAGTTCGGCCTCGATCCGCGCTCGTTCCAGGGCGAGATGTGGAGCCGGGGTGGGCCGACCGAATCGTTGTGCTTCGCAGGGGCGAACCTGGTTCCGCTGCGCGGCAATATCGATGATCTGCGTGCCTTCGCCGAGCGGGCGAGTCGCGGCCCGCGCTTGTGCTCGTCCGTCGTCGGTCGACGGGAACTGACGTTGCCCCTGTGGGAGATGCTCCAATCCGATTGGGGCCCACCACGTGAGCTGCGATCCGAACAGCCACTGCTCGCGATGCGGCACCCGGCTCTCGTTGCTGCCGATCCGCATGTCCGCCAGGTCTACATGGAGGAACTCGACCAGTACCTGCGCGCGGCGATCGAGATGTTCATCGAAGAAGTCGGCGTCGACCCGCGCGCGAACGACGGCGGCCGCAGCTACCGGCGCCGCGTAGCGAATCTCATTGCGGCCGGCCGGGCGTGGGCCCGGTTCGAGGACGGCGAGGTCGTGTTCAAAGCCGAGGTCGGTTCGCTGTCGGACACCGTCGGACAGATCCAGGGCGTCTGGGTGGATCCGCTCCAACGAGGTCGCGGCTATGGGGCTGCAGGCGCGGCTGCTGTCGCGAATGCGATTCTGGCCGCAGGGCGGATCCCGAGTTTGTATGTGAACAGTTACAACGGTGCAGCACGGCGGATCTACCAACGAGTGGGCTTTACCCAGGTCGCGACGTTTGCGACCGTCCTTCTCGACTGATCGACGGCCAGCCTCCCCGGCGCGGCGATCGAACCGAATTATGATGGCAGCGATGATTGTCCGGCGTGCACGCAACTCCTTGTTGGCCCGTGCTGTCGTGGCGGTAGCTGTACCCGTCGTCACCGTTGGACTCGCGTCGTGCACTCCGAAGCCTGCCGGACCGGTTCCTGCCGCCGATCAGTTTGTGGATGCGTTCGCCGAACGGAATATCGCCGCGGCTGCGCAGTCGACCGATCAGCAAGCCCGAGCGCAGGCAGCCCTGCAGTCGGCGTGGGATCACCTGCAAGCGACGTCGATGAAGGCGACGACGGGGTCATCCCATGTCGACGGCGACACCGCTACAGTCGATTACACCTATGTATGGCAACTGCCGAAGAACCGTGTTTGGACGTATTCCGGTCAGTTGCAGATGGGCCGCCGTGGCGGGGATTGGTCGGTGCGGTGGAGCTCCACCGACATTCATCCGGGCCTGGGCGATACGCAGACCATGTCACTGCGAGCAACGCCCGCTCCGCGTGCGCGCGTCAACGAGCATTCCGGTTCGGACGTTCTGATACCCGGAATTGTCCATCGGATTACCTTCGACACCGCCAAAGCCGGAAACGTTGTCACGACGGCGACCGCGCTGTCCGCGGCGTTGAGCCGGTTCGATCCGACATTGACTCCGCAGTCGATCGTCGAGTCCGCAACGGCGGCCAAGGGTGCCTACCACGTCGCAACGCTGAAGGAAGACGACTACCAGGAGGTCGCGGCGCAACTGACGGGACTGCCAGGCGTCGGTGCACGTGACGAAGCCGACCTGGTGGCCACCGACCGGACGTTTGCACCCGACCTGCTCGGTCAGATCAAGAACACCATCGTCGACGATGTCGACGGCAAGGCCGGTTGGAGCGTCGTGACGGTCAACGCGAACGGCGTCGACACCGATGTCCTGACGGAGACGCCGCCGCAGCCGGTCCCGTCGTTCTCGATCAGTCTGGACCGGCCGATCCAGGTCGCCGCACAGGCCGCGGTCGATGTTGCGCGCGATCAGGCGATGATGGTGGTCATCCAACCGTCGACCGGCGCGATTCTGGCGGTCGCGCAGAACAAGGCAGCCGACCGCGACGGCCCGGTTGCGACGACAGGTCTGTATCCGCCGGGTTCGACGTTCAAGATCATCACTGCGGGCGCGGCAATCGGTACCGGACTCGCGACGCCGGACACCTCAGTCCCGTGTCCAGGTCGAATCGAGATCGGCGACCGGAGCATTCCGAACTACAACGAATTCTCCTTGGGCACAGTGCCCATGGCGACAGCGTTCGCGCGGTCCTGCAATACGTCCTTCGCCAAACTTGCCAGCGAGATGGCGGCGGATTCGCTGACGGTCGCGGCCTCCGAACTCGGCATCGGACCGGACTACAGCATCGAAGGGCTACCGACGGATTCCGGTTCGGTTCCCCCCGCGAGCGAGCTCGTGCAACGTACAGAGGACGGCTTCGGCCAGGGCAGGGTTGTGGTGAGCCCGTTCGGGATGGCGCTCGCCGCGGCGACGGTGGCTCGGGGTGTGACGCCGGTGCCGCAGTTGATTTCCGGTTTCGACACCAAAATCACGGGTAGCAGGCCGCCGATCACCCCGCCGATGCTCGACGGTCTACGTCGAATGATGCGGTTGGTCGTCACGAGCGGTACCGCGACCCGCATCGCCGACCAGGGCGAGGTGTACGGCAAGACGGGTGAGGCCGAGGTCGAAGGCGGCTCGCACGCGTGGTTCGTCGGCTATCGCGGTGACATCGCCTTCGCCACGCTCGTCGTGCGGGGTGGCAGCTCCGACAACGCCGTCGCGGTCACCAGGGACATGTTCACGGCGCTGCCGGACGGCTACTGACCGGTTCACTGCATGAATGTCACACGGTGGCACCGCAAATGCCACGATGTGACATCCATGCACCTGTTACCGCGTGAACGGCCGCTCGGCGACCGGGATGTCGGGGATTTCGGCCGCGATCAGATTCATCAGCTCGGGGAACACCTTTTCCTCGGGATGCGGGCCTGGCTTGCCGCTGGTGATGAGCCCGCCTGCGAGTCCACGCTGCGGATCGGCCCAGCCGGCGACGTTGATCAATCCGAGGTGGCCGAACGACTGTGAGGTATCGCGGCCGAACGGCCCGAATCGCTTGCCGCCCATCATGAATCCCAGTCCCCACTGCAGCGGCTTCAGTCCGGTGGAGACGTCGGGGCGCATGCGGGTTGCGGGGGTGAGAGCACGGTGCAGCGTCGCCGGCGAAAGCACCCGCACGCCGTCGAGTTCACCTCCGCGACGAAGGATCTCGTAGAACCGTGAGAGTTCGTCCGCTGTCGACACGGTGTTGCTGGAGGGCAGCACGCCCGTCAGGAACCGTGGATCGTTCGACAGCGGGATGACGTCGTCGAGGGTTCCGCCGATCGCTTTGCGGAAGATCGCTGCGAACGGTTCCGGCACATCGCGCGCCGTGACGTGACTGGGCGCAACGAGCGGGACGTCGGCGGGGCTCACGCCATAGTTGGTCCAGCGGAAACCGAGCGGATCGAGCACCTCGGTCGCGAGGATGTCCCGAATGCTCTTCCCTGTCGCGGCCTGCACGATTTCGCGGGTCAGGAATCCGAACGTCACGGCGTGATAGATCGAGAACAGCCCGGGCCGGTAGAGCTGCTTCTGCTCGCACAACTTCGCCACGACGAAGTCCGAGTTGCCCAGTTGATCGAGGTCCATCGCTTCACCGTCGACGAACGGAACTCCGGCACTGTGGGTCAGCACGTGGCGCAGGGTCGTGCGGTTCTTGCCGTAGCTGGTGTAGCCCGGTAGGTACTCGCTGACCGGCGCTGCGAGATCGAGGATGCCGCGTTCGACGAGCGAGTGGACGACGGTGCTGGTGATTCCCTTCGCGGCCGAGTACACGCAGTACGGCGTCTCCGGCGTCACGACAACTTGCTCCGCATCGGGTGCGTCTTGCGGCCCGTTGCCCCAAGCATGGCCGATCGACCGATTGAGCACTACGTCGCCGTTGACCCGCAGGCACAGCTGGATCGCGGGGTTGACGCCGACGCGATACCACTCGGAGACCGCACGCCAGATCCGATCCACGTCGACTGCGGTTTCGACCTCCGCGCCGACAGTCGTGACGGAATCGAGGTCGGCCGGAACGTCTATGCGCCGCAGCATTGTCATAGCGGCATCATTGCAGTCGATCGGCGCAGGACTACTTCTGGCGGTGCAGTGTCGCGGCGAGATGATGTTGCAGTGGCTGGCCGACGGCGCCCAAGCACACCGTGTAAGTCAGCTCGTCACCGACGACTCGGATCGAACGGCTCAGCGCTGTAACATCTTTGGCGGTCGCGGTGAGTCCGATTCCGGTCGACGCCAGCTCGATTTCCAGCGCGCCCTCGGCGCTTGTCAGCCTGCCCTCTTGGATTTCGGTGATGCCCGTCGGATGCGCGAGCACAAGTTCGATGCGGCCAGGCGCAGGCATCCGAAGATAACCGGTCTCGGCGTGGAGCGGACGGCCGTCGTCGGCGGCCTTGGTGCGCTGGCCGTAGGCGAGGAACGGTTTGCCGACGTGGCCGAAGCTGATTTCCTCCAGATAGGAGAACGGCTCGATTGTCGGATACTCACCCGAGCCGCTTCCGGCCCACGTCCCGAGTAGCGGTGCCAACGGGGTCAGGTCAGGATGCAGGGGAGCCACCGCTGGAGTGTACTTCCGAGCGAACTCATCGCTGCGTGGCTGCCACCGGTTCGAAGCCGGCAAGCAGCTGTTCGAGGGCGTGCTGATCGGGACCGATGAACGGATCGGAATTCGGCGCGATGGTGAGCATCTCCACGAACTCTGCGGTCCGATCGAGGGCCGGCGGTAGATGGGTGCTGAGGATCGAACTGGGATCGGCGCTGAGCATCGGCGCGAGATCGTCGCGAAACTTGGTGGGATCGACGCAATGCACCCAGGGGCTGTCGACGGTCGCCCACAGCAGCTGCCCTGCGCGCAACTGATCCGGCGAAACATGGCTGACGTCGGGGCAGGTAGCCAGTTCGGCTGATGGCATCGGCGCGCCGAAGCAGTCCGAACTGAAGCAGGCGCCGAAACGGTCCTCGTAGAACCCCACTGTTGCCGGGTTGTCGAACAGCGGCGGGCGAAATGCCGTCAGGACGCGGTCGCCCACATCGAGTGACTGACCGGGATTGAGCAGATACACCCGATGCATCGGGAGCGGGCGCTCGGTGGACATGATCCCGACGCCGGCAAAGGTCGTGATCACGCGCGCTCGGGGCGCGGCGTCGAGCAAGTCGAACAGCGCGCCGGTGTGATCGCGATCCGGATGGGTCAGCCAGATCCATTCGACATCGGCGGGGTCGATGACCGACCCGAGCGCATCCACGAATCCGCGCCCCGGCAGGCTCAGTCCCGTATCGACGACCACGGGTTCGGATGCGTGCAGAACGAAGGCGTTGACCGGCAGAAAACCGATACCGAGAACCTCTAGTTGGTCGCTGAGAACGCTGATGTCGCGTCCTACTCGATTGATGTCCATTCGAACGACGTTAGGAGCCGCTGCGGCGGGGCGACATTCCACAAACGTGGTATTTCGCGGTGCACCGCAAACTCGTACCGTGGGTTGATGAGCGAAGCCATGTTGGCGCGCGCTGCCGACAAGATCGCGCGGCTGTGCGCGGAACCGCGCGATCTCGTGTCGCTATGGCAAGAGTCGACCGAGGTGTTCGCAACGGCCGTGCCGTTCTACTGGGCCCCGTGTTTCTACACGCTGGATCCGGCGTCGTTGCTGCTGACCAGCCACTTTCACGAAGGCCTCGCCGAGTTCCCGAAAGAGTGGCTGGCGTCTGAGTACTACGAGGACGACGTCAACAAGATCGTCAGTGTTGCGATATCGAACTCTGGAATCTCGACGCTGCACGAGGCAACCGGCGGTGAACCGTCGAAGAGTCCGCGCTGGCACCGGAACATGCAGATGGGCGGCGACCAGGAACTTGTCGCCAGGTTGCGAACCAAGTCGGGTGAGGTATGGGGAGCGATGGGTTTGTATCGCGAACCCGGCCGGCCGTTGTTTTCCGAACCGGAGCGCGCGTTCATCGCGTCGGTTGCGCCTGTTCTCGCCGACGGCGCCCGTTGCGCGCTCCTTGTCGGCCAGGCTCGCGAACCCGAGTTCGCCGACTCACCAGGACTTCTCATCCTCGATTCACGTTGGGACGTCGAGTCGGCAACGCCGGGCGTCGAGCAGTGGCTGCGCGATCTCCCCGACGGGGATTGGGATTCGGGTCGGCTGCCGTCATCGGTGCTTGCATTGGCTGGTCGCGCGTTGCGGATCTCGGAGAATCCGGACACCGCAACGGGCATCGCGGTGTCTCGGGTACTTTCGCGGACCGGTACCTGGGTCGTCTTGCATGGTGCGTGTCTGAATTCCACAGGTGAGCGCCGGATCGCGATCATCATCGAGCCGGCCGATCCGAATCGGCTGTACCCGCTTCTGATGTCGGCCTACGGGCTGACCGAGCGGGAAAAGGATGTGACTCGCCTTGTCCTGCAGGGTGGTTCGACGTCGCAGATCGCGGCAGAACTTGTTGTGTCGGCCAGTACCGTCCAGCAGCATTTGAAGAGCATCTTCGACAAGACCGGCGTTCGCAGCCGGCGCGATCTCGTCGGCAAGGTCTTCTTCACCCACTACGAGCCCCGGTTCCGCGACAACGAGCGTCGCGCAACGCTGAGCAGGCCACTTCGCGGCGGTCCCTGGCTGAACTAGTCGTCGGTAAAGGCTCGTTAAAGCCATTTGGTCATATCGATGATCAACATTTTGAAACTCATTGCCCGCTCGGCCCTCAAACACCGGTCGTGACGCGCCAATTTCAAGTACCTATTACCCAGTGACAACACGCCGTTCTCGGAGCAGAGTCATCGTTGTTGGGGCAATCGCGCGGGTGCGGTTGTCTCGAAGCGCGTCGGCAGCCAAAACACACCGGCTCCAGCCACTCGGCGCGGTAGACCTTGGGTGGGCAAACCTCCACCCTCGGGTCCACACCGCCAGCACTGGGGTTGCTGTCGAATCCGTTCCAAGCGGACGAGATTCGTGAGCAACATCTGTGATGCGTTCGAGTGAGGACCCGGTAGCTGGAATGAGAGAAGACATGCAACAGCGATTCGCATCGTCTAGCGATAGCGCCTCCGGTGTACCGGCAGGCGCGTTCCCCCTTTCTGCTGCCCAGCGGGGCATCTGGTTCGCGCAGCATCTCGCCGGATCCGCTCCGATCTCGATCGCCCAGTACGTCGAGGTGATCGGTGCGCTCGACGTCGATGCCCTCTCCGCGGCGTCGGTGCGTTCCGGGCGCGAGTTCGGGTCGGGCTTCCTCCGCTTGATCGAGGTCGACGGGGTCCCGTTCCAGCTGGTCGACGACTCGCTGTCCGGCGAACCCGCCTATATCGACATGCGGGCGGAAGCCGACCCAGACGCAGCGGCACAGGAGTGGATGCGCGCGGAATTCACCGCACCCCTGCACATCCTGCGCGATCGAGTAGTCAACGCTGCTGTGCTGCAGATCGGCGACGATCACTATTACTGGTACTCGCGTATTCATCACATCGCGCTCGACGGCTTTGCTGCGATGACGCTCGTCGCGCGAACGGCGGAGCTGTATTCGGCCGCCGTTGCGGGCGTAGAGCCGCCCGAATCCCGGGCTGAAGATCTCGCGGCGATCGTTGCGTCGGATCTGCAGTACCGCGGTTCGGATCGCTTCGAGAACGACCGCGAGTACTGGGCCGAACACCTTTCCGGTGCGCCGCAGGCAGTGAGTCTGGCCGGGGGAGTCGCACCGCCGAATGCGCACCCCCGGTTGATCAGCGCCCCGTTGCCTGCCCGTACCAGTGCGTTGCTCGACACCGTTGCCAGTGGTGGTGGGGCGAGCGTGGCTCCGGTGATCGTCGCCGCTTTCGGCGCCTTCCTCGCCCGGATGACCGGCACCGACGACGTGATGCTGAGCCTGCCGGTCTCTGCCCGAACGACGGCAACCTTGCGCCGATCGGGTGGCATGGTTGCCAACGTGGTCCCGCTGCGGCTGACCACCGATGGGGACACGACCGTTGGTGAGCTGATCCGGATTGCCCAGTTGGAACTCACGGGCGCGCTGCGCAGGCAGCGGTACCGGCAAGAAGACATCTTCCGCGATCTCGGCTACGCGCCGGACGAAGCAGCCTCGTTCGGGCCGTCGGTCAACATCATGATGTTCGACAACAAAATTCAGCTCGGCGCCGAGGCGGGCCGGCTGCACGTGCTGACGTCGGGGTTGATGGAAGACCTGTTTGTCAATGTCTATCCGGGACTCGGTGGCGAGAGCACACACATCGATTTTCAGGCCAATCCCAACCTGTACACCGACATCGATCTCGCGCGTCACCATGCGCGATTCCTGTCGTATCTCGAGCGCTTTCTTGCGGGGGGAGCCGACTGCAAGCTGGCGTCGCTCGAATTGCTCGACGACGACGAACGAACGGCGTTACTTCCCGTCCGAGGGCCGGAGTCGATAGCGCCGCAAGCACTTCCCGACATCTTCGCGGCGGGCGCGGCGCTCGATCCCGACGCCGTTGCGCTGTCGATGGGTGAAGACGTTGTCACTTACCGCGAACTCGATGAGCGGTCCAGCCGGCTTGCCCGGTTGCTGATCGTGAAAGGCGCCGGTCCGGAAAGCGCCGTGGCCATTGCCCTGTCGAGGTCGATCGAATCCGTGCTCTCCGTGTGGGCAGTCGCGAAGACGGGTGCGGCATTCGTTCCCGTCGATCCGACGTATCCGCGAGACCGGATCGATCACATGATCGCCGATTCCACGGTCGCGATCGGTGTCACGATCGCAGGTGACCTGGCCACGTTGCCCGACACCGTGAATTGGGCTGTGCTCGACGATCCGGCCACCGAAACGGCGCTCGCAGAGGCCTCTTCGGAGCCGGTGCTCGACGGTGATCGCCTGACCCCATTGCGGCTGGACAACCCGGCCTACGTCATCTACACCTCCGGTTCCACCGGGGTGCCGAAGGGTGTGTTCGTCACACACAACGGAATCTCGAACCTGATCGACGATCGGAGCGCGGATCTCGGTATCACCGCGAACTCCCGTGTGTCCTACGCCTACTCACCGAGCTTCGACGCCTCCATCGAGCAGCTACTCGTCACCTTCGGGTCCGGGGCGGCATTGATCATCATCCCGCCACAGGTGATCGGTGGCGAGGAGCTCGGCGAAATTCTGCAGACAGAACAGGTCTCGCACCTGGATGTGGCGCCGGCGATGCTGGCGTCGCTCGATCCCGCCGCACTGACCGATCTACGGGCTGTCGTCGTCGGCGGTGACGTATGCCCACCGGAGTTGGTGGCGCGCTGGGCAACCGGCGGCCGCAAGATGACGAACGGATACGGACCGACCGAATCGACGATCACAGCTACGTCGGCGCCGCTGATTCCAGGCGCCCAGGTCACCATCGGTGGCCCATTGCGCGGTGTCACCGCCGTCGTGCTGGACCGGTGGCTGCATCCTGTGCCCGTCGGCGCGTCGGGTGAGCTGTACCTCGGGGGACCAGGGTTGGCGCGCGGCTACGCAAACTTGCCTGCCACCACGGGTTCTCGATTCGTCGCCGACCCGCACGGCACACCCGGCGAACGGATGTACCGTACCGGCGACGTCGTTCGCTGGGTCGAGACCGGACGTGGCCTGGAGCTGGAATATGTGGGTCGCACCGATTTCCAGGTCAAGATCCGAGGATTCAGGATCGAGCTCGGCGAAATCGACACCGCGCTCACCAACCACGAATCAGTCGAATTCGCGGTAACTCTTGGCGCAAAGACTCCTGCCGGTGCCACCGTGCTGGTCTCCTACGTGCTTGCCGCGCCGGGCCGGTCGATCGATCCCTCGACGCTGAAGGCGTTCGTCGAAGAATTCCTGCCTTCCTACATGGTGCCCGCCGCCATCATGGTGCTCGACTCCGTTCCGCTGAGCCCGTCCGGAAAGGTCGACCGAAAGGCCTTACCCGAACCCGTCTTTGCGGCGGCAGGCGGCTCCGGCAGAGCGCCGTCGACGCCACGCGAGCATGCGATCGCCCGGCTGTTCGCCGAGGTTCTCGGCGTGGAAACGGTCGGTGCGGACGAGAGCTTCTTCGCACTCGGTGGGGACAGCATCGTCTCGATCCAGCTCGTGTCGCGAGCGAAGACGGCAGGCCTCGGATTCACCGCGCGGGACGTATTCGAGCGCAAGACCGTTGCCGGTCTCGCCGCGGTCGCGACCGAACTCGGCACGGCGGCAGGGAGACTGAAAGAACTCCGTGGCGGTGGCATCGGCCGTATCGAGCTGACGCCGATCGCGCACGCGATGCTCGATCAGGATGGTCCGTTCGACCGATGTGCCCAAGGTGTGCTGCTGCAGTTGCCCGCAGGCATCGATCGCGCGAGTCTCACCGAATCCCTGCAAGCGGTTCTCGACCGCCACGACATGTTGCGTGCGTCGTTGCGGCTGGTCGTCTCGGATGAGGTGGGGGGAGTTGATGATTGGTCGATCGACGTGCGTCCGGAAGGCTCAGTGCGCGCCGACGATCTCCTTCACCACGTTCAGGCTCCCGCCGGCGCCGACGTCCGCGCGGTTGCCGACCAGGAGCTGCAGGCCGCTGTCGACCGCTTGGATCCGATGGCAGGCGTTCTCGTGCAGTCGGTATGGATCGAACCGACCGAACCGGACCGAACCGGGTTGCTGTGGCTGGTCATTCATCGGGTGGTCGTCGACGGTGAGTCGTGGCGAATCATTGTCCCGGACCTCACCGCTGCCGCATCGAAGCTCGGCGCGGGCGAACGGCCGGAGTTGGAGCCCGTCGGAACGTCGATGCGTGCGTGGGCATATGCGCTGACCGAAGAGCTCGAAACACCGCGCCGCCGAGCCGAATTGGATACCTGGCTCGGAATTATCGGGACACCTGATCCTACGCTGGGTTCCCGTGCACTTGATTCACAGCTCGACCTCGTCAGCACGCAAGCGCACGTGCGGGTAACCGTGCCGGCTGCAACGACACGGGTGTTGATCAACGCACTTCCGGAGCGCTTCCACAGCGATCAGCGACACGCGCTGCTGACTGCCCTCGCCATGGCGGTGAGCCGATGGCGGCGTGATCGCGGCGTGGCGTGCGATTCGACCCTGATCGCGATCGACGCGAGCGGCCGCAATGCGATTGCGGTCGCGGACATGCGCCGCACAGTTGGAGCGTTTGCCACGTCCTACCCCGCCGGCATCGATCTGACCGGCCTGGACATCGACGATGCCTTCGCCGGTGGCCGCCATGCCGGCCTTGTGCTCAAGAACGTGAAGGAGCAGCTGCGGGTCGTAGCTGACGACGGCATCGGCTACGGGATGTTGCGCTATCTCCACGGGGAAAGCCATGCGGCGCTTGCCGATCTGGCGCAACCCCAGATTGGGTTCAGCTACCTCGCGCGCACCGGGATCGGGTCGGTCGGTGCATGGCGGCCTGCCGACTTCGTCACGACTCGCAATCAGGACATGCCCCTTGCTTGCGCAATCGACGTTGCGGCAATCGTCGAGGACGCAGCCGACGGTCCGCAGCTCTCCGTCGATTTCACCTACGCCACAGGACTATTCGGCGAGGAGGACATCAGCGCGCTTGCCCAGCTGTGGCTCGAGGCGCTGACAGGGCTTGCTACGCATGCGAAATCGCCGCGTGCGGGCGGGCACACACCCTCGGACTTCGCACTTGTCCGCACCACCCAGGACGAGATCGATCTCTGGGAGCGCGCGTATCCCTCGCTGACGGACGTGTGGTCCCTGTCGCCGCTGCAGACGGGCATGCTGTTCCATGCGGTCTTCGCGGCCGACGCGACCGACGAATACACCGATCAGTCGATTCTGACTCTGGCTGGGACGGTGGATCACGACCGGCTGCGAGCCGCCGCGCAGGCGCTCCTCGACCGTCACGACAACCTGCGAGTCGCCTTCCTCGAGACCGATACGGGTCCGCGCCAGATCGTGCTCGGCGATGTCGGGGTGCTGTGGCGCGCGGTCGATCTGCGTGACCTCGACGACGACGCGACCGCGGATGAGATCGAACGCTTGCTCGCCGAAGACCGCATCACCCGATTCGACACAGCCAGCCCACCGCTACTGCGGTTCCAGCTGATCCGCACGGCGGACGATCGCTACCGCCTGGTGATCACCGGCCACCACATCCTGCTCGACGGCTGGTCGACCCCGCTGTTGGTGCAGGAACTCTTGAGCCTGTACGCGGCATTCGAAGGTGTCGGGCAGCTTGCTCCGGCGCGCTCGTACCGCGACTACCTGGCCTGGCTCGGCGAACAGGACAACGTGGCGTCCATCGCTGCGTGGAAACAGGCACTGGCAGGCGTCGATTCGGCGACTCGCGTCATGTCGAAGGATCACCTCACCGCCGAATCCAGTGCCGGTGCAACGTCGATGAAGCTGGGCGTGCAGGCCACGGCGGCATTGACAGCGGTGGCTCGTGAGCACGGTGTCACGCTCAATACCGCCATCCAGGCCGCGTGGGCGATGGTGCTGGCTACGCTCACTGGACGCACCGATGTGGTCTTCGGTGGCACCGTGTCCGGTCGTCCGCCGCAACTCGCCGGGGTCGAGCAGATGCTGGGCTTGTTCATCAACACCCTGCCGGTGCGAGTCGCCCTCAATCCAGTGGAAACGCTGGCGCAATTGCTCACGCGCATCCAGGCCGAGCAGAGCGCTTTGCTCGATCACCAGCACATCGGACTGTCCGACATTCATCAGGCAATGGGCCTGCACGAACTGTTCGACACCTTGACGGTGTACGAGTCCTACCCGGTCGATCGTAAGGCGCTGGCCCAATCGCTCGACATTGCCGGCATGCGAGTTCTCGATGCGGACGGTTCGGATGCGACACCGTATCCGTTGAGCCTCATGGTGATTCCTGGCGAGGCGCTCCAAGTGACTCTCAAGTACCTGAAGGCGGCAAGCGATGACCGCGGCGCGCAGGAGTTGGTTGCGCGCTGTGTCCGCTATCTGAATCAGATGGCGTTCGAACCGAACACCCGCGTGGCAGCGGTCGAACCGTGCGACGCCCCTACGCGCGCGACGATGACAGCGATCGCCGGCGCGGAGCCGCTGGAGGATCGGACGCTGCCCGAGATCCTGACGAGCGCGGCGGCGATCGATCCCGATGCCATCGCGCTGCGATTCGAGGGCGTCTCGGTCACCTACCGTGATCTGGACGAGCGGTCGAACCGACTGGCGCGTGTCCTTATTCGCGCCGGTGCCGGCCCCGAGACCTTTGTCTCGGTCGCGCTCACCCGGTCGACGGACTCGGTTTCGACGATCTGGGCGGTCGCGAAGACCGGAGCGGCTTTCGTGCCGATCGATCCGAAGCATCCGATCGACCGGATCGTGCACATGCTCACGGACTCGAGCGCGATTGTTGGAGTGACGAACTCGGAAATTCGAGACGGACTGCCCGGTTCGATGGACTGGCTGGTTCTCGATGATCCGTGGACGGCGAAGAGCATCAGCAAAACGTCGGCCGAACCGATCGCAGAAGAGGAGCGGCTTGCTCCGTTACACGTCCGCCAGACCGCATATCTGATCTACACGTCAGGTTCCACCGGCCTTCCGAAGGGTGTCGCGGTTACCCATGCCGGACTGGCGAGCCTTGTTCGGGCGCAACAGGAATCGCTCAGCATCACATCGTCGGCGCGGATGCTGCATTTCGCGTCGCCGAGCTTCGACGCCTCGGTCTTCGAGGCGGTCATGGCCTTCGGATCCGCGGCACGTCTGGTTGTGGTGCCACCCACCGTGCTGGGAGGTGAAGAACTCGCGTCGCTGATCGCCGAGGAACAGGTCTCGCACATGGTGATCACACCGGCGGCGCTGGCCACGATGGAACCGTCCGACGTCGATTGTGTCCGAGTGCTGTCCGTGGCCGGCGAGGCCGTCGGACACGAGCTGATAGCTCGCTGGGCTCCAGGTCGAACGATGGCAAACCTGTACGGACCGACCGAATTCACCATTTGGGCAACCGGCTCGTACGCGCTCGCGAAGGACAAGACGATCACCATCGGCGGGCCGATCCATGGTGCAACCACCTTGGTGCTGGACAGCTGGCTGCGCCCGGTCCCGGCGGGCGTTGTCGGCGAGCTGTACCTCGCCGGACCTGCCCTGGCGAGGGGCTATCACAACCGCTCGGATCTAACCGGTGGCCGGTTTATCGCCAATCCATTCGGTCGCATCGGTGAGCGGATGTACCGCACAGGCGATCTCGTCCGGTGGATAAGGGCGAGCGCGGAGACGCACGATGTAACCGCGGAGACGGATGATGTCGCCGGAAAGATGCAGCTCGAGTACTTAGGGCGTTCGGACTTCCAGGTCAAGATTCGCGGGTTCCGTATCGAACTCGGTGAGATCGACGCGGTGCTGACAAGTGATCCGCGAATCGAGTTCGCCACCACCATAGGCCTCGAAGGTCCTACGGGAGCAACGGTATTGGTGTCCTATGTGCTGGCTGCGGCTGGCTCGGACGTGACGGCCGAGCAATTATTCGACATGGCTGAGGCGTCGCTGCCCTCCTACATGGTGCCGACCGCCATCGAGTTTCTTGATTCGATCCCGTTAACGCCCGTCGGCAAGCTGGATCGAAAGGCGCTGCCGACCCCGGCTTTCCGGCGGGTCAGCGTTGCCTCGCGTGCGCCGGCGAACGAGATCGAGGCGAAGCTCTGCGAGTTGTTCGCGCAGACTCTCGGCCTCGATTCGGTCGGCGTGAACGATTCGTTCTTCGCGCTCGGCGGCGACAGCATAATGTCGATTCAACTGGTGTCGCGAGCAAAAACCGCAGGCGTCATGTTCACGCCGCGCGATGTCTTCGAAGCGAAGACTGTGGTGGCGTTGGCCGAGATGGTCTGTGCCCGTGGCGATGCCGAGCATCCGGCCAACATTGTCGACGAACTGCCGGGTGGCGGCGTCGGCGCGGTGCCGTTGACACCGATCGTGCGATGGATGGTGGAATCCGGCGGCCCGTTCGACAGGTTTAGCCAGGCAATCATGTTGTCGCTGCCGCGCGGCATCAAGCGTGGAACGATCGCCGCGACGCTGCAGGCAGTGCTCGACCACCACGATGCGTTGCGCGCGCGGCTGATTCGTGACCTGGGGGAGTGGACGTTCGAGGTGTTGCCACCTGGCTCGGTGGCAGCTGACGGAATCATTCACCGCGTCAAGGTCAGCGGAAACACCGATTTCGATGCGCTTGCCGCGCGTGAACTATCGGTCGCGGCCGATCAGCTCGAGCCGGATGTCGGCCGCCTCGTCCAGGCCGTCTGGTTCGATCCGTCCAGCAGTTTCATTGGCCAACCTCAACTCTGGCTGGTTGTCCATCACCTCGCAGTAGACGGTGTTTCCTGGCGAACGCTGGTGCCGGATCTGGATTCGGCCTGGGCGCAGGTTGTCGATGGCAAGCAGCCGGTGCTGCCGCCCGTCGGAACCTCGTTGCGACGATGGGCGCACGGACTGGTCGACGTAGCGAACTCCGATGCGCGCGTGCGCGAATTGGATCGATGGACCAGCGTTCTATCGGTGTCGGATCCGCTGATCGGCGCGCGGGCGCTCGATCGGGCCGTGGACACGGCCGGCAGCGTCGAGAACGTCGTCGTAAGGATTCCCGCGGCCACGACCGAGTCGATCCTGACGACGGTTCCGCAGAAGTACCGCGGTGGGGTCAACGACGGGCTGCTGACCGCGCTGGCACTTGCAGTTCGGAAGTGGCGGCAAGTGCGCACGACGGATGCCGATTCGGTGCTGGTCAGCCTGGAGGGCCACGGCAGGCAGGAAGAGGTTGTAGGAGCGGATCTTTCGCGAACTGTCGGCTGGTTCACCACTGCGTTCCCGATGCGGCTCGAGCTGTCCGGCATCGATGTGGACGATGCCTTTGCGGGCGGTCCGGCGGCAGGGGCTGCGATCAAGCGGATCAAGGAGCAGCTGCTTGCGGTACCCGATAACGGCATCGGGTACGGGCTACTTCGCCATCTCAATCGCAGTACGGAACAGGTGCTGCGTGACCTGCCCGTCCCTCAGATCAGCTTCAACTATCTGGGCCGCGTGGATAGTGCGGTGGCGCAAGGGTCGTGGGTTCCGGTCGTGGGTCCGAATGCGATCAGCGGCGCGCAAGACGATGACATGCCGGTAACAGCTGCGCTCGCGATCGATGCGGTTACCGAAGACGGTCCGGACGGCGCGCAGATCGTTGCCACGTGGGCGTATCCGCAGGGTGTGTTCACAGCCGCAGAGGTCGATGAGCTTGCGCAGTATTGGTCCGATGCATTGGCTGCGCTCGCGGAGCACGGCGCGCGCGAGGACGCCGGTGGCCTGACGCCGTCGGATTTGCCACTTGTCTCGACCGACCAGGCCGAGATCGAGCTCTGGGAACAGCGATTCCCCGGCTTCATCGATGTGTGGTCGCTGACGGCATTGCAGGCGGGACTGCTCTTCCACTCACTGCTGGCGCAGCATGCCATCGACGTCTACACAGTGCAGATGTCGCTGGATCTGGAAGGTGAGGTGGACGCCGCGCGGCTGCGCGCGGCCGGACAGGCAATCATCGACCGGCATCCGAACATGCGCACCGCTTTCCTGGATCGCGGAGGAGATCCGGTACAGGTCGTCCTTCCGCATGCTGACCTCCTGATGCGCGAAAGCGACTGCACGGCAGGGGGACCGGCGATCGAACGCGCGATCGAAGGTCTGATCATCGCCGATCGGACCGAGCATTTCGACATGGCGGCACCGCCGTTGCTCCGATTCCGCTTGATCCGGACCGGGGACCAAACCTACAAGCTCGTGATGACGTGCCACCACATCTTGCTCGACGGTTGGTCGATCCCGCTGCTGATTCAGGAACTGTTCGTGCTGTACGCGGCCAGCGGTGACAGTTCGGTACTGCCCGTTGTTCGGCCGTACCGGGATTTCCTCGCCTGGCTGTCGGCGCAGGATCGCTCGCTGGCGCACCAGGCCTGGACGAATGTACTTGCGGGAGTAGATGAACCGACGTTGCTCGCGCCGTCGCACGACCCGACTGTCGCGCACGCCCCTGACACCGCGCAGGTCACTGTCGTGTTGTCGGCGGATGCCTCCACCGCTCTGACAGCAGTGTCCCGGGAACATGGCGTCACGATGAGCACGATCGTGAATACTGCGTGGGGAATGTTGCTGGCCAGCGCCACCGGCCGCACCGATGTCATCTTTGGAACCACGGTGTCCGGCCGGCCCGCGCAGATCCCGGGCGTTTCCGAGATGATCGGGTTGTTCATCAACACTCTCCCGACCCGGGTGCAACTCCGTCCTACCGAAACGCTCATCGAGCTGCTCGAACGAGTGCAAGCGCAGCAGACGGCGCTGCTCGACCACCAGTACATCGGGTTGGCCGAGATTCAGCATGCCGTTGGTGTCGGCGCACTGTTCGACACGGTGACCGTATTCGAGTCGTACCCGATCGACCAGCAGGAACTGATGCGCACGATGGACATCTCGGGCATGCGCGTTGTCGGTGTGCAGGACCACAACGACACGCATTACCCGTTGACGCTGATGGCGATGCCGGGCCAGCCGCTCGCCCTCGAGTTGAAATCTCTTGCCGCGGTGTTCGATCAGGCTGACATCACTACGCTGTCCGAACAGTTGGTCCGGATCGTCGAGGCCTTCGCGACAACGCCGGAACTCCCGTGCGCGCGACTCGGGATGCTGTCGGAGCCCGATCGCCGTGTACTGACTTCCGTCGCGGCTGGGGGCGAAACCGAGTCGACGACCCTCGGCGAGGTGTTCGCAACGGCAGCGGCGCGTGACCCGGAATCGATCGCGTTGTCCGCCGACGGTGTGCAGCTCACCTACGCCGATCTGGACGCGCGCTCGAACCGCCTTGCCCGGGTACTGATTTCGGCTGGGGCCGCGCCCGAGCAGGTGGTTGCCCTTGCGTTGACGCGGTCGGTGAATTCGGTTGTTGCGATGTGGGCGGTCGCCAAGACCGGTGCAGCGTTCGTGCCGGTGGATCCCAAGCATCCACCGGAGCGGATCGAGCACATGCTGACCGACTCCGGTGCTGCCCTTGGCGTTACCGTCGGCGCGCATCGTGACAAGATGCCGACAACTGCGCCGACTCGATGGCTGGTGCTCGATGATGCCGACGCCGAGCTTGCGGATGCATCGCCGCAACCCGTCACCGACGTGGACCGGATAGCGCCCGTTCGCGTGGACCACACGGCGTATCTGATCTATACCTCGGGCTCGACGGGAGTGCCGAAGGGTGTGGCTGTTACACACACCGGACTGGCTAGTCTTCTTCGCGCGCAGCAGGATTCGCTCGACATTACGCCGAACGCGCGCGTACTGCACTTCGCATCGCCGAGTTTCGACGCGTCCGTGTTCGAGGTGTTGATGGCTTATGGATCAGCCGCTCGGTTGGTAGCGGTGCCGCCGACCGTGCTCGGTGGCGGCGAGTTGGCGGCATTGATTGCCGCGGAGCAGGTGTCACACATGGTCATCACCCCTGCTGCCTTGGCAACAATGGATCCAGGCGAGGTGGATTCCGTCGAGGTGCTTTCGGTCGCGGGCGAGGCGGTCGGGCAAGAGCTGATCGCTCGGTGGGCGCCGGGGCGGAAGATGACAAACCTGTACGGGCCCACCGAATTCACGATCTGGGGAACGGGAACGGACGCGCTGGTCCCCGGCGAGCCGATTACGATCGGTCGGGCGGTTCGCGGTGCTGCGCTGCTCGTCCTCGACAGCTGGCTACGACCCGTGCCGGTCGGTGTGATGGGCGAGCTCTACCTCGCAGGGGCAGCACTTGCACGCGGGTACCACAACCGCCCGGATCTCACTGCCGGCAGATTCGTCGCAAATCCCTTCGACGGCGAAGGGGCGCGGATGTATCGGACCGGCGACCTGGTGCGGTGGACGAGTCAAGGGGAGCTGGACTACCTCGGTCGCGACGACTACCAGGTCAAGATCCGCGGGTTCCGAGTCGAGCTCGGTGAAGTCGATTCGGCGCTGACATCGTCCGACGAGGTCGAGTTCGCGACGACAATGGGCGCGGAGGGTCCCGGTGGATCGACAGTGCTTGTGTCGTATGTGCTCGGTGTGCCGGGCGCCGAACTCGACACCGAAGTGCTGCGAGAAATGGCGGCCGCGGTGCTGCCGGGCTACATGGTGCCCGCCGCCATCGTCGTGCTGGAATCGATCCCGTTGACCCCGGTCGGCAAGCTGGATACCAAAGCGCTTCCGGTTCCGGACTTCTCGTCACGCAACCGGTCCGTGCGGGCGCCGCGCAC
>JBBSKP010000008.1:0-54337 GCA_038256175.1 Mycobacteriales bacterium
CAGTTTCGGCAACGACTGGGCCACCTCGGTATCTACGACACCGTCATGGTGACGGTCACCGAGAACACGCCCAACCGGCAATTCGCACTCTTCGCACATGGCACATACGGGGCAGACGCACGGCTGACGTTCAGCGTCGATTCCATTGCGCCAGAACGTACTCGGGTGCGGATCGGAGTCGAGATTCTCGGAAAGCTGGCTCGACCGCTGTCCAGCCTGGCGAAGCTGGGCCTGCAAAAGAACCTCAACAAGACGACCCGAGAGCTTGCTGTCATCGCCGCCGACGAATTGTCCTGAGAGCAGGGGTGGCGCACCGGAAACTGTGAATCACCCGAATCTCGTTGTGTACATAATGCGGAGTGCGTACGCAGGTAATTTCGATGAGCGCACGTTTTGGCGAACGACAACACGACTCGAAACCCCCTCGGCTCGATGCCCGATTTGTGCATACTGAGCAAGATCACATCTGATTCGCCGTCGATTGGTTTGGAGCCCGGATGCCCACCGCTGACCTCGTAATCTTTGGCAACACACTGACCGTCGATGATGCTCAGCCGACCGCGGATGGCGTAGCAGTCGCGGACGGCCGTCTCGTCGTGGTGGGGCCGCGTGAGCAACTTCAGGAATGGGTCGGCGACTCGACCGAGGTGATCGATATCGGCGACGCGTGCTTGATGCCCGGTCTCATCGAGGCGCACGGTCACCCTTTGGCGGAGGCAGTCGTATTGTCCGACCGCATCGTCGATATTCGACCGGTTACATTGGCGACTGCTGAGCAGGTGACGGCCGCCGTCGCCGAGGAGATTGCCCGGCGCGGGACGGAAGGCGCATATCTGAACGGCTGGGACCCGCTACTGCAAGCGGGGCTCCCGGAATTGACGTTGGCGTCGCTCGACGAGATGTCGCCCGACAGCCCACTGGTCATTCTGCACAACTCGGGTCACCTGGCGTACTTCAATTCGGTGGCTGCGAAACTGGCCGGACTCGATCGCAACACTCCGGATCCGAAAGGCGCGCAGTTCGGCCGCGACGCGGACGGTGAGCTGGACGGAAAGGCCTACGAGACCGGTGCGGTGTTTCCGTTGCTCGAGGGCGCGATGGGGGATGCCGCCGCCTTCCCTTCGCTGCTGCGCGAGGAATGTGCTCGGCTGAACAAGGCGGGGCTGACGATGTGCTCAGAGATGGCGTTCAGCCCGACCTTCCGGCCGGTTCTGGAGCAGATGAGCGCTGCGGGCGCGTTGAGCGTGCGCTTGCGGCTCTATGAGGTCTCCACGCCGGAGATGACTACCGAAATGACCCCGCTCAACGGCGATGACCTGCTCAGTCAGGTCGGGATCAAGATCTGGGTCGACGGTTCGCCTTGGGTTGGCAACATCGACCTGTCGTTCCCATACCTCGACACCGACGCGACCCGATCGATCGGTGTCGAACCAGGTTCCTGTGGCCATGCGAACTACACCGCTGAGCAGTTGCGAGAGATCGTGCATGCCTACTTCCCGCTCGGGTGGCCGCTGGCCTGCCACGCTCATGGGGATGTCGCTCTCGACACGATTCTCGATATCTACGACGAGGTCCTGAGCGAACATCCGCGAGATGATCACCGACTTCGCCTGGAGCACTGCGGCGCGATGCGCCGCGACCAGATGGAACGCGCCTTCCGCCTTGGCATTACGTGCAGTTTCTTCGTCGACCATCTGCACTACTGGGGTGATGTGCTCGTCGACGGACTGTTCGGCCCGGAGCATGGACCGATCTGGATGCCGGTCGGCACGGCAGTGGCCAGCGGTATCCGGGTTTCACTGCACAACGATCCGCCAGTTACTCCCGAGGAGCCGCTGCGCAACATCAGCGTGGCTGTCACGCGTACCGCGCCAAGCGGCCGGGTTCTCGCGCCCCAGGAGTGCCTGACCGTCGAGCAGGCAATCCGGGCTCAGACGATAAACGCAGCGTGGCAGTTGTTCGCCGACGACATTGTCGGGTCCCTGGAGGTCGGCAAGTACGCCGACTTGGTCGTGCTCTCGGCCGACCCGCGCACGGTCGCGCCTGAGGAGATCGCCAACCTCGAGGTCCGCGCCACCTACCTGGCCGGCAAGCAGGTATACGGCCAATAGCTAGCGCGCCGGCACCGCATCGCCCACTCTTGCTTCGCGTCAACCGAATCCGGTCGAGCGGCGCAACGAGTGGGCGATCAGGTGCCGCTTATGTCGATCAAGGCGTCGGCGGCGCAGATTCCGTTGGGGTGGGTGTCTTGTCGCAGTCGGGACCCGGTTGCGCGGGATCCATATTGCTCGGCTTTGGCGGTCGGCCCGCCCTCGGGCGGCGCCAACACGATGTCGGCAGTGGTCGCTACAGCCACCTGCTGTCGAATTCGATTGCAGCTTCAACGTTCTTTTTGAGTCGGGCGACTTTGTCGGCAACCTCAGTGGGGAAATCGATGCTGTCGATGGCCGCCAGGTACATCCGCAAGGCACGCTTGTCGATCTTGTTGGTAGCAATGGCCGCTGGCAGGCTGCCGTTGCACCGCCGCGTTGAAGAGCGGTCCGATCTCGGCATTCACCCGGTTGTTCTCGCTTCGAGCCAGCCCGAGTTCGTCCCCGGCGATACGCGCTTTCGACGGTTTGTGGCCGAGACTTGCCGTGAGGTCGTCGCTGGCGACGAGACTCTTCCAGTCATCCACGAAGATCCGCCACACCAACCTAGTAGCGTTCTCGGGCGTTGTCGCGGCAGCGATATCGTCGAGTTCGAGCAGGGTGATCTCGTGCAACTTCTGTGCTGCATCCTGTGCTTGTTCGGGGAACGAAATCGCTTGCACGCGTTCATTCCAGCGCGCCAGAATGTCTCGATAGGCACTTGCGGCTGCGTGCTGGCCTGGTACGTCGTTGGCAATGTGAGCGGAGTCGAGATCACCGAACGCGGTCGTGCAGTCGAACACCGTGCCCGCCGCCTTGTATTCGTTGTACGCAGCATCTGCCTCGGACTGACTCGACTTCGCTGTGTCGCTGTCGCTGCTGCAACCGCCGGTCAACAAGACGAGCGCGGCAGCGGACGCTACTTTTCTCCCGTCCTTCTGACCGCGAGGACCCCAAACCCCACAACGAGCAATCCCGCTGCGAGAACAAGGAACACCCGGTCGATTGCGGCGCCGATCGATAGGCCTCCGCGTTGAAGCAACTCGAAGGTCGTACCACTAACTGCAACGCCGACGCCGCCCAACGTGGCGAGCGAGGTCAGTGCGACTACTGCGGCTTCGCCGGCGCGCTCCGGCTGTACCGTCGTTTGGGTCGCGACAGTAGTAAACGCAAATACGAGGCCCATCGTGAATCCGCACAGCGTGAGCGCAACGAGATAGAGGGGTCCGCTGGCAACGGACGACAGCGCCGCGAGAGCCAAAGCTGCTGCCACACAGCCGAACCCCATGACAAGAATCGGTGGGTTGCGCGCCGCGAGGCGTCCAGACAGCGGCCCGCCCAGCGCAGCGCCGGCCGACGGGCACAGAAAGACCAAGCCGGCCGCGAGCGGGTCGAGCCCCCGAACCTGCTGCAGGTACAGAGTCGACCCGAATATCGTTACCGCATAAGCAATGTTCGCGACCGTACCTGCCGCGACCAGTACCGTGAAACGCAGATTTCGAGCCAGAGTCAGGTCGACCAACGGCCAGCGGACTCGGCGCTCCACCACAACGAAAACCCGGAGCAATACCGCCGACGTCACGAACACCGCGACAGTGCCGATCGACAAGCATCCCCACGACGACGCACGATCGAATGCGAGCGTGAGTAACGCGATACCAGTTGTGAGGCAGGCTAATCCGGTGATATCAAGTCTGCGAAGTGCGTTGCTGTCCGAGGACTCCGCGATCACGAGCGAGCCGAGGACGAACGCCACGACAGTCAGCGGGACGTTCACCCAGAAGATCCACCGCCACGACGCTATGTCGGTCAAGAACCCGCCCACGAGCGGGCCCGCAGCATTTCCCAGTCCCGCAATGCCGTAACTCACCCCGATAGCGCGACTGGCCTGCACGGCAGGAAAGGCGTTGGTAAGGACGCTCACCGACACCGGAAGTATGAGTGCCGCGCCGACGCCTTGCAGCACACGACATCCCACCAAGATTGCTGCGCTTGGGGCCACGCGAAGTAGTCGATCTGCACGCAGAACAGCGCAACCGATACCGCCGCCACGATCAGCTTGGGATGCGCCGAAACCTCATTCGACACCGTCATCGCCAGACCCCTACATCTCTCGCGCCCGAGATTACCTCTCCATGCTCTCGTCCAAATTGGATACGATCGCCGCGTGCCGAATGCCCTCGACTTCGAGGCCGAAACCAGCTTTGTGACAGAACTTTCCGCGCTCAGCTGGGTTTGATGTTGGCGTTGCGGTGAAAGACGTTGCCGGGATCGTATTCCGACTTGATACGGGCGAGCCTGTCGTACTTCGCCGGCCCGTAGGATTCGCGCACCCGCTCTTGATCGGCATCAGCCATGAAGTTGATATACCCACCGGTGTTGGAAGCCAAGGGGCGCAAGGCCTCCCATGCCGTCCGCACCCATGCTCGGTCAACGGCAAGCACGTCCGCATCTGGAGCGGCCGCCTCGATGTTGCATACGTAGTGCGGAGCGCGGGAGCCACCGAACGCGGTGTCGGCCTCGCCGACCGCTGAAAACGCGCCGTCGAGCCGGAATACCGGCATGAACGACAGCGGCGAGGTCTTCTTGCCCGCATGTTCGGTGAGGACAGCGATTACCTCGTCGGAGAAGTCGTCGATGTCGAGGGCCTTCTCGTAGCCGTGCACGCCCCAGGGTGCGGACTCGTCGAGCATTGCTTGGAGTCCGCAGTATGGGACCGGCGTCACGAACTCGAAAAGCGGTGGCAGCGCAGTGCGTATCGGCGCCACCATCGCAGCATGCTCTTCCGCGGTGCCGAAACCGGCAACTATCAACGCGTAGCCGGGTACGAAATGGAACTGCTCGGGAACGAATGGCGCTGGCGGCGCGGACAATCCGACGCCAACCAGGACACCGGACCGTTGCGGCAGGGTCGGAATGAACTCGCGGCTCAGGCGCAGTACAACTGCGCCGTCGGAGAGTGCCCAGAAGAACAGTCCGAGATGCACTTCGGGCCCGACGTCTTCGAGGCGATATTCGAACTCGGTGACTACGCCGAAGTTTCCGCCGCCGCCTCGCAACGCCCAGAACAAGTCCGGATGGTCGGTGTCGGACGCACGCACGACACGTCCGTCGGCTAGCACTACCTCTGCGGAAACCATGTTGTCGATCGACAGTCCCATCAGATGCGTGAGCCAGCCCATTCCGCCACCAAGGGTCAGGCCGCCGACGCCGGTATGACTGATGACGCCACCTGGCGCGGCCAACCCATAACCTTGAGTCGCGGCATCCAAGTCCGCCATCGTCGCGCCGCCGCCGACCTGCGCTCGCTTCGCAGCCGAGTCGACGACCACCTGATTCAGCCCGCTGAGATTGATCATGACTCCGCCGTCGCACACCGATGTCCCGCTGTACGCGTGTCCACCGCCGCGAACAGAAACCTCGAGGGCTTGATCACGCGCAAATGCCAGGGCCGCAGCAACGTCGCCCGGCGACAGGCACGCAGCGATCACCGCCGGTCGGCGATCGATGTCCCCATTCCAGATCGACCGCGCCTCGTCGTAACCCGCATCGTCTGGGGCGAAGACGGATCCGACCATTGCGGACCTCAGTGAACCGAAGTCGTGGTCTACCGATTGCGTCATGACGCGCCTCCGCACATGGTCTGTTCAGTCGCCGACCTGAAGTTCAGGACGTGATGCGCATCACAGTCTATTCCAAGCCCGTCGGGCATTCCATGCCAACCGTCATACGGCAGACTCAGTCGGCGAGGACTATCGTCGCGTAGCTGGCGAGCTCACTGGCAACACGATCGAGCGGACCCAGATCGCGTTGTCCACGAGCCAATATGAGCGCGCCTTCGATAGCCGCAATCGACAGGGTGGCGACCGACGCTGCCCGATCGCGCGTGACCCCGTGTTGCCACAAGGCCGTCGACAAAGCCGCTTCCCACGATGCGAAGGATTCACCCGCCATGTTGCGTGCGCCGAGGGCTTCGCCAGACTCCATCGCAGCGGCAGCAACAGGGCAACCAGCTTCGAAGTCGGTCTCGATCAACTGCTGCCGGAAAAAGTCGACGAATGTGCCGACCGCGGCGACAGGGCCCTGGGCAGTCACGAGATTCGTGATCATAGTTCCCATCAACCGCCCAGCCTGAGCAGTTGCCTCCTCCGCAAGTTGCGCCTTGCCATCCGGGAAGAAGTGGTAGATGGATCCCCTCGACGCCTGACTCCGCTCGATCACATCAGCCAGCGCGGTACCGGCTATCCCCCGTTCGCGGAATAGCTCGGACGCGCTTTCGAGCATTTTTTGCCGACCATCAGAACGCCTACCCATCCGGCAATTGTACTATGCCCCTCGGCATAGTATGGCCAAACGAGTCCGACTCGATTCACCGACGGCGGGCTGACACACAGCCCCGCCGCTTCTTTACCCGCTGAGATCTTTAGGGGGTTCCGGTGCGGCGTGCTTCCCGTACTCGGGCATCGGAATACTCTTCGCAACCGCTGGTGAATCCTCCACTGTCGCATCGGATTCGACGACGGCCAACGGCGTCCATGATCCCGACGGGACAGCGATACCTTCGAGATTTACCGCGTTCGGCGCGATGCCGACTTTGGCGAGCGTCTCCCACAGGCTGGACATCGCTGCTGCCCGGTCGAGGTAGTACTCGGATTCACGTACCCGCCAGAAGGTCCAACCGCACCGCTTGAGTTCCTGTTCGCGCTCGAGATCGGAGATTCGCTGCAACGGGGTCGATTGGAATGCGTCGCCGTCACATTCGACGGCCATCCGCGCTGTACCACCGGTCACAACGAGGTCGATACGCCGATTATTCACTTCCACTTGGGAATTGACGTGATATCCGCGCTCCGCGATGTCGCTGAACACTCGCTGTTCCAGCAGATTGTCGAATGGCGGGGTGCGGACATCGCGACTGACGTTCTCCGGCATCGGTTCGGCGGGAGCGGGTGACGTCGACGTCATGTAGCTCAGCAACGACGTTCGCAGATCAGCCCGCATCAATTGATCGAGCGTGACCGAGTGAAACAGCCACAGTTGGTCCTGCGCGCGCGACGCCGCAACATTGAACCGATGCTTGAACTGGTTGGCCGAGAGACTCGCGAAGCTCCGTTCCGGGGAGATGACCATCGAGAGAAACACCACGCTGCGCTCATCGCCCTGGAAATCGGGCGGCGTACCGACCCGCAGCCGACGCTGCTCCCACTGCTCGATGTCGATCCGCTTGACGAGTTCCTGACGAATCAGGTCCACCTGCGATTGCCCCTGCAACACAACAACACCGAACGTCTTACCCACATACTGGGGATCCGCGAGACACTCGACGAGTTGCTCGACTATCGCCATCGCCTCGACGTGATTGACCAGCGTCGGACCCTTTCCCGACGTCGTAGCCAACGGAACGTACGTGTGCCGCAACGGGAGCAGGCGATCTGCTCCGAATTGCCGTACCGGTACGAGCGGCAGGTCGCCGTAGAACTCCTGGCTGGACCAATTGATGATTTCCGGCATAGAACGAAAATGCTCACGCAGCCGGACGACTTGGCCGAATCGTGTCCGCAGCATCGAGAAGAGGCTCGACCGTGGCGTCAACGTCGCGCGCACATGCTCGGGGAGATCCGGCAGGTAGGTTTCCAGTCGCGTGAACACGTCCTCCAACGTGCCAGCGGTCAGGACTTCGGCTGGCGCGCACTGCTTGTCGTCACCGACGACGATCACGCGCGGTGCGAGCCACAGCAGGAACAGGCTAGTGATATCGGCCTGACTTGCTTCGTCGACGATCACGACATCGAAGCTCCCGGCCACCGGTGGAATCGATGCGAGTACTTGCTGCAGCGGCATGACCCACGCGGGCACTGCTCCCTGCGCCTCTCGCATCGCGGATCGTGCTGCGCTGCGATAGGTTTCGGCGTACTTGCCGGCTCCAGCTCCGATGTTCGAGATGTGTTCGCGATACGTTTGCAGTGCCCGCACTTCGCTGGCGGTCATCTGTTCGAGGCAGTTGCGCCATGCCTTCGCGGCAGCGAGCCGAGCCGTGAGGTGCGCGATGTCGGCATCGACAGCGTTGACCTCAGATTCGAGCTCGTGCTCCTTACCCGGTCGATGCTGCTCGGTCACCCACTGGCGCGCTCGGCGCCATGCCCAGGAGTCCCACAGCTGCCAACTCATCTCGTCCCACTTGGGATCGCCCGCGGTCTTCTGTGTGAGATCGCAGACCGCAGGGGCTACGGGAGCTAGCCGAGCAACCAATTCGTCGAGGAGCAGCTGATCATGCTGCCCAACACGAGCTTTGGCATAGTTCCCGAGCACCGTTGCTAATGCCGCACTGTCGGCATGGCTGAGAGCCGCGACCAACGCGGCGCCCTCCGGCGACGGTCCCCCATCGACCTCAGCGGACAACCGAGTGACCATCGCGTCCAGTTCGGCCCTCGCATTTGCCACGTCGGTCCGGACCGTGATGGCACCCGCTGCGCCGGCGACAGCCATCGCATCGGCGAGAGTGTGCATCCGCGGAGCATCGGGTGACAGTGCAGAAAGATTGTGCACCAAGGCATCTCGCGCGACGCGGAGAGCTTTGACGCGCGCGATCTTGGTAATCGTCAGCTCGAGGTCGTTGATCGTGACAGCGCGGGACGCGTCCATCGCAATGGGAATCCGAACATCTGCCAACAACGCCGCGGCGGTGTGCGCTGCGTCGAACGCACGCACGTGTTCGGTCACGAGGCGCACCGCTGGTGCCGTCGTCGCGGGGGTTCCGTCGACCGTACCGGCGACGTCGAGCGCTTCTACGGCCTTCTGGTATTCGCTTTTACGCCAACGCTTCTTCCACACGGTGCCGGATTCCAGCGCCACCGCGAACGCACCCAACGCGTTTAACGCAGGCCGGCTCATGACCGAGGAATGCACGTCGTGAGAGCCGATGTAGTGGTCCGCCGTCGCCGCCGTCTCGACGAGCGGTTGCAGTCCGTCCAACCGATTCCAGAGATGTGGCGCTTTACCCGACAGCACATTCTCGGCGAGCCCATGGAAATGCGCATCGAGTTCGCAGACGTCGTGAGCAGCCGCCTGCAATTCCGTGCAGAGCCGCCGGATCTCGTACGCGGTCTCGGAGTCGACACCATCGAGAAGTTCGATCAATCGTGCCGACTGCGGAGAATCGGTTGTCACGGTGGCAGATGCGCGCACGCAGAGCCGTTCGAGCTCGGCCCCAGTGGTCAAAATCCCGTCGAGCGGCGGCAGCGTCTGGTGCCGACGAAGCGCGCGTTCAGGTGTCCCGGACGCGGTCAGCCGGCGTATTTCCTCGAGCTCCGCGCCTTTGAGCGGAGGTTGGTTAGTCAGCAGCGGACCCGGCAACCACTGACACTTGTCTTGCAGTTCCTTGACCTTGCGGACGATCGCAGCGGCCGTCCCCTCGAACCCGTCGGCGACAGGCTTGTGGTGGTAAGTCTCCGATTCGCGAAGTGCCTTCACTTGCTCCAGCAAGTAGGAGCGCTTGTGGAGCGCTTCGGTTCGCTGCGCCTCGAGATCGTCGATCTTCTGGTGTTCGCTGAACTCGTTGTAGGACGACTTCCGGTCGGCAATCGTTGCGACGCTGCGCCCGAGAACATCCGAGCCGGCGGGCGAGAGGTCCGTGAGGGAAACGCAGAGCTCCTGCATTTCTGGCGGCAGCTTGTCCCGCAGTACCCGCAGCGCCTGAGCCTTCTCACTGGTGACGAGCACACGCTGTCCCCTCGCGAGCAATGCCGAAACGAGGTTCGCGATCGTGTGGGTCTTACCGGTCCCCGGTGGGCCTTCCACGACCACGCCGCTGTCGCGGCCCATCCGCTCGAGGATCTGCGATTGCTCGGCGTTGGTCGCGAGCGGCAACAGTGGATCCTCGGCGAGGTCTGCCGCAGCGGTGGCGCCGGTGCGTTCCAGCCAGGTCAACCGGTCGGCCGGTTCGATGGCGTCGACCAGCTGAGCAAGACCGAGCGGCACGGTCGTCTCGTCACGTTCGAGTTCGGCGATCATCTGCTCGTAGTACTCGACGAGCGCGAATGCCCCCCGCTTCCGCAAAATCAATGCAGGCGACAGTGTCAGCGTGGCATCGGCCTGCTCGACCGGCGGCTCGACATTGTCGGAGACCTCGATCGGCGTGCGCAGCGCGCGCGGTGCCCACTCTTTGAGGAACATCGGCACGGTCTCGCTCAGCGGCGACGTGGCAACTTCTTGGAGCCGCTCCTGCAACGTCATCGCTCCCGACGAATCGAATACGTCGAGACCCGTGAAAAGCTGCGAGTCTTCGAGTCGCGGCCGCGTCGACGGAAGCAACCGCACGATCAGATCGCCCGTCCGGGCGTCGCGGTCGACGCTCGCCGCCTGCGTGACGAGGTGCGTACGAATATCGTTCCCCGGCCCGTTGCCTTGCAGGGCGAGCAACCCCGACGCAACGACCAGTTCCAGCGACTCGGGCTGCGCCGCGAGTTCTTGCATGATCATCTGCAACGACGAATAGAGCGCCGCGTACGGACGCCTCTCGCGGTTGGAGTTCGCCCACTCCCGCCATCGCGGAAGGTAGGTGTCGAATGCTCGCCGAACCTCGTAGGCCCGCGTGACATCGAATTCTTGCTCCGAGTCGGCGCCATGGGAGCTCGACAACTTCAATTCCAGATCGCGATTGCTGCTGTCGAACTGGATCCGGCGGTCGATCCACCCGTGCAGCACGAGGGGAAGCTCCGGCGGATCTTCGACGGTGACCCGCGGCGCGCGCATGACGATTCCACCCTGCGCGACGCCGACATCGACCTGCGTCACGCGGTCGGTGCGATAAAGCCACTCGACCTTTTCGTGGCGGTCGAAACTCAGGACCGGCTTGGTGCGAGATTTGACGACCTCGCCGAGGAACCTCAAGAGGCGTTGGACGCGGCTCTTGAGTTCGACATCATATTCGGGATACGGCAATTTGACCTCTGAACTCTGTCGCGGTTCGGCGCCTCCCCCACCGGGCGCTAAGACTATAGGTTGTGGCGCTCATCTTCGAGTTTTCGGCAGTCGAATCGGGGCCTGAATTGTCCGTGCTGAGACAGCGCTCGAAGTTGGGCAACTGACCTAAACTGGCAGAGCGCAAGGGAGGCGAACGATGACGGTGACGGGTTTGCTCCTCGCCGCGGGTGCCGGACGCCGGATGGGGATCCCGAAAGCGCTCGTGACACTCCCGTCGGGCGAGCCGTTCGTCAGTGCCGGAATTCACAAGCTTCGCGACGGCGGATGCGACTCGATCACCGTCGTGCTCGGCGCTGGCTGGGACACAGCGGCGCCGATGGTGACGGACGGCGACGTCGTGCGGGCGCTGCACTGGGAATTGGGTCTCGGTGAGTCACTTCGGGTGGGCCTACAGCGCCTGCAGGCGTCCGATGCGCACGCCGCGCTCGTGATGCTGGTCGATCTCCCCGACGTCAGTCACGACGTAGTGCACCGAGTACTCAACGCCTTGCCGTCGAGCAGTGCCGTGCTGGGCAGAGCGACCTACCAAGGAGTTCCCGGCCATCCCGTCCTGATCGGTCGAGATCACTGGGCGGGGGTCCTCGCGGGCGCCGAGGGCGATCAGGGCGCGCGCGCCTACCTTGCGGCCCACGACGTGGCGAACGTCGAATGCGGTGATCTCGCGTCGGGCCGAGACGTCGACACTCCGAGCGACGAACGCGACATGCGCCGGCCGCGAACCGGCTCGGGAATACCGGTCCCGCCCGCGACCGATCCTGCCAAGATGAATCGATGACGACCGACGCCGCGCAACGGTCCTCCGAGTGCGTCGACCGCTTGCAGTCCGAGCTCGGCCCCCGTGTCCATCGCCCCGCGACCGACGGCTATCTCAACGCGCTGGGCCGGGTCTTCTTTCCTGACGCGGCGAAACGTCATCCCTCCTGTGTTGTGGAACCCGCCTCGGTCGAAGACGTGTCGACTGTGATGCGAGTCGCCACCGAGACACGCAGCGCGGTGACCGTCCGCGGCGGGGGGTTGAGTTCGAATTGCGTCGCCGACGGGGCCGTCATGCTCGACCTCTCCGCACATCTGAATTCCGCACGCCCCGAAGGTGATCGGGTGGTCGTCGGCGGTGGGGCACGGGTTGCCACCATGCTCGAGGCCCTCGCTCCGGCAGGCCGAGTTGTGCCAGTCGGGATAGTCGGCCACGCCGGATTCGGTCTCGCAACCCGCGGTGGAGTCGGCTACCTGACCCGCAGCGTCGGACTGACTCTCGATCATCTCGTCGAAGTGGAACTGGTACCTCCGTCGGGAGACGTCGTCCGCCTATCCGATGCCAGCACCGGAGCGGAGGCCGAACTGTGGTGGGCCGTGCGCGGCTGCGCACCCGCATTCGGCGTCGTCACCTCAGCGGTGCTCCGCTCGCACACATTGGGGCCGGTGTGGGTCGACCGCATGGTGTTGGGCCTCGACGCGCTCGGCGAGTATTTCCGCATCGCTCCCGAACTCCCACGCGATACGACGATGGGCGTCGTGCTCGGCTATACCGACCTCTCGCCGAACGAGCCGGTCCTGCTCGTCTACACGGCGTGCTCGAGCCCGGACAGCCAGGCCACCGATCGAGCGCGCGCCGCGGCGAGCGCCGTCGCGGCAGGGACGAAGAACGATGTGTTGTACCGATCCGAAATGGCGGGGCGCTACCTGGCAGGTCTGCCGGAGTTCGCCATCCCCGGCGCGGGCGGTCGAGACCCCGAACCGATCCAACTGCCCGGGCCGGGAGACGTCCGCGGCTCGTTCTTCGGGAAAGCCGTTTTCGTCGGGCCCACCCTCGATTCCGACGTTGCTGAGGCTATGGCCGAACACATCCGATCGGCACCGACGCGGGCATGCAGGATCGATTTCCAGCACACCGGCGGCGCTTTGGCAGATGTGGCCGACGACGAAACGGCGTTCTGGGGCCGCGATAGCGAATGGAACATCCCACTCAACGCCATCTGGTCCGATCCCGACGACGGCGCTGCGTGCATGTCGTGGGCAGGCGACACGGTCAGCACACTGAGTCCACACGTGACCGGCGTGTACAGCGTCGAGGTGCGGCCCGGCTTCCCCGAAACGGAGACCGAAATCGAAGCCGCGTACGGCGGAAACCTCGCGCGGTTGCGGTCACTGCGGGACCGAATTGACCCCCACGACGTACTCGGTTGCTACCCGCTTGCACCTACCTGACCGAGCTCGTCGTGTAAAAATTAGGTGGGAGGGCACATGACCACATCCGCCGCGAAGGCTGTTTGAGCGCAATGGATCTCGATACCATCTCCGACGTTGTCAGCGCGCGTAGTCGCGCGGACCTAGCGAGGGTCGGTCCGAACACCCCGGTTCTGGCCGGCGGCACGTGGCTCTTCTCGGAGCCCCAGGATCACCTCACCACGCTCGTGGACATCACGACATTGGACTGGCAGGCGCTCACGGAGGATCCGAGCGGGTTGAAGATCGCGGCCACGTGCACGCTGGCCGATCTGGTCGATCGGGAATACCCCGCATCGTGGGCGGCGACGCCACTGTTCCGGCAGTGCTGCTCGGCCCTGCTTGCATCCGAGAAGATCTGGAACACGGCGACGGTCGGTGGGAACGTCTGCCTGTCACTTCCTGCCGGGGCGATGATCTCGTTGCTCGCCGCTCTCGACGCGACAGCAACCGTGTGGGCGCCGGACGGCACGGATTACGACGTACGAATCACCGAATTCGTGACCGGGGCAGGATCGAATGTCCTGCAGCACGGGGATGTGTTGCGGAGCATTGCAGTTCCTGTCGATTCGCTATGCAGTGCCACTGCATTTCGCAAGGTGGCGCTTGCGCCCCTCGGCCGGTCGGGTTCGGTCGTCATCGGTCGCCGTTCGGCGGCAGACGAATTCGTCCTGACCGTCACCGCCGCGACCACACGACCGTTTCAGCTCCGCTTCGACGCGCTGCCGAATGTCGATGACATCGCCTCGGCTTTGGCCGGAGTCGATGCCTGGTTCGACGATCCGCACGGTTCCCCAGATTGGCGCCGCCACGTCAGTGGCGTTCTCGCGCAAGAAGTTCTGGAGGAACTCCGATGAAGTTCGAAGTCAACGGAGAGCCGATCGAGGCAGCTGCACGGCCAGGCCAATGCCTCCGCACGTTGTTGCGTGCGGAGGGGCATTTCGAGGTGAAGAAGGGTTGCGACGCGGGTGACTGCGGAGCCTGCTCCGTACTCGTGAACGGAAAGCCTGTGCACTCGTGTGTCTTTCCTGCGTTTCGAGCCGCAGAATCGAAAGTGACGACGGCAGCAGGACTCGGTACCGAAGCGGAGCCGCACCCTGTCGCGAAACAGTTCGTCGCTGCCGCGGGGTTTCAATGCGGTTTCTGCACAGCGGGGATGGTTGTCACCGCATCGACCTTCACGGCGCCAGATCTCGACGACCTGCCGCACAAGCTGAAAGGAAACATCTGCCGCTGCACGGGATATCGCGCGATCGAGGACGGTATCCGCGGCGTTGTGAATGTGGAAGCCGCCACCGACGGGCCCGCATACGGCCGCTCGTGGTCAGCGCCGGCAGGTACCCGCATCGTAACCGGTCGCGAGCCCTACACACTCGATACCGCGCCCGCGGGCCTGCTGCACATCGCGGTGCTCGGCAGCCCGCATTCACACGCCCGAATCCTGTCGATCGACACGTGGGCGGCCGAGTCCGTCGCCGGTGTCCACTGTGTTCTGACCCACCGCGACAGCCCCGATGTCCTTTTCTCGACTGCCAGGCACGAGGATCGAATGGCAGACCCCGACGACGCGCGGGTACTCGACTCGACTCTGCGATTCCGAGGGCAGCGAGTGGCGGCGGTGGTTGCCGAAAGTCTCGACGCAGCGCGGGAGTCCTGTCGCCGCATAGTCGTCGAATATGAGGTCTTGCCAGCAGTTTTCGACCCAGAGGAAGCGCGCAAACCCGGCGCGCCGCTCCTGCACGCCGACAAGGATGCGCCGTCACGAATCGTCGATACGTCGAGGAACATCGTCGGGCGTGTGAATGGCGAGGTCGGCGATATCGCCGCCGGCATCGCTGCTGCGGACAAGGTTGTTCGGGGGACGTGGCGGACACAACGCATCGCGCATGCGCACCTCGAAACACATTGCACGATCGGCTGGAAGGACGAGGACGACCGGCTCGTCCTTCGAACCAGTTCCCAAGTCCCCTATCTCGTCCGTGACGAGCTGTGTCACATTTTCGGTCTTGCGCCCACGGATATCCGTGTCTTCACCGCCCGGGTCGGCGGCGGATTCGGTGGCAAACAAGAACTCCTGACCGAAGATCTGGTGACTGTTGCCGTTCTGCGCACTGGGCGACCTGTTCAGCTCGAGTACACCCGCACCGACGAGTTCACGGTCGTACCGTGTCGCCATCCGATGCGGATAGACGTCACTGTCGGCGCGACAGCCGACGGGACGCTGACAGCGCTCGCGATCGACGTGCTCTCGGATGCCGGCGCGTACGGCAACCACAGCCCCGGTGTGCTGTTCCACTCGGTCGGGGAGTCCATGGCGATCTATCGGTCACCGAACAAGCGAGTCGACGCCGAAGCCGTCTATACGAACAATCTCCCCTCGGGAGCGTTTCGCGGGTACGGGCTCGGGCAGGTGATCTTCGGGATCGATTCGGCCATAGACGAATTGGCGCGCGAGCTGGGGATCGATCCGTTCGAGATGCGGCGGCGCAACGTCGTGATTCCCGGCGATCCCTTCGTCGACGCACATGTCGATGACGGGGACCTGCAGTTCGGCAGCTACGGCCTCGACCAGTGCCTCGACCTTGCCGAGGCCGCGTTGCGCGAGGGCAACGGAATCGAGGCACCCACCGGAAAGCAGTGGCATACCGGTGAAGGAATGGCCATCGCCATGATCGGCACGATCCCACCGTTCGGGCATCGGGCCGAGACCTCTGTCGAACTGCGCGCTGATGGACATTACGACATCGATGTCGGCACTGCAGAATTCGGCAACGGCACAACCACCGTCCACACACAGATCGCGGCCAGCGTGCTGGGCACCGGTCCGGACCGCATCCGAATTCGCCAATCCGACACCGACGGTGCGGCATTCGACACCGGTGCGTTCGGATCAGCAGGAACGACCGTCGCAGGCAAATCTCTGCACTCTGCGGCGATCTTGCTGCAACAGCAGATTATTGAAGCAGCCGTGCGCATTTCGGGTGAACCGAACGCCGTCCTGTGTCGGGACGGCGTGCAATGCGGGCCACAGATCGTGACGTTTGCAGAGGTACTGGAGGCCGCGGGGGGCTCGTTGAAGGCAGCTGGAAGTCACGGCGGTAGCCCACGTTCGGTGGCATTCAACGTCCACGCCGTCCGGGTTGCGGTGAATACCGACACCGGGCAGGTCCAGATTCTGCAGTCCGTGCAGGCCGCCGACGCCGGCACGGTGATGAACCCGCAGCAATGCCGTGGTCAGGTGGAAGGCGGTGTCGCACAAGCGATCGGCACAGCGCTCTACGAGGAGGTTCGACTCGACGGAGCCGGTTCGGTGATAACGAAGACACTGCGTCACTATCATCTCCCCCAGTTCGCCGATGTACCGCGAACCGAGGTCTACTTCGCCGATACCTACGATGCCTTGGGTCCATTCGGCGCAAAGTCGATGAGCGAATCGCCCTACAACCCTGTTGCTCCAGCCATTGCGAACGCGATCCGTGACGCCGTCGGTGTGCGGCTTCACGAACTGCCGATGACTGCGGACCGAGTGTGGCAAGCGATCGACATCGCCGGCTGATGCGCACCCACCTTGGCGTTGCGACCGCGTGTGCATCGCTCGCACTCGCAGTGCTCCCGGCGTCCGCCTCCGCTACACCCGCCGGTGCATTGGATTGGGGCGCCTGCCCGGCTGACGCGAATGTCGACCCGTCGTCCGGTGCGCAGTGCGCGACAATCCAAGTTCCGCTCGACTATTCGCGTCGGGACGGGCCCCGGATCACGGTCACCGTCAGCCGGATCGCCGCAGGCGACCCGGACCGTCGCCGCGGGGTTATCTTCGCGAATCCGGGTGGCCCCGGCGGGGATGCGCTGCGCTATTGGGCGATCGTGGGGACGCGCATTCCGTCCGAGCTGGCGGACCAGTTCGACCTCATCGCCGTTCAACCCCGGGGGTTGAGATGGTCGACTCCATTGGACTGCAGGCCTTTCGGCGCGCCGTCCGCCCTCAACTCGCTCAGCGTGCCCGGCCTGACCGACAAAGCCGAATGCGAAGCCCGGCAACCAGGTTATGCGGAGACGATCACTACCGAAAACACTGTCCGCGACATGGAAGAGGTCCGCAGCGCACTCGGCGAAGAGCGCATCAACTACCTCGGCGCTTCCGCCGGCACCTATATCGGCGCTGTCTATGCCACTCTCTTTCCGCAACACGTCGACAAACTGGTCCTCGACTCGAGTCTCGATCCAGCCTGGGTGTGGCAAGAAGTGTTCACACAGCAGCAATATCTCAAACAGAACCGGCTCAACGACCTGTTCGACTGGATAGCGGCACACAACGCGATCTATGGGCTCGGTGCCACGCGAGCAGATGTCTACAACGAGTGGTCTCGCCAAGTCTTCGCGCAAGGCAGCGGCATACCCGCGACGCTCGCGCCCGGAACCGGCGGCCTCGGGGCACTGCGCGGAACCGGGCTGGAGAATCTCGCCGGACTGCTCAACGCGGACCAGATCGGCCGGCTGGCGAACGCGCTCCGCACGGTCCAGCGGCTGTCCATCAATGGAGGTCCAACGTTCGCTGCGACGAGTTACTCCGAGATGACCAGGTCGGTATGGCCGTACCTCGCACAAGGAATGGCGGAGTATCGCGCCAACCCTGCCAACATGCGCTTCCTCAAGTTTGTTGCCGATCTCCCCAAGCACGACAAGACATCCGACTGGGTGTTCTCCGCGATCACGTGCAACGAGAACGCGGTATCCCCGAACCTGAACGCGATTGGCGACGCCGCCCGTGACATCGTCACCGGCAGCGGATTCCCCTCGGTATCAGGTGATCTCGTTCGCGCCGGGATCACCTGCATCGGATGGCGGCAGGTTGCCACACCCGTTGTGCCGACAGGCGCCAAGCTCGCCGTAAGACCGCTGTTGCTACACAGCGCTCACGACGCGAGGACACCGCCGGCGGGCGGACCGCAGATGGCAGCAGCGATGGGTGGCCATCTGATCACCGTGGCGGGCGGTGACCACGGCGTGTTCGGGCGACGCGAACCCATCGTGGACTCGGCAGTGATCCGATACTTCGAGACCGGCGTCGTCGACATAACTTCCGCACCCGAGGCCGTGATACGAACGCCGAACCCGCCGAGCACCGTACCGGGGTGAGTGCCGCTGACCTTCGTGTTTCAGATCACTCGAATATGCTTAATGGCATAATACCGACTAAACTCCCCCTCATGACACAAACAACAGAGGTCAGCCCGGAGTCGATGTCCGGCTTGGAACTGCTGCGATGGATGACCAGCCAGGAAAATCCGCGACCCAACATCGGAAGCTTCCTCGGCATGACGATAGAGACGCTCGACGAGGGTGCGGTCACTTTCGCCATCAAGCCCCGGCCTGAGTTCAGCAACCCACTCGGCACGATGCACGGCGGAATCTGCGCAACCCTGCTCGATTCCGTGATGGGCTGCGCGGTGCACACCACACTGCCTGCAGGCGTTGGCTATTCGACTCTCGAACTCAAGTTGAACTACATTCGTACGGTTCGGCTCGATGACGAGAAATTGACCGCGCAAGGCAACGTAATCCACGTCGGCCGACAGACTGCCACCGCAGAGGGCAAGGTCTTCGACAGCCGCGGCAAGCTCGTGGCCCACGGAACCACCACCTGCATCATTCTCCGCTGACCGAGTCGGGACCAGCAGGATCGCTTTCGCCGGTTATTTAATCTATATTAGACTAGGGTCGGCACGAAGAAGGCGGCTGCAAGGAAGACCGGCAGAGGAGAAACGATGACCCTGTCACCGGACGAAAAGATTGTCGTCAAGACAGTCCGCGACTTTGTCGATCGCCAGGTCCGGCTGGTTGTGCACGATCTCGAGAGGAACAACACTTACCCCGAAGCCCTCATCGAACAGATGAAGCAACTCGGCATCTTCGGTCTCGCGATCCCTGAGCCGTACGGCGACGCACCGGTGTCGATGCCGTGCTATGTGGGCGTCACCGAGGAACTCGCGCGCGGCTGGATGAGCCTCGCCGGCGCCATGGGCGGACATACCGTTGTGTCCAAGCTGATCCTGACGTTTGGCACAGACGATCAAAAGCAGCACTACCTGCCCCGTATGGCGACCGGCGAGATCCGGGCGACCATGGCGCTCACCGAACCCGGAGGCGGGTCGGACCTGCAGGCCATGACCACGGTCGCCCGTCGCGACGGCGAAGAGTACGTCATCTCCGGCGCCAAGACGTGGATCAGCAATGCCCGCCGCTCACAGCTGATCGCGCTGCTGTGCAAAACCGATCCGAAGGCGACTCCTCGACACAAGGGGATCAGTATCCTCCTGGTCGAGCACGGGCCCGGCCTGATCGTGTCGCGTGACCTCCCCAAACTGGGGTACAAGGGAGTCGAAAGCTGCGAGCTGTCCTTCGACGACTACCGCACTCCCGTCAGTTCGGTGTTGGGTGACGAGCCCGGCAAGGGATTCGGTCAGATGATGAAGGGCCTCGAGACCGGCCGGATTCAGGTCGCGTCTCGCGCACTCGGCGTCGCCCAAGCCGCCTTCGACGACTCGCTTCGCTACGCCCAGGACCGCCAGAGCTTCGGGGAGCCGATCTGGAAGCACCAGTCGATCGGCAACTACCTCGCCGACATGGCAACAAAGCTCACCGCCGCACGACAATTGGTGCTCTATGCCGCCGAGCGATTCGAGTCGGGCGAACGCTGCGACATGGAGGCAGGCATGGCCAAGCTGTACGCCTCCGAGGTGGCGATGGAGATCGCACTCAATGCCGTCAGAATCCATGGTGGCTACGGCTATTCGACCGAATACGACGTTGAGCGCTACTTCCGCGACGCACCGCTGATGATCGTCGGCGAAGGCACAAACGAGATTCAGCGCAACGTCATTGCGGCCCAGCTGGTCAATCGTGGTGGGCTGGGCCGCTGACCCGTTGCCGAGCGGGCCACCAGTGTTCAGTTCCGACGCAGAATTGAGCACCAGGAGCCCGCTCGGGCTTTGGACGACTACAGGATGAAGAGCATCTCCTGGTAGGTCGGAAGCGGCCAAAGGTCGTCGGCGACTATCCCCTCTAGGGCATCGGCCGCCGCCCGAACAGCGGCCATTGCGGGCAGCAGATTGTCACGAGCATGGGATGCCTCGTCGAACGCCGTTTCGCCAGCCTCGGCCGCGATTTCGGCGCGGAGCACGCCGAGCGCGGCACGCAAGTCGGCCAGCGGTGCCGAGACCTCTTCGAGCGGCGCGATATCTGCCTCGACGCCTGCCGATTTGAGGGCTGCGATGTTCTGCGCAACCTCTGTCTGAAAACGTGCCGCAGCGGGCAGGACCAACGTCGCACCCATCTCGAGCGTCAGCCGGGCCTCGACGCCGATCGTCAAGGTGTACTGCTCCAAGCCGATCTCATAACGGCTGTGCATCTCACGATGGTTGAACACCTTGTACTTCTCGAACAGTTCCATTGCGGGCTCGGAAATGAGTTCCGGAAGCGCGTCGAGAGTCGTACGCAGGTTGGGCAGCCCACGCGACTCCGCTTCGACCTGCCAGTTGTCCGAATAGCCGTCGCCGTTGAACACCACCGCACCGTGTTCGGTGATGATCTCGGTGAGCAAGTTCTGTACCGCCGTGTCGAAATCGGTGCCGTCGGCTACCGCCGTCTCCAGCGAGGTCGCCATGTAGTCGAGCGCCTCGGCCATGATCGTGTTGATGGTGACCATCGGGCCGTTGACAGTCTGCATCGAACCGGGCGCGCGGAACTCGAACCTGTTGCCCGTGAACGCAAATGGGCTGGTCCGGTTGCGGTCACCGGGATCGGTCGGCAGCACGGGAAGCGTGTCCGCACCGATCATCATCGTGCCCTTGCCCTTGGATGACGTCGCCGCACCCTTGGCGATCTGATCGAACACATCCGCAAGCTGATCGCCGAGGAAGATCGAGATGATCGCGGGCGGAGCCTCGTTGGCGCCGAGGCGGTGATCGTTGGTCGCCGAAGCAACCGACGCCCGAAGCAATCCGCTGTACTTGTGGACCGCACGAATCACCGCTGCGCAGAACACAAGGAACTGCGCGTTGTCGTGCGGGTTGTCGCCGGGAACCAGCAAGCTGCCGAGCTCGGAGTTGCCGAGCGAGAAGTTGACGTGCTTGCCGGAACCATTGACGCCGTCGAACGGCTTCTCGTGGAACAGACACTCCATCCCGTGCTTCTTGGCGATGGTCTTGAAAGTGGTCATCAGCAACTGTTGGTGATCGGCAGCGATGTTGCCGCGCTCGAACATCGGCGCAATCTCGAACTGTCCGGGTGCGACCTCGTTGTGCCGAGTCTTCGCCGGGATGCCGAGCTTGAACAGCTCACGCTCGGTGTCCATCATGAACCCGAGCACGCGCTCGGGGATGGCGCCGAAGTAGTGGTCGTCGAATTCCTGGCCCTTCGGCGGCTTCGACCCGAACAAGGTACGGCCGGCATTCAGCAAGTCGGGTCGTGCAAGGAAGAAGTGGCGGTCGACCAGGAAGTACTCCTGCTCGGGACCGCAGAACGACACGACGTTCTCGATGTTCTCATGCCCGAAGAGAACGAGGATGCGTTCAGCGTGCGCACCCATCGCCTGCTGAGACCGGAGCAACGGGGTCTTGTGGTCAAGCGCTTCACCTGTCATCGAGACGAAGACCGTCGGGATGCACAGGGTGTTGCCGTTGGGGTTCTCCAGTACGTACGCCGGGCTGGTGACGTCCCAGCCGGTGTAGCCGCGGGCCTCGAACGTATTCCGGAGGCCACCGTTGGGGAAGCTCGACGCGTCGGGCTCACCCTGGATGAGAGTCTTACCGGCGAACTCGGCGAGCGCCGACCCGTCGCCGACCGGGTCGAAGAAACTGTCGTGCTTCTCCGCGGTCAGTCCGGTGAGCGGGTAGAAGACGTGCGCGTAGTGCGTCGCACCCTTCTCGAGCGCCCAGTCCTTCATCGCCGACGCGACAGCGTCTGCGACGGCGGGATCGAGCTTCTTACCTTTGTCGATCGTCGCCATAACTGACTTGAACACCGACTTGGGCAGGCGCTTCTGCATCACGACCTTGCTGAAGACGTTCTCGCCGAAGATTTCACCGGGCTTCTCGTCCCCCACAAAGCTCACCGCAGGCGGTATGTAGGCCTCTACGTCCTTGATCGCCTGCAGGCGGACCGTGTTTCCACTCATTTCGCAACCCCTCGCCCAGCATTGCTCCGCAGCTGTTTGCGGGAGCCGTTGGCGAACTCTACGAACCCGTCATAGCGGGAGTGTTTCCAAACTGTGTCCGATGGAATGCGACTACACCGTCTTCTACGACCCGAACGGGCCCGCGAAATCGCAGTACGCGATGCCGCCGACCCATCCGGTTCGACCTATCCGACCAGAACGCCATCTTCGCGACGATCGGGCTCGATCGTCTCGCCGCCCTTGCTCGTGTGAACGCGACCGGGTAGCGCAAGCGCTGCGACAGCACCGACCAGCGCGGCAGCGGCAGCGATCAAGAACCCGATCCAGATCCCCTCATCGGTGTAGAACGCGCTGCCTTGCAGCACTGTCGCAATGTGCGAGTTGAGCACCGTAAAGACGACGACAGGCAAAATAGCAGCGAGACCGCTCTGGAACACCGACACCATGCTCGATGTCGTGGCCTGCAACTCGGGCGAGACTGCGGCAATCACGAGGTTCGGAACCGCCGCATACGTCATGCCGAGCCCAAGCCCTTCGACCAGCGCGAACGCGATCAACGACCCCTTGGTGTCGTGCGAAAATGCTGTCAACGTCGCCCCGAGGACCAGCAAGATCTGACCGGCGGCCATCAGAAGTCGCGGACGGATTCGGGGAACGGTGAACCCGACGATGAGCCCGCCGACGACGGCGGCCGCACCGATCGGTGCTTGGAACTGAGCGAAGCCCTTCGCAGTGACACCGAACCCGTAGTCCAAACCGAGGATTGCGGGTGTCATGCACATCATCGGCAGTAAGACCGTGAATACGGCCGTGCTCGCATAGGACAGGCCGGCGGTCACCGCTGTCAAGATGATGGGCCGCTGCCGGAAGAACGTGATGTCGACCAAAGGCTCACGCACGAACCGTGCGGTGGTGACCCATGCGAACAGAAGTGCAATGCCGGCAACGATGAAACCGAGCGTGCTGCCTGCCTTCCACCCCCACATCGGCCCGAAGCTCACACCGACGAGAATTCCCGCCACACCCGAGCCGAGCAGCACGGCACCGACAAGGTCGATTCGCGACCGAAGACGGACTGGTGATTCGTCCGTCGTGAGCGCTATCGCAGCAGCGAGAACCGCGAGGCAGATGACGAAGAGCCAGAAGATGGACCGGAAACCCCATGTGTCGAGTAGCCAGCCTGTGAGCCAAGGCGACGGAATAGCGATCAGCCCCATCCCACTGGTCGCGATCGACACAGCGAGCGCAACCTTCATGGGCGGGTAGACATCCCGGATCAGCGAATAGGACAGGAACAGGCACGCCACGAGCAAGCCTTGCAACGAGCGACCGAGAATCAGCACGCCGAAGGTAGGCGCGATCGCAGCGACGCCGATGGACACAAGGAGCAATTTGCGCTTGCCGTGTGTGTCTGCGAGCTTGCCGAGCAGCGGCGCAGTTACGGCTCCGACGAGGAGGAACGACGTCAGCAGCCAGGCGCCCTGGGTGGTGCGATAGTGCTCCGAAATTGCCGGAACGCTTACCGAGATCATTTGATAGCTCACGGCGAGCAACTCGAGTACGAGGACGATCGAAATCAGCGAGCACACCAATCGAGGAGTCCACCGCCCCGATTCCGTCCGTGGAGGGTCACACCTGTTGTCCTGCAATCGGCTATCCATAATCGATCCTTTCGGTGACGATGAGAGCGGTGAACATGTAAGCCACATCACAACCTCCCGGGAAGGGTCGCTGCTACGACTGCGTCCGATGAGTGGGACAACTAGCGGGCGAATGTTGCCCAGGCTTGCACAGCAATCTCGCCACTTTGGGTCGCGCCAACCAAGGCGACATCGACTCTGGGCTCGCCGTCCTGAACATATTCCTGCACAACAGTTCCCGAGCACGTCAACCTGTCCCCCGGCCACAGCTGCCGCTTGAACCGGGTGCGAAAGCGACGGACCGACTCGGCGCCAAGGCAATCGGTCGCATACGTCGCAAGCAGTCCGGCAGACAGCATCCCGACCGCGAGCGGCGCCTCGTAACCCGCTGCGCGGGCGACAGTTTCGTCGTGATGAATCGGATTCATATCTCCGGATGCGCCTTGATACCGAACGAAGTCCGTACGAGTAAAGGGACCGAATACGATGGGCCCAAACAGTTTTGCACTCATGCTCCAGCCTCTTGCGGGTTGCGATCGGTCTCGACGCCGGTCAGCCAGGCCTCGGCGACCAAACGGCCACTCTCGTCTCGAAATTCGGTGATCATCTCGGCCAACGTCAAGGTTCCGCCGCGCGCACCGGTCTTTTCGTAGATGCGCTCGATGCGCGAACAGGCGACCAGCCTGTCACCGGCTCTCGGTGGCGGCCCGAAGAAGATGAAATCTTGCTCAGCGTGCATCCCGCGCTCCTGGTCGAGCTCGACATGTTTCCATGGATTGGCTTCCGCGCCGGCCCATTCCTGCCAGAACATCTGGACTGTAAGAAACGTCGGCGGCACGATCGGGTTGTCCCCGACCCAGTAGGCCGGGTTGGCCGACTGTGTTGCATCAGCGAACTCCCGGATCTTGCCCCTCTCCAGATCGATGACGAAGGGCGAACCCACTCGCCCCACCGCTGCTGTATTGACCATCTCGTCTCCTTCGAATTGGCAGAACACCTCGCACCGTAAGCGGGATTCCGCACGGCACATCGAAAGATGTCCGCTCAACGGGACGGGGCAGGCCGATTGGTGCGTGGTCCGGTGAAACATGAGCCGCATCACACCGAACGGTGGACGAGATGGAGGTAAAGATGACGCTGCAAACCAGGTCCGATGCCGACGAGTTCAGGATGATCGAGGCCGCAGCGGCCCCGACCCGGTTTGCTCGTGGCTGGCACTGCTTAGGACTTCTGACATCGTTCCAGGATGGAAAGCCGCATCAGGTAAAGGCTTTCGGCACCTCGCTCGTGGTATTTCGGACCTCGGACGGCAAACTCAACGTTCTCGACGCGTTCTGCCGGCACATGGGCGGCAACCTGGCGCTCGGCACAGTCAAGGGCAATTCCATCGCCTGCCCCTTCCATGATTGGCGGTGGGGCGGGAACGGCAAATGCACCGACATTCCCTATGCCCGCCGCGTGCCGCCGATCGCGCGCACTCGGTCGTGGACGACTCTCGAGCGCAACGGGCAGCTTTACGTCTGGAACGACCCTCAGGGTGGGAAACCGCCGGAGAACGTGACAATTCCGGAGATCGAGGGCTACGGCACCGACGAGTGGACCGACTGGACGTGGAACTCCCTACTCGTCGAGGGTTCGCATTGCCGAGAAATCGTCGACAACGTAGTCGACATGGCGCATTTCTACTATGTGCACTATTCCTTTCCACGCTTCTTCAAGAACGTCTTCGAGGGCCACGTCGCCACGCAGTACATGCGGTCCACACCTCGTCACGACATCTCCGTCGGCACCAGCTACGACGACCCCAATTCGACATTACGTTCGGATGCTTCGTATTTCGGCCCGTCTTACATGATCGACAAGCTGTGGAGCGAGGCCAACGGAATGCTGATCGAAACGGTCTTGATCAATTGCCACTACCCGATCAGTGACAACTCCTTCATGCTCCAATACGGCGCAATGGTCAAGAAGCCTGAAGGCGTCTCCGACGAGATGGCCACGAGCATGGCCGCACAGTTCGCCGCCGGCGTCGAGATGGGCTTCGAGCAGGACATCGAGATCTGGAAGAACAAAGCGCCCATCGACAATCCGCTGCTGTCGGAAGAAGACGGCCCCGTGTATCAGTTACGCCGTTGGTACAAGCAGTTCTACGTCGACGTGGACGAGGTCACCGACGACATGACCAAGCGCTTCGAATTCGAGATCGACACAGACCGCGCCGTGCAGAGCTGGGAAGCAGAGGTCGCGGAGAACATCGCGAATGGCGTTGTGCCACTACAGACCCCCGAAAGGACATTGTCATGACCAACCACGTTCTCGACAACATCATGGAGATCGCCGATCAACTGCGCGATCAGGCGACAGAAGCCGAGCGCATCGGCCGGTTGCCTGACGAGACTGCGAAGAAGCTCAAGGCTGCCGGGCCGATCAAGCTGCTCGCTCCCCATCAGTACGGGGGCTACGAGGCGCATCCGCGGGCGTTCGCCGAAACCGTCATGGCCGCAGGCGCACTCGACCCGGCGACGGGCTGGATATGCGGGATCGTCGGCGTGCACCCTTGGCAACTGGCCTTCGCAGATCCGAAAGTGCAGGAAGAGGTCTGGGGTGAAGACAACGACACGTGGATTGCGTCGCCGTACGCACCCACCGGAATCGCGACGCCCGTCGATGGCGGTTACATCTTCAACGGCCGCTGGCAGTTCTCGTCGGGAACCGATCATTGTGACTGGATCTTCCTCGGCGCCATGGCCGGCGACAAGGACGGCAAGATGGCGCTTCCGCCGCGGATGCTCCACATGATCCTGCCGCGCAGGGACTACGAGATCGTCGAAGACTCATGGAATGTTGTGGGGCTCAAGGGCACCGGCTCCAAGGACATTATCGTCCGCGACGCGTTCGTTCCCTCTTATCGAGTGATGGACGGCGACGAGGTTATCAACGGTACGGCGCAGAAGAATTCCGGACGGCAAGAGACGCTCTACCGGATGCCGTGGTCGACGATGTTTCCGCTCGGCATCTCCGCCGCCGTTATCGGTATCGCCGAAGGTGCCCTCGCTGCCCATCTGGACTATCAACGAGACCGCGTGGGCGCGCAGGGAACTGCCGTGAAGGACGACCCCTATGTCCTCTTCGCGATCGGTGAGGCGGCAGCGGACATCAATGCCGCCCGGCAGGAACTGCTGGCAAACGTCGACAGGGTCTGGGAGATAATCGAATCCGGCAAGGAAGTCACCTTCGCGGACCGCGCGGCCGGTCGCCGCACGCAGGTACGTGCAGCATGGCGTGCCGTCGGCGCAGTCGATCAAATCTTCGCCCGCTCCGGTGGCAATGCATTGCGGATGGACAAGCCACTGCAGCGATATTGGCGCGACGCACACGCCGGCCTCGCTCACGCGATCCATGTGCCCAGCACCGTGTATCACGCCTCCGCGCTGAGTTCGCTCGGCCTGGATCCGGCGGACAACCTCAAATCGATGATCTGAGAAGGGACAACAGAAATGACAGACATCAAGGCTCTCGGCTACGTCACGATCCAGACGAACGACATGGACCGCTGGCGCACGTTCGCGTTCGACGTGCTCGGATTCGCGGCCGGCAACGGCCCCGACGAGGACGCGCTCTATCTGCGGATGGACGAACGTACCGCCCGCATCGTGATCGTCCCCGGCGACACCGACGAGATCATCACCATCGGTTGGGAAGTACGCGATCACGCTGCGCTGGTACGAGTACAGGCAGCCGTCGAAGCTGCGGGCATCGGGGTGAAGCCGCTCTCGCTGGAGGAGGCCGACGCCCGCAGGGTCGAGGAAGCGATCATGTTTCAAGATCCGACCGGCGCGACACTCGAGATCTTCCACGGACCGGTCCTCGACCACAGTCCGGTCGTCACACCATTCGGAGCCAAGTTCGTCACCGGCGCACAAGGACTCGGCCACGTTGTGCTGCCCGTCATGGATGTGAACGGCGCGTTCGAGTTCTACACCGACGTTCTCGGCTTCTTGCCACGCGGCGCATTCCGCATCCCCGCTCCGCCGGAGTTCGGAGCATTACGAGTGCGATTCATGGGTGTCAACGAGCGACACCACAGCCTTGCGCTGTGCCCCGCCCCGCATGCGGGCGCTCCTGGGCTCGTCCACATCATGGTCGAGGTCGACACATTGGATGCCGTCGGTCAAGCGCTGGATCGTGTTGTCAAGGACGGATTTTCCGTATCTTCGACACTGGGTCGACACACCAACGACAAGATGGTCTCCTTCTACGTGCGCGCGCCCGGCGGTTGGGATGTCGAATTCGGTACCGATGGAACGAAAGTCGACGAGCGACACTACTCGTCCGAAGAAATCACCGCCGACAGCTATTGGGGCCACGATTGGTCCGGCAGCGAACCACTGGCGGCCATGTAGAGAGGGTTCGATACTTGAAAGCCAACACCGCCTCGGTTCATCCACGATCGGCCGAGGAGATAGTTGCCTGGGACTACGAAGCAGACGTCGTGATAGCAGGATTCGGCATCGCCGGCGTCTGCGCAGCTATCGAGGCGAGCCGAGCGGGTGCAGACGTACTCGTTCTCGAGCGAACGAGCGGCTGGGGCGGCGCAGCCGCGATGGCCGGTGGCTTCGTCTACCTCGGCGGCGGCACAGCCATCCAGAAGGCTTGCGGCTTCACCGATTCCGCCGAGAACATGCACACGTTTCTTTCCGCAGCGATGGGACCGGGCGCCGACGAGGCAAAGCTGGACGACTATTGCACAGGCAGCGTCGAACACTTCGAATGGCTGACCAGTTGCGGGGTTGCGTTCAAACCGACCTTCTACGGACAACCCGGCTGGGAACCGCCAGGCGACGACGGCCTGATGTACACAGGCGGCGAGAATTCCCATCCCTTCAACGACATCGCGATTCCGGCGCCTCGTGGCCACGTACCTCAGATGCAGAACAAGCGCACTGGTGAGCGCGGTGGCGGCTACATGCTGATGAAACCGCTGGCCGACACTGCGGCGGAATTGGGGGTCCGCACAGTCTACGACATGCGCGTGGAATGTCTCATCACTGCGAGCGACGGACGCATAATCGGCGTCATCGCAAGGCAGTACGGCAACGAGGTCGCGATCAAGGCACACCGCGGCGTGGTCCTCGCGACCGGAAGCTTCGCCTACAACGACGCGATGGTCGCTCAATACGCCCCGCGCCTGGTCGGTCGCCCCGCCGCATCGATCGAGGAACACGACGGACGCTCGATCCTGATGGCTCAGGCGCTCGGTGCTCAGGTGGCACACATGGACGCCAGCGAGGTGGCGATATTCGTGGACCCGCAGTTGCTGATCCGCGGCATCATGGTGAACGGTCTCGGTCAGCGCTACGTCGCGGAAGACACTTATCCAGGCCGGGTCGGGCAGCTCACCCTGTTCCAGCAGGACAACGAGGCGTTCCTCGTCCTCGACGCCGATGCCCATGAAGAAGGGCTTGCGATGCCGTCTGCTACCCCGCAGTTGCTGTGTCCACCCACCTGGGCGTGCGACACGGTGGCAGAGCTGGAACTGGAGATGGGTTTGCCTGCGGGGTCGCTGCAGGCCACCGTTGCGGCCTACAACGAGTCGGCTGCGCGCGGCGAGGACCCATTGCTGCACAAGAAGTCCGAGTGGCTGAGGCCGATCGGTTCCCCGGTAGGGGCGATCGACCTGCGCGGAAATACGGGCGGCTTCACGCTCGGTGGGCTGAAGACCACCGTGGAATCGGAGGTGCTGCACGTGAGCGGCGATCCGATCCCTGGGCTGTACGCGGCGGGTCGAAGCACGTCCGGCCTCGCGGCCTGGGGATACGCGAGCGGGGTGTCGTTGGGAGACGGCAGCTTCTACGGACGCCGCGCAGGCCGGGCAGCGGCGAAAGGCTGACCGAACACAAACACTGATTGCACAGGGCACCGCTGGTCCCCGGGTCGAAATCGACGACCCGGGGACCTTCGTGTTCGTCGGTGAAAACTGGCGGCTCGGTAGGTGGTGACAGAGGCCACACACTGTGGTATCAATAGTCATATTCCTAATCGAAATACGCAGGTCGGACGCTCGCACCGATCGCCGCACCGCCCCGGAGGATCTGTGACTACTCAGCCCGATGCCAGCACGCCCAGCGCTGTACTCGACCGCGTTTCGCTGGTGCTGGACGCCTTCGAAGGCCCTGGTCGGCTGACGCTGGCGCAGATCGTCCGCCGTACCGGGCTTCCCCGTTCCTCCGCGCACCGCATGCTCGAACGGCTCGTGCAACTACGGTGGCTCCGCCGGCAAGGCCGCGACTACGAGCTCGGCATGCGACTTGTAGAGCTGGGTTCGCTCGCTGTCCATCAGGACCGCCTACACCGGGCGGCGCTGCCGTTCCTACACGAATTGCACCGCGTCACCGGTCATGTCGTACACCTGGCGATTCTCGACGGGACGGACGTCGTTTACCTCGAGAAGATCGGCGGACGCACGGCGGCAGCGGTACCGACCCGGATCGGCGGGCGGTATCCGGCGCACTGCACTGGCGTTGGCAAGGCGATCCTCGGATTCTCCGAAGAGGCCCTGGTGACCGTACTCACCGAGAGCCAGCTGTGCCGCAAGACCCGGTACACCATCTCGACGGCCACCCAGCTGCGTGCCGAACTCTCGAAAGTTCGCGCGCACGGAATTGCGTACGAGCGTGAGGAGTCCGTACCGGGATTCGGTTGCATTGCAGCACCGATCGGCGAGATCGGAGAGGCGGTCGCCGCGATCTCGATCTGCGGGCCGCTTTCGCAGTTGAAGCTCGACCAGCAACTTGCCGCACCCCTGCGGATGGCGGCGCTAGGCATCTGGCGGAACATCGAGGGTGGTCCGGTTCGAGTACAGCCGACGCTTCAGCAAGCCCGGATTCGGTTGGGCGGCGCGGTAGCACAGCATCGCCCAGCCGCGGTTCCGGCGCAGGACCTGCAGTACGCATGACGCTCGACGCGGAGGTGGCCGCGCTACTGGATACCCTCAACTCGGGATTCCCGAAAGTCGAAGAAATGACAGGCGCACAAGCGCGTGCGGCGATTCGCGCGCGCTTCCGTCCCGCTGCCGAACCCGCGCGGCCCGGCCGGCTGGAGGAACGCCTGATCCCCGGACCTGACGCAGCCATCCGCGTTCGGATCTACTGGCCCGCAGACACATTAGAGGAACTGCTCCCGATCGTCGTCTTCGCGCACGGTGGCGGCTTCGTATTCTGCGACCTGGACACGCACGACGACCTGTGCCGGCGGATGTCGAACGGAGTACGCGCGCTGGTGGTTTCGGTGGACTATCGACTGGCGCCGGAGCAACCGTGGCCGGCGGCTCCCGAGGACGTATACGCCGCGGCGGTCTGGGCGTCCGAGAACGCCATCGAGCTGGGCGGCGATCCTGAACGGTTGGCGGTTGCCGGGGACAGCGCTGGGGGAAACCTCGCGGCGGTGACCACAGTGCTCGCCCGTGATCGCGGCGGACCGAAACTCGCTGCGCAGCTGCTGCTCTACCCCGTACTAGCCGCAGACTTCGACACGGCGTCCTACCGGGAGTTCGCAACTGGCTTCTACAACACCCGCGACGCCATGCAGTGGTATTGGAACCAGTACCTGCCCGACCCGAACCATCGCGAACACCCGAGCGCGTCACCACTGCGGGCGGAAATGTCCGGACTCCCCCCGGCCGTCGTGGTCGTCGCTGCCAACGATCCGTTGGCCACAGAGTGCGGACTCTACGTGAATGCCCTTGCGGCAAATGGTGTTTCAGTCGTCCATCGGACCTATGCCGCAGTGCACGGATTCATGTCGATCAGTACGCTGACCATCGCAGCGCGGGCACAGCAGCAAGCGTGGGCCGACCTCGCCGCGCTACTGCATTCGGAAACTACTGGCACTCAGTCCAACTCGGGATGCTCGGCCTGAACCTGTTGTTCGACCTCATGCCAAATGCCAGGGGTCGGCTTCGGAAACCCGGCATCGTCGCCGACCTTCACAGCGCGGATCACGGCGTCTGCCTCATCGATGTCCTTGATCGCCAGTTCGGCCAGTTCACGTTCGGCTGCGTAGTAGCGTTCCGACCACTTCAGGGCGAGCCGGGGGTACGCCCACGCCGGCTCGGCCGCGGCACCCGCTGCATCCGCGGCCGCACGCTGCTGCATCTCCTCGACGTACTCGATGTGCTCGCGCAAAATCTCTTTCAACCGCTCCGGTTCGTTCAGGTGCCCTAGCCAAATACGAAGCATGACACCGTGTTTGAGAACAGGCGGATCGATCGGAGCCTCGTTCGCCCATTGCTGCACGGCATGGGTCCCCGCCGGCGTGATCTTGTACAACCGGCGACCCCGGACGCCGTCATCGCTCTGCACCCTGGAAGTGACAAATTCGTGCTTTTCGAGCTTCTTCAGCTCGGAGTACACCTGACTGAACGACGGACTCCAGTAGAAGAATCGAATGCTCCAGTCTGCCCACTTCTTCAGGTCGTAACCGGATAGCTCCTCATCGAAGGCGAGCATCCCCAGCACCGCCCAGCTTGTTGCCGGAAGGCTGGGAAGTTCGGACCCGGAGGCCGATGCGGAGGCTGACACCCCAGAATGCTAGCAATCGGCGGCCTCGCATAGCAGAGCAAGCGGCCGCTGACTGGGAATATGTCTTTCGCTGGTTGCCGCTGCACCCGATTCTGGTGCATGCCAATACCTTTAGGAGGACCCAATGAGTCCAGAGAATGCCGTCATCGACGTCCGGGAGAATCACCGCGATATCGATAGCGCGAGGCTACGGAAGGTCATGGGACATTTCTGCACGGGCGTGGCGGTGATCACGGCCCACGACGGCGATCGCCCGCTCGGGTTCACCTGCCAATCGGTGGTATCGGCATCGCTCGATCCGCCGTACGTTTCGTTCTGCCCGGCGAAGACGTCCACCACATGGCCACTCCTGCGCGACACGGGCAACCTGTGCATCAACATCCTTGCCCATCATCAACGAGATATCTGCGCATCATTCGCGGTGCGCGGCGGGGACAAGTTCGCGAACGTGGACTGGGTTTCAACCGGCAACGGCGCGCCCGCGCTCGACGGTGCACTGGCTCGCATCGAAGCAACTGTGGAGTTCGAACACGATGCCGGCGACCACACCATCGTGCTGGCGCGCATCACCGACGTGGTGGCCGACGTGGACGGCCGGCCGCTACTCTTTTACCGTGGCGGATTCGGCGGATTCGCCGACTAGGACATCGCTGCCGCCACAGCTCGGCCGCGATAGCCTGGACGTGCGGCGCCCGCGTAGAGGTGGGCACTTTCGGAATCGAGTCATCGTGGCCGAGTTCGATCGATCGGCGATCCACGCCGACCTGTTCGCGGGGATCGCTGCCGAGCTGGCCGCAGCGGGATTCGATGATGCACACGAGGTGGGGCGCGGCGGATTCGGCGTCGTCTACCGCTGCGAGCAGCACGCTCTCGGCCGAACTGTTGCCGTCAAGGTGCTTTCAGCGGTACTCGACGACGACAATTACGAGCGGTTTCTCCGCGAGGAATATGTCATGGGCCGGCTGTCCGGACACCCGAACATCGCCACCGTTCTGCAGGTAGGATCGATCGCGGGCGGTCGGCCCTACATCGTGATGCCCTACTACTCGCACGACTCGCTGGATGCGCAAATTCGACGAGAGGGGCCGTGCGAGTGGGAGTGGGCGGTGCGGGTCGGAGTGAAGCTGGCCGGAGCCATCGAGACCGCGCACCGGTCAGCGATCTTGCATCGCGACGTCAAGCCCGCGAACATACTGCTGACCGAGTACGGCGAGCCGCAACTGACCGACTTCGGGATCGCCCGCATCGCGGGTGGCTTCGAAACGGGCACCGGAGCTGTTGCTGGATCGTTGGCATTCACCGCCCCGGAAGTGCTGGCAGGAGCAGCGCCGACCGTCGTCTCCGACGTCTACAGCATCGGTGCCACCCTGTTCAATCTGATCGCCGGTCACGCCGCATTCGAACGACGACCGGATGAGGAAATCGTGGCCCAATTCCTGCGGATCACCACGCAGGAGATTCCGGATTTGCGGGACACCGGCGTACCCGACGATGTCAGTGACGTCATCGAACGGGCCATGGCGCGGGACCCGACCGCGAGACCGCCCACCGCTGCAGCCTTGGGCGATGAGCTGCGATCCATTCAACTGCAGCACGAACTGACCGCCGACGATATGGCGATCCCGGCGTACGCATCCGCGGACCGTGCACCCGGGGCTGCCAGAACCGACCGCGAAGTGCCGGTAACGCAGAGATCCGCGAACAACTCTGGACGACAACGCGTCATAGAATCTCGATCGCGCCTACCGGTGCCTTTGACCAGCTTCGTGGGTCGGCGCCGGGAAGTGCGCGACGTCGAAGCCCTCGTGGGCGATGCACGGTTGCTTACGCTCACCGGCCCCGGTGGTGTCGGCAAGACCCGCCTCGCCTTAGAGGTAGCCGCGCATCTCGAGCAAGCGATCCCGGGTGGAGTCTGGCTCGTCGAACTGGGGCACGTCGTCGAGCCTGGACTCCTCATCGACACCGTCGTCGATGCATTGGAGCTCGGCGATGAACCGATACAAGCGGGGCAGCCTATGCATGCGCTCGCGATGCGGCTCGCGGAGTCGCTAGGCGCGCGTAGGGCATTGATCATCTTGGACAACTGCGAGCATCTGATTTCCGAATGCGGGCCGCTTCTCGAGGTTCTCCTTCATTACCGTCCCGGGCTTACGGCTGCTGATCACAAGCCAACAGGTATTCGGCATCGCGGGTGAACATATCTATACTGTGCCGCCGCTGTCGTTACCCAATCTGGCGGACATCGGTAGCAACACAGCACTTTTGGAACAAATGATGGAACACGAGGCCATCGAGCTGTTCGTCGAACGTGCCAAGGCTGTGCTTCCCGGGTTCACCATGACCGATGCGGATTGTATTGGTATCGCTAAGCTTTGCGCTCAACTGGATGGAATTCCCCTCGCCATCGAGCTGGCCGCTGCCCGCCTACGAACCTTCGGTGTCACCGAGTTGCTGCAGATCCTGGAGGATCGATTTCGACTCCTGACAACCGGCAGCAGCGTGGCCGAACCGCGTCACCGTACCCTGCAGGCTCTCGTCGACTGGAGCTACCAGCTGCTCACCCCGGACGAGAGCGCAATATGGACTGCCGCTTCACTATTCGCAGGTGAATTCACAGCCGCGGCCGCCGTCGAGGTATGCGCAGGGCCCACCCACGCCGCACCGGACGTGCGTTTCGTCCTGGCCTCGCTGGTCGACAAGTCGATGCTACTGAGCACATCGACTGCCGGAATCCACCGCTACCGCCTACTCGTCACGCTCCGCGAGTACGCCGGGCAGCGGCTCGCCGAATCAACCGACCGCCGACGGCACGTCGAGCGGTACGTGGACAGGTACCTTCGAATCGCAGAGCAGTTTCGTCGCGACTGGTTCAGCTCCCGCCAGGTAGCCGCATTCACCGCAGTGCACGATGAGCGCGAGAACCTGCGCGCAGCATTGACTTACAGCCAAGTCGGGGGCAGCATGTCCGCGGCTGGCGCCAGGATAGTTACAGCGCTGCATTTCTACTGGCAGGCCAGCAGCACCCTGACCGAGGCGCGCCGTTGGCTCGCCGCCGTCATCGATTCACCCGGCGCCGACGAGACCATCCAGGCGCGTGCGCTCTGGAGCTCGGCAATAATCGCAATGGTCCAAAACGACATCGACGCCACGGAGAATTTCGCGCGCAGAGCGCGCGACATTGCGATCGCCTCGGGTGATCCCTCCAGCGAGGGATATGCCGACATCGCTCTCGGAATGGCCGCCCTCTGCCGCCACGATATCCACGGTGGGCTGGCCCAGTACGAGACCGCCCTCGCGTGTCACCGAGCCGCAAACGATCCCCAAGGAATCGTCGCCACCATCTCGGGCCTGCTCACCGCACTGGCACAGAGCAACGACGCGGCACGCGCGAACGAGCTGTGGCAGGAAGCGATGGCGCTGTGCACCTGGGCAGGTGATCAATGGAATCTGGCCTACCTGACGTTCGCCCACGGGTACCACGCCTACACCGGCGGGGACCTCGACCGAGCGCTCGAAGACCAAAGGATTTCACTGCTGGTGTCGCGGCCCTTCTCGGATCGCATCGTTGTGGCGTGGGCATTGGAAGTGCTGTCGTGGATAGCCGCACAGCGCAACGAGTTCGAGGATGCCGCGCGGATGCGGGGCGCAGCGGGCGCCTGCTGGGCTTCTCGCGACGCGTCGGTACTCGGATACGGCACTATGACCGATCAGCGTCGCGAGGTGGAAGCTCTAGTACGCGCGGCGCTGGGCGACGAACGGACTGACGAGCTGATCAGCATCGGGAGTCGGACACCGGGTGAGGTCATCGTCGCCGAAGTGCTCGGCGCCACGTAATTCGTTGAAAACTGTGGACGGTCGATGGCAGGCCTCCCGCTGGGCGGGAAGGGCCGGACACGCCCGAGTTCCAATGTGGTTTCGTCGCGTAATCGGCACCCATCACAACGTGTTCTGGAGAACCCAATGATCTCAGCAGACGAAATTCGGTCGGTCGTGTCGCAGTATCTCGACGCTGTCGGCGACGAGACCGCTGCCGATGTCGCCGAGCTGTACGCAGACGAGGCCACCCTCGAGGACCCGGTCGGCAGCGAGCGGCTCGTCGGTCGCGCGGCCATCGAGAAGTTCTACGGCGCGCTGGATGGGGCTCGGATCAAAACCGAACTACTCGCTCTCAGGGTGGCCGGAAACAGCGCGGCATTCCATTTTCGAGTGATCACCGAGACCCGTGAGCAGACCATCACGATCGAGCCTATCGACATCATGACATTCGACGACCACGGACGGATCACGAACATGCGCGCGTTCTGGTCGCAGGACGACATCGAAATCGGCTGAGCAGAACGAGAGGGACATTCAATGCCTAGCGAAAATTCCTGGAACCACGAGGTCGATTTCCTCGTCGTCGGCAGCGGATGCGGCGGACTCACCGGCGCCCTCGCAGCCGCCCAACACGGTATGGACACGCTCGTAATCGAGAAGGCGGGGGTATACGGCGGGACAACCGCACTCTCCGGCGGAAACATCTGGATTCCGAACAACCCGACGCTCGCGCGAGCGGGAGTTGTGGATTCACGCACCGATGTTCGCCGCTACCTCGACGCCGTTATCGGTGGGCGGGTGCCGACGGCAAACCTCGACGCCTTTATCGACAGCGGCCCGGCAACGATGCAGTTCCTTGAGGACTCGAGCCCGCACATGCGATTCCAGTGGTGCGCCGGCTATTCCGACTACCACCCCGAACAGCCGGGCGGCCGAGCAGACGGACGGACTATCGAGCCACTGCCATTCGATCTCAAACAGCTTGGTGACGACGAAAAGCTATTGCGCCCCGGCAACCTCGCCACGCCCGCAGGTCTCTACATCACGTCGAAGGAGTTCGCGAAGCTCAACATGGTGATGCGTACGTGGGCCGGTCGTCGCGCCGCACTCGGCACCGGGTGGCGTGCGATCAAGAGCATCGTGATGCGCAAGCACATGGACACCCTTGGGCAGGCACTCATCGGCCGGTTGCGTCTGGCGGTCAAGGAAGCGAGCGTCCCGTTGTGGTTGAACACTCCGATGCAGTCACTGATCACGGACGACTCTGGAGCGGTGATCGGTGTAGTGGCCGAACGCGACGACGCCGTCATCAGGATCCGCGCGCGCAAGGGTGTCCTGCTCGCCAGCGGCGGTTTCGAACAAGGCGATCAGCTGCGCAAGACGTACTTGCGCGAAGGCGGCAAGGACAACTTCAGTGCGGGGTCGGCCGACAACACCGGTGACGGCATCATGGCCGGCGAGAAAGTCGGCGCTGCTTTGGATCTCATGGATGACGCGTGGTGGATGCCGTCGTTCAAGCGGCCAGACGGAATCATGCACGTTCTCGTGTCCGAACGCTCGATTCCGCGCTCCATCATCGTCGACCAATCGGGGCATCGCTTCACGAACGAGGCAGCGCCCTATGTGACATTCGTACACGAGCAGATCGCCGGTCGACATGACCCCATCTGGTTCATATTCGATGGAAAGGCTAAGAGCCGCTATCAATTCGGCGGAGTCATGCCCGGTCAGAAGTTCCCGAAGTCCTGGTTCACCACAGGGCTGATGCACCGCGCTGGAACTGTCTCGGAGTTGGCTGCGGCCATCGGTCTGCCCGCAACCGCACTATCCGAAACTGTCCAGCGGTTCAACGGATTCGCACAGGCTGGTAAGGACGAGGACTTCGGTCGCGGTGAAAGCGCCTACGACAACTACTACGGCGATCCGACGCTGCCGGCACCGACAATGGATGTGCTCGATCGAGCGCCCTACTATGCCGTCCGCATGCAAGCCGGTGATCTCGGCACCAAGGGCGGCGTGGTCTACAACGAGCACGGCCAAGTCCTACGTGCCGACGGCGCAACGATTTCCGGGCTGTACGCAACGGGAAACGCCTCAGCGGCGGTCATGGGTCACGACTATGCCGGCGCGGGCGCAACCATCGGTCCGGCAATGGTATTCGGCTGGATCGGTGCCCGGCACGCCGCCGGCACCGAATAGGGCGTGGCAGCCATGCAGGAACTCTGCTGCACCACCTGCGGAACCTGTGTTCTCGTCGAGAAGTACAGCCCGACGCACACCAGCATCCAATGGATCACCGACGCGGAGCAATCCTGCCCGCGGTTTGCCGAACAAGCCGAGATCGGCACGCACAGCATGTGGATTCCCACCTGCACCGCGTTGCGGGACTCGATCGAACGGGCGGCGGTCGACGGCGTGATCCGCACCGACGCACAACGAAGCGAACCGACATTCGGCCGCTTGCACCAACCCGCACGAGAAAGTGATTGACATGAAACAGGTCTCGGACCAACTGTCGGGTAAGACAGTGATTGTCACGGGCGGTGCCCGTGGCCTCGGCGCCGCATTCGCACGGCATATCGTCGAACGGGGCGGCAACGTCGTTGTTGCCGACGTACTCGACGACGACGGCGCCTGCACGGCTGCGGAACTGGGCGATCGCGCACGTTACGTGCACCTTGACGTCACCGACCCAGCACAGTGGATGGCCGCGGTGGAATACACCGTGGCCGAATTCGGCGCACTGACCGGACTGGTGAACAACGCCGGGATATCGGCGGGCCAATACACCGAACATGAAGCACTCGAACACTTTCGGGCGGTCCTCGACGTCAATCTGGTCGGCGTATTCAACGGGCTGCAGTCGACCATCGCTCCGATGCGCGCAGCGGGTGGTGGTTCGATCGTCAACATCTCATCCGCGGCCGGGATGATGGGGCTCGCCCTCACCGCCGGATACGGAGCCTCGAAATGGGCAGTGCGTGGTCTCTCGAAGATCGCGGCCGTCGAACTCGGTACCGACCGCATTCGCGTCAACTCCGTACATCCAGGGATGACGTACACACCGATGACCGCGCAGGTCGGTATCCAAACCGGTGAGGGCAACTACCCGAATACTCCAATGGGCCGCGTTGGCATACCGGAAGAGATCGCCGGCGCTGTGGGCTACCTGCTCTCGGACGATTCGAGCTATGTGACCGGTGCCGAAATTGCCGTCGACGGCGGCTGGACTGCCGGGCCGACCGTGAAATACGTAATGGGGGAATGATGTCGACGAATGGAAGCACAATGAACAGGTTGGCCGAACACCGAGTTCTGATCACAGGCAGCGCATCCGGAATTGGACAAGCCGCCGCCTTGCGCTTGCTCAACGAAGGCGCCTCCGTCGTCGCCGCCGACATCTCCAGCGACGGATTGGAGCAGACCAGGAAGCTCGCGGAGAGCGCCGGCATCGACGAGCGTTTGAGCACGCTGGCGATCAACATCGGAGACGAAAAATCGGTGGTGCACGGTGTCCGAACTGCGGTGGACACGCTCGGCGGACTCGACGCCCTGGTGAATGCCGCCGGCATTCTGCGCGCGTCGCATACTCACGACACCACCCTGGACGTGTGGAATCAGGTCATCGGGGTCAACCTCACAGGCACATTTCTTGCCGTGCGGGAGGCCCTTCCAACGCTGCTCGCCAATCCACGCAGCACCGTGGTGAACTTCAGTTCGACCTCGGCAGCGTTCGCCCATCCATACATGGCGGCCTACGCCGCTAGCAAGGGCGGAATCCAGTCGTTCACCCATTCGCTCGCACTCGAATACGGCAGCAAAGGTCTACGCGCCGTGTGCGTGGCGCCAGGCAGCATCAAATCTGGAATCACGGATGCGACACCCGGATACGTACCGGCAGATGCTGATTGGGCCCTGTTCGGAAAGCTGTCGCCGATACTGCCAACCGATCTGGAATCGGGTGGGGCCGGAATGGGCAATCCATCCGCAGTCGCCGGCGTCATCGCGATGCTCGTATCCGAGGACGGCGCATTCATCACCGGAACCGAAATCCGGATCGACGGCGGAACACACGCATAGCCCCCTCCCCGTGCGCGGTTGCCCCCACCTGATGGGGTAACCGCGCACAGGGTGCGAAGCGCCTACCGGCCGAGGAAGTCCATTGTCAGGCGCTCGAAGTCGGCCTTGCGTTCGATTTGCGCCCAGTGGCCGCACTTGGAGAAGACGTGGAGTTCCGCGTTCGGCAGCTGCCGGAAGGGAAACAGTGCGCCCTCGTACGGCAGCATTCGGTCGTCACGACCCCAGATCAGCAGCGTCTCCTGCTGCACCTGCGATGCTCGGGCCCACAGCTCCGGCCGGTCTGCGAATCGAGGATCACTGAACGTCTGGAAGATCGCGAGCGTGTTCGCGATGGCGCCCGGCTGCAGAGCGTTCGCCAGCCGCTGATCGATCAGCTCGTCCGAGACCACTGCCGGATTGCCGACCATCGTGTCCACCCATGCCACCATTCCCAGACGAGTCGGATTGGCTAGAAACTCGAATAGACGCCGAGAGCCTTCGGACACCGCCGGGGCGAACGTGTTGACTGCAAGGCCTCCCGGGCCCAGCAGAACCATCCGGCGTACCCGCGCCGGATGGGCGAGCGCAAATTCTGTTGCGACGTTGCCGCCCATCGAGTTACCGACGATGTCGACTGTATCGATGCCAATTTCGTCGAGAAAGAAGCGCACAGCGTCTGCGGCGACACGTGGGTAGACATCGTCCCAGTCGAGTGCCGGACTGCGACCGAAACCAGGCATGTCGAGAATGATTGTTCGGTAGTCCTCGGCAAAGACAGGGAAGTTCCCGGCGAAATTGGACCAACCGCTCACGCCTGGTCCGGAGCCATGCAACAGCAGCAGGACCGGGCCGGTGCCCGCCTCGTGATAGAGCAGGTTATATTCGCCCGCAACACTTTTGCTGGTGGCGTCGAAATCGAGTAGGTCGCTCATCACACCAAGATAGTCAACTTCCCTGTCGCTGAAGGGATCTCATTCCGCTCAGCGGGATGTACGGCACTCGTTGGCCGACAAAGTATTTACAGTCCAAGCAACAGACATAACTGCCACGAGGAGACGCCGCATGCTCGATACCGCCGAGCGAGGAGCTGCAGCAGCACTACTCTGGGATGCTGAGCAGGTCAGCTCCCCCATCGATCCACTTGTCGCGCATTTCCCGACGATCGACGTCGTCGATGCTTACGAGATACAGCTACGCAATATCGCCCGCAAAATAGCAGCGGGGTCGGTGATCTGCGGACACAAGGTAGGACTCTCGTCAGCGGTGATGCAGCAGATGATGGGCGTTGGAGAACCGGACTACGGACACCTTCTCAGCGACATGACTATCGCAGACGGAGCTACCGTCGATCTGTCCCGATACTGCGCCCCGCGCATCGAAGTCGAAGTCGGGTTCATCCTTGGCAGTGCCTTGCCGACCGACGGCTGCACGGAACGGGACGTGCTCGCCGCGACCGACTATGTGGTGGCTGCGATTGAACTGATTGATAGCCGAATCCGTAACTGGCATATAGGAATTGCGGATACTATCGCCGACAACGCATCGTCCGCCGGGTTCGCACTCGGTGCGGTGCGGCGTGCGCCGGCCGATCTGGACCTCGCGAATATCGAGGCTGTGCTGTTCACGGGCGACCCGGGAGATGAAACAGAGGTAACTCGTGGCAATTCCGGCGCGGTCCTCGGCCATCCCGCTACGGCCGTCGCATGGCTTGCCAACACGGTGGCCAGCTTCGGAGTTCGTCTCGAGGCCGGACACGTGATCTCGCCAGGCTCGTGCACCAGGGCGATCGATATCACTGCTGGACAAAGGTTTCGGGCTGAATTCGCCGGGCTCGGCACCATATCGCTCAGTTTCGTTCGAAACACATAGGATTGGGATTTCACGTGCACAAAATGAAGGCCGCTATCGTCGGCTCCGGCAACATCGGCACCGACCTGATGTACAAGTTGCTCCGCTCCGACAGCCTCGACCCAGTCTGGATGATCGGAGTCGATCCGGACAGTCCGGGTCTCGACCGGGCTGCTCGCGCGGGCATTGCCGTCAGCGCAGGCGGCGTAGATTGGCTTCTTGCACAGGACGAACTGCCCGAAGTGATCTTCGAGGCGACCTCAGCGTATGTGCATCGGGCCAACGCCCCGCGCTACGAACAGCTCGGCATTCAAGCCATCGATCTCACACCCGCTGCGCTCGGCCCTGCTGTCGTGCCCGCGGTGAACATGGGTGCTCATCTCGACGCACCGAACGTCAATCTGATCACTTGCGGCGGACAGGCAACCATCCCTATGGTGCACGCGGTTTCACGCGTTGTTCCCGTTCCGTACGCCGAGATAGTCGCCAGCGTCGCATCCCCCTCTGCCGGGCCCGGCACCCGCGGGAACATCGACGAGTTCACCATCACTACCAGCCGCGGCATCGAGACGATCGGCGGCGCGAAACGGGGCAAAGCGATCATCATCCTCAATCCCGCCGAGCCACCGATGTTCATGCGCGACACGGTGTTCTGCGCGATCCCGGAGGACGCCGATCGCGAGGCCATCGCCCGCTCGATCCACAACACTGTCGAATTCGTCTCCGCCTACGTGCCTGGGTATCGGCTCACGGCCGAACCTCAGTTCGACGATCCAAGTCCCGTGAGCGGCGGGTTGGCGCGGGTGGCGATCTTCCTCGAGGTCGAGGGCGCCGGAGACTTCCTGCCGCCGTACTCCGGAAACCTCGACATCATGACCGCCACCGCTGCGAAGGTCGGCGAGGCGTTCGCCGCAGCGAAGCAAACGGCGACAACACAAGGAGCATTGCATGCCATTCAGTGAAGCCCTCGATATCCGCGTCACCGATTCTTCGCTACGAGACGGCTCGCACGCGAAGGCGCACCAGTTCACACACGCGAACGTCAGCGCCATCGTGTCTGCGTTGGACACCGCCGGTGTTCCGGTCATCGAGGTGTCGCACGGCGATGGTCTGGGCGGATCGTCGTTCAACTACGGCTTCAGCGCCGTACCCGAGCAGGAGCTGATCAAAACTGCTGTCACGACGGCGAAGCACGCCAAGATCGCCTTCCTCATGCTGCCGGGCTTGGGTACCGTGGCCGATATCAAGGCGGCGGCTGACAACGGTGCACAGATTTGCAGGATCGCCACACACTGCACGGAAGCTGATATCTCGGCACAACACTTCCGACTTGCTCGCGAGATCGGGTTGGAGACCGTCGGCTTTCTGATGATGTCACACAGCCAGCCACCGGAACTCCTTGCCGCACAAGCTCGCATCATGGCGGACTCAGGTTGCCAGTGTGTCTACGTCGTGGACTCCGCCGGCGCCCTGATCATGGGCCAGGTTGCCGACCGCGTCGCCGCCATAGTGGCCGAACTTGGCAACGATGCCCAGGTCGGATTCCACGGTCACGAGAACCTCGGTCTCGGTGTCGCGAATTCGGTGCTTGCGGTGCAGGCAGGGGCAACCCAGATCGACGGATCCACGCGTCGGCTCGGAGCGGGTGCAGGCAACACCCCCGTCGAGGCCTTCGTAGCAGTAGCCGAAAGGCTCGGAATACGCACCGGTATCGACACGCTCGCCATCATCGACGCTGCGGAAGACGTAGTGCGGCCGGTCATGGACAACGAATGCACGCTCGACCGGATGGCTTTGATGATGGGCTACGCAGGTGTCTACTCCAGCTTCCTACGACACGCGTATCGCCAGGCCCAACGTTACGGCGTCAGTGGTGCCGAGATACTGCTCGAGGCCGGGCATCGCAAGCTCGTCGGCGGACAGGAAGATCAGCTCATCGATATTGCGCTGGAACTCGCTGCTCGATAAGCCAATTGGCCAGTTGTCCCATTGGGTACGGCCCTCGTCCGAGCCGGAGCAATCGGACGAGGGCCGTCGACTGTGATGAATCGGGCTACTGTTGGGAATTGCCTGCGTCCACGGGGAGCGTCACTGCGGTGATGTAGCGGGCTTCGTCCGACGCCAGAAACAGCGTTGCGTTGGCGATATCGACGGGCTCGACCACCGTTTCCGACGAGTGCACGGAGTTGACCCGAACATTGTGTACAGCAAATTCTTTCGCGAGCGATCGCATCAGACCGACTACTCCGTGACCGGCGCTCACATAGTGCCCTGCCCCGGCCAGCCCGCGCATACCCGCTACCGAGCTTGTCAGGATCATCGAACCTGAGCCGCGCGCCAGCAGATGGGGTGCAGCGGCCTTGGAAGTCTGCCACACTCCAGTCAGGTTGACGTCCAACATCGTCTGCCATACATCTTCCGACAAGTCGCAGGCCGCTCCCGAGGAGGCGATTCCTGCTGTTGCGCAGACAATGTCGATTCCGCCGAAGCGCGCCGCGCCAGCGTCTACGGCGGCGGACAGCGCTGCTGCGGCGCGTACGTCCACGATGTACGCGGCGACCCGTCCACCGGCAGCCTCGATCAGGCGTTCGGTTTCCGCAAGGTCTGCCGTTGTCGCCGAGGGCGATTCAGCCGTGCGCACCGGTGCGCAGATGTCGATAGCTACAATGTCGGCACCCTCCTGCGCAAGGCGAACCGCCTGTGCACGACCGATCCCGCGCGCTGCACCGGTAACGAGGGCGACCTTTCTATAGACACGTCCCATGACTACGGCACTTTCTGCGTCAGGCCGGCGTCAACGACCAGCTGCGATCCGGTCACGTATCGAGATTCGTCGGCCGCGAGGTAGAGCACCGCATTGCTGACGTCTATCGGATCGACCCACGGCACGGGAAGCATGTTCTTTGCTGCGAGCATTGCCGAAGCGTCTTGCTCCGAGGGGTTCTCGAGGTCGGGTCGCAGCTTTGCGTAGACATCCGCGTTACGGATCATCGGCGTTGCCACCGCTCCCGGGTGCACCGTGTTCACTCGAATACCTCTCGGCCCCAACTCATTTGCCAGTGTGCGCGCTAGCCCGACAACGGCGTGTTTGCTCGCTGAATAGTGCGCGGTGTTCGCGCCGCCTTTGATCCCGTTGGTCGAACTGATGATGACTATCGACCCGCCATCGACCAGATGCGGCATCGCCGCCTTCACCGTGTGCCAAACACCGGTGAGATTGACGTCCAAAGTTCGCCGCCACGCCGCCTCCGCCAGCTCCCAGGATGGTGAAAGATCGGCGTAGATACCGACATTGGCAACAATCACGTCGAGTTGCCCGAACTCGGAGACACCGGCCGCCACCGCGACCTCCATCGACGAATATTCGCGCACGTCGGCGTGCGCGGTCAGGCACCGCTGACCCTCGGCGCGGACGAGATGCGCGGTGTGTTCGAGATCGGCGGACGCATCCGCCAAATCGACCGCGATGAGTTCCGCCTGCTCCTGCGCCAGTCGAACGCAATGACTGCGCCCCATCCCGCGGGCAGCTCCGGTGACGATGACAACCTTGTCCGCCAGCCTGCTCACCGGCCATCCGCCTCGATGACGGTGAAGCCCTTGTAACCCGCGGCGGCAACCTCCGCACAGATCGCGCCGTACACACCGAAACCGCCGATGAACGGCATGAATACGCGCGGCTTTCCAGGAACATTCGCCCCCAAGTACCACGAGTTGGCAGCCGGAAATAGCGTCGCCGCGGCACGCTCGTTGCATTCCGCGACCCATTCGTCGACAGCATCCGACGTGGCTTCTATCGCAGCGGCGCCGTGCTCGTCGATGTCCGCAATACAGTCAGCGATCCAGTCGACGTGCTGTTCGGCGCCGAGAACCATATTCGCAAGGACCGACGGACTGCCCGGACCGGTGACGATGAACATGTTCGGAAATCCGTCCACGCCGAGGCCGAGGTAGCTGCGCGGGCCGTTCGACCAGGCTTGTTTCAGCGTCGTACGACCGCGCCCACGTATGTCGATGCGATCCAAAGAACCCGTCATCGCATCGAATCCCGTTGCGAAGACCAACACGTCGAGGTCGTAGCGAGCGTCCGTCGTCACGATCCCGTCGACATCGATCGACGCGATCGGCGCGGTCCGCAGATCGACGAGAGAGACATTGTCCCGATTAAATGTTCGGTAGTAGTCCGTGTCAGTGCAGATGCGTTTCGTGCCGATCGGATGGTCGACCGGAATCAACCGTTCGGCGATGATGGGGTCGGCCACGATCTCGCGAATTTTGGCCTCGACAAAAGCTTTTGCGGCATCGTTTGCAACGGGATCGATGGTCTGGTCGGGAAAGGTCTTCCCGAATAGCACGCCCCCCAATTGCCATCGTGCTTCGAACGCCGCTCGACGCTCCTCGGGCGAAGCGTCCATGGTCTTCTTCGGATAGGCGGCGTAGGGCGATCCGCCGCCGCTCTCCCTCGACAGCCGGCGCCGCTCGCCGTACGTTGCTTTCACCCGCGCGCGGGTCTGCGGGTCGATCTCCGTATTCCCAGCGGGAACACTGTAATTCGCGCTGCGCTGGAACACATAGACGTGCTCAGCCTGTTCCGCGATGAGCGGAATCGACTGTATTCCAGACGATCCGGTACCGACAATGCCGACCCGCTTTCCTGCAAGATCGGCGCCTCCATGCGGCCAGTGCCCAGTGTGGTAACTCGCGCCACCGAACTGGTCGCGTCCCGGGATATTCGGCGTCAACGCGGTGGACAGTGCGCCGGTCGCGAAGATGCAGAATCGTGCTGTGACGGTGTCGGTTTCCGTTGCGACAGTCCATCGCAGCGTTACCTCGTCCAGTTCCGCTGCAATTACTCTGGCACCGAACGAGATGTCGCGGCGGAGGTCGAATCGATCGGCAACGTGGTTGAGGTAGCGGAGAATCTCGGGCTGGGATGCGTACTTCTCTGTCCAAACCCATTCCTGCTGAAGGTCTTCGGAGAAGGAGTACGAGTAATCGACGCTCTCGACATCGCAGCGCGCACCGGGATAGCGGTTCCAATACCAGGTTCCGCCGACGTCCGATCCTCCTTCGAATACGCGAACGGACAACCCCTGCTCGCGCAATCGGTGAAGCGCATACAACCCGGCGAATCCGGCACCGATGACTACCGCGTCGACCGTCTGTTCAGCGGAGGAACCTGTTGTGACCATGGCAGCCCACGCTAGATCGGGCATGTCTTCCGGCCGCCGCACTCTCCCAGTCAGTGGGCAGCCAATCGAGATCCTCCCATCCACCGGACTGCACTCTCCTACAGCCACCCGCACCGTCCGACACTGAAGCGGACGCCGATTTCGCGAGAGGATCGATCCCGATGACAGCAGTTGACGAACCGCGGACCCGTCGCTCAGTTGTGCTCACCGTGTCCGGCGTCGTCAAGGAGACTGCCGACGCACACTCGCTGATGTTCGACATACCCGACGCCGTGCGTGACCAATTCGATTACAAACCTGGACAATTCCTGACCCTCCGGATACCGAGCGTGCGCACTGGATCCGTTGCGCGCTGCTATTCGCTGGCGAGTTCACCGTTCGCCGATGACCGTCCCAAGGTCACCGTCAAACGGACCGTCGATGGATATGGATCCAACTGGGTCTGCGACAACGTCAAAGTAGGCGACACGCTCGAGGTGCTCCCACCGTCCGGCGTGTTCACACCGAAGGACCTCGATGACGATTTGCTGCTGTTCGCCGCCGGCAGCGGTATCACTCCGGTGATGTCGATTCTCAAGTCGGCCCTCGTCGGCGGCAGCGGGAAAGTTGCGCTCGTCTACGCCAATCGGGACGAGACATCGGTCATCTTCGCGGACGACCTCAAGAACCTCGCCGACGAGTACTCCAGTCGGTTCTCGGTGATTCATTGGCTCGAGTCACGGCAAGGTCGGCCCGATGCACTGCAACTCGCGGCCCTATCGGCAGCTTTTGTCCAGTTCGAGTCGTTCATGTGCGGACCGGCACCGTTCATGGCGGTGGCACATGACGCACTCGCCCGACTCGGCGTCCCACGCGCGCGAATTCACGCGGAGGTGTTCAACTCACTTTCTGGTGACCCCTTCGCCGCTACTACGGCCACCGAGGCCGACGAGACCGACGCCGCCACAGTCGACATCGACTTGGACGGCGAGACGCACCGCCTCCGCTGGCCGCGCACGCAGACTCTCGTCGACATCATGCTTGCCAAGGGAATCGATGTACCGTACTCGTGCCGCGAAGGCGAGTGCGGCTCGTGCGCCTGCACTGTTCGCGAAGGCAAGGTCGTAATGGCCAACAGCGGGATGCTGGACGCCGAGGATATTGCACGGGGCTACATCCTCGGATGTCAATCGCGTCCCGTCACCGATCACATCAAGGTCGAGTTCTAGTTCCTTCGCCAGCGCAACACCAACCATCGGCGCTACCGTGGGCATCATGTCCGATTCGAACCTGGCTCCTGTTGCCGTGAGCCGTCGCTGGCATGGCCTTCGGCACGAATGGCATCAGCGGCTCGATCCGAGCGAGCAGTCGGCAGTGATTTCGTGGGCCACCTTCACCGGGACTTTCGCGGGCCTTCGATTGCTTACGCATTGGATCCGGCGGGGGCACGGTCCGAAAACCGGCGGGCTCAGCTTCGGCGGACGACACTTCCATCACTACAACATCGGAATAGCACTTTTGGCCTCGGTTGGCGCTGTCGCGATTCGTGGTTCGGAGAAGGATCGGCGACATCCCGCGGTGGCAATCGCATACGGCTCGGGTAGCGCCATGATCGTCGACGAATTGGCACTGTTGTTGGACCTCGAGGATGTCTACTGGGCCAAAGACGGGCGCAAAAGTGTCGACGCGGCAATCGGCGTCATCTCGATCGGCGCCACATTCTTTGCCGGGCTGCCATTTTGGCCATCGGCGGGAAAAGCGCTTGCATCCACCGACTGACTGAACTGGGTGATTGGTTTGGAAGTCCCCGCGCCAACGCACGGCGAGCCGACTCCCCGCCGCATCGTGTTCATCCTGACTTCCGCGGCAATTACATTCGGCGCTTGTTTGGCTCTTGCAGGGTGCGGCGTGCTCTGCCCGCAGATGTACGGACTGGCGCTCGGCCTGTACGACCGCAATCTCGGCCTGATCGGGGGTGTGGTGTCTGCAGCGTGCTATGTCATTGTCAGCGCGGCCATGGCGCTCGCCGGAGTGTTGCCCGAGAACAGCCAGGCACCGTTGGGTTGGCTTTACATCGGCCTGAGCGCCTGTGTCGGAATTCTGATCCTCGCGACGACCTCGACAAAGCGTGACGCACGATTCGCGTCCCAACTCAGGTAAGGAATGTCCGTGGCCGGCCAACAGCCTCGCAGGAAACTCGATTCACCAGTCTCGGTGGTCTATCAGCGTCGAGTCCACGATGCGGGTTTCGAGCAGTATTCTGCATTGCTGGCCAAAACCGCTGCAGTTCTTGCAGATTGGCCAGGCTTCCTCGGCCAGGAGGTAGGCCCACCGTCGCCGCCAGTTCAGGACGACTGGGTGGTTGTTCAGCGATTCGACGGTGTCGACGCTGCACGGTCCTGGCTCGACAGCGATGCACGGTCCGACTTGTTGGCCGAGGTCGAACAAGCATTCATCGGCAGCGAGGACATCCATCTGCTGACGGGCGATCAGACACGCCGCCAGCCGGCGTCTTCGGTCCTAATCTCCTGTCGAGTCACGCGCGAAGACGAGTCCGATTTCATGGACTGGCAGCGCCGGATCTCGGCGGCCGAGGCCAAGTTCACGGGATTCCGTGGACACAAAGTCGAGCGGCCCATTCCGGGAGTTTCGGAAGAATGGACGGTTGCCCTCAGCTTCGACACCGAGGAGAACCTGGACGAGTGGATGAACTCCACCGAGCGTGCGGAACTGCTCGAGCAGGGCGCACGATTCAATCAAGATCTACGGATCCGCAGGGCCAGCTACGGGTTCGATTTCTGGATCCGCGGAAGGGGTGACAATCAGACCCCTGACATACCCATCTCCCGGGCCAATCTGCTTGTGCTGCTTGTGCTGTATCCGCTGGTCGTCGGCTTCAACCATTTCATCAGCGCACCGTTGATCGAAGGGCACGGCGTTCCGATCGCCATTGCAGTATTCATCGGCAATGTCGCAACTACCCAGATTCTGGGCTGGTGGGCGGTACCGGCGATCTTCAAAGCCTTCGGCTGGTGGATCGAGCCGGACATCTCGGCGCGTAGCCGAAATCTCGGCTACGCCGTCATCGTCGGGCTCCTCGCGATATCGATCGGGATTTGCACCCTGCTGTACATGATCCCGACGACGTAGCAAACAGTCGAATGGCCGCTAGGGTATGGGGTGCTGTTCAACGCGGAACGGCCGGGCAAGTGAGGAAGCAGCGCATGAGCGTATACAAGGGCAAAGTCGCCGTCGTGACCGGAGCGTCTGCAGGCATGGGACGCAGTCTGTCGGTCGAGCTTGCGCGGCGTGGTGCGAAGCTCGCCATCTGCGACGTCAACGCGGCAGGGCTTGCCGAGACAGCCCGCCTCTGCGAGGACCTCGGCGCGGAAGTGAAAGTCGACGTCATCAATGTCGCCGAGCGTGAGACGGTGCTGGCCTGGGCCGATGCCGTCGCCAAGCATTTCGGCGTTGTGCACTACGTCTTCAACAACGCGGGCATCGCGTTTACCGGCACTGTCGAGCGCTCCGAGTTCAAGGACATCGAACGAGTCATGGACGTCGACTTCTGGGGAGTTGTCAACGGCACCAAGGCTTTCCTGCCTCATCTGCTCGCCTCGGGCGACGGCCATGTCATCAACACCTCCAGCGTTTTCGGGTTGTTCTCGATGCCGACGCAAAGTGCTTACAACGCGGCTAAGTTTGCCGTTCGCGGATTTACGGAGTCGTTCCGCCAGGAGATGCTCATGACCAAGCAGCCGATCAAGGTGACGTGTGTGCACCCGGGCGGCATCAAAACTGACATCGCGAAGAACAGCACCACCGCCGACGGCGAAGGCCTCGAGGCGTTCACCAAACTCTTCGATCGGGTCGCCCACACCAGCGCGGAATCCGCCGCAAACACCATCCTCAAGGGCACCGAACGCGGCCAGGCCAAGGTACTCATCGGTGCGGACGCCCACGTCCTCGACATCGTCATCCGGCTCACCGGTTCGACGTATCAGCGGCTCTTCGCCGAGATCGGCGGGCGGTTGTTGCCGAAGTCGTTCCTGCAGCCGTAGGACCTCTATTTCCGGAACTCCTCCACAGGCTGGAAGTCGGCGGCTTTGTCGCCGACTTCGTTGCGGTACCAGGTTTCTCGCCGACGCCGCTGAACGTTGTCGGCCACCCGGTCGAGACCGGGTACCAGCCGTCGCACGGTTTCCATCGAGAAGACAACGGGCGCAGACACAATCGGATGCAGCACCCACGGGAACCGCCGCGGCATGTTGTGCTTGCTGTAGGTAGTCGGTAGGAGGAAGAACCCGGTGTAGCCGATCTGCACCCGGTAATTGATCTCGTCGCGCACCCGCTTACGCCACGGCGTACCGGGTTTCGGTTTGAACGCGGGCAGGTACGACTCGACCAGTTCTTCGCCGTCGGCGCCTGCGGTGTACGCGCGCTTGACGAACGCCGCGAACATGAGTTGCACCGATTCCTTGAAGTCGCGTGGATACCAGTCCGGCTGAACTCCGAGCAGATGACCCACGTAGCGCCAAAAGTGCAGCGTTGCTTCGATTTCGGTGATCGTCGTCTGATGCCCGAGACTCCAGAGCGCAAGACCCGGCACAACGCTGCCGCCCATCAACGTCAGCGACGCGTCGCCGATGCTGATCGGCACACCCCAAGCGTCGTAGTCCCATTCGGGGCGCTGCATCAGCTTCCGGCGAATGAAGACGTGCATGACTCTGACGCGCATCGCCGTTTGCCTGCCGCGCGCTCCAGCCTCGAGGCCCCCTGGTTCGGAGACATCGATCCAGAACCGGACCGTCTCGAGTTGGCGCTTGTGGGCCTTGTCCCCCGCGTATCCGCCCGCATACGACAGCGGCTTGGTTATCGAACTCTCCGAGTACATTTCGAGAGTGCTCGTCGTCGCGAAACTGAAAACCGAAGTGCCCCAGCGCCGGAATACCTTGGCACCCTGTTCGACCAGGTCTAGGTCTAGCCATTCGGGTGGCGTTTCGAATTCCTCGAACAGCCGGACCAGCGATGCCGGCGCATCGGGAACCGACGAAACGCCATGATCGAGCGCCTGGTCGAGCATCGCCCTACCCGCCTTGGGCCCGATAGCTCCGAGATACACCTCATCCACGAACGCCTCGGCAACGGGATCGGCTTCGTAATACGCCTTGGCGAAGGCGCGCACCAACTCTTCGGGAGGCTGCGGATCAAAGCGGAAAGCCCGCTGCCACAGTTTTCGGGCCCGCTGGATCTTCGGGTTCTGAAAGTGTTCCCAGTAGAGGAACTCGGCGGGGACCTTGCCGTCCTCGGCAAGCGCGATCGTCGCAGTGGCCTTCATGCCCATATTATAAAGTGAGCAAGTGCTCATCTTCCACTCGCATTTCTCAGCTGTGGTCCCCTGATGCCGACACCGCAGGAAAACCCACGTCGTAAGCCGAAACAGGAACGCGCGCGAGAGTCGCGTGACCGCATTCTCGACTCAGCCGCTCAGCTTTTCGCCGAGCGCGGTATCCCCAACGTATCGACAAATCGGATCGCGGACCACGCCGGCATGAGCATCGGCTCGCTCTACCGGTACTTCGCCGACAAGGACGCGATCATCGAGGTTCTTCGCACGCGCTTGATGAGGCAGCTGGAAGAGGGATTCACGACGGCGGTACTTAGCGGGCTCGCGCTCGAGCCGCAGGCCGCGATCGCGGCAGGCCTCCACGGAATCGTCGAAGGCCTGGCGGCACAACAAGGTTTGCTGCGCGCACTGACGGCCGAGGCCACGCTCGACGGATTCGTATTCGAAGACCTCGAGAGGCGCCTACTTCTGCTGACCCGCGCCTATCTGCTGCACGTACACGGTCCGCTATCCGGCGACGAACTCGATACTCGCGCCTTTGTCATGGTCAGCGTCGGATTGGCGACGACGATGCGGATCGGCCTCAGCACACCACCCGGTCTCGATCGCGCACGCCTGGTCGACGAGACAGCTCGAATGCTCGCCACGTGGATCGCGGCCGGCTGACTCGCCAGCATGTCGTTCAAATAGCTGACTTTACGACTACCGGCCCTCTGGGACGATCGTATTATCTCCTATCGAAGGATCTGCGATGAGCTTCTCCTCAGCGATTGGCTCCGCGCTTGTCGCCACAGCTGTCGTGTGCGCCCCGATTGCGCTCGCGCCAACAGCCGCCGCTGGCGTCACAATCTTTCCCAACTACGGCGATTGGAACTGAGGCAAGGGAGGTACGGTCCAGCATGTCAGGGTGGCCGCATTCCCTGGAAAATCTAAGGTCAAGGTCACAAATCAGTGCTGGGCGCGAATCGACGTCGGCGGAGGAAACGTAATGCTGGTGGCGAACCTCTACTGCATCTTTGCTTCGAAAAAGGCGCCGGGCGGCTGGACAACGGTGACACACAACATTACGAACCCGGTCGCGTGGAAGAGCTACTACTTCTGAGCCGAGGATCTCCTTTAAGGAATCAATTCGACCCTCCGTCGGGATAAGAATTTTCAGCACGAACGCTTTTCCCTCGGTCTCAGCGGTTCCGCCTGCGCCAGCGCGGCCCGCCCAACCATCCGACCTCACATCGGGAATGCTGAGTTGCCCTCCTGAGGTGTTCGGGGCGGGGTGCCCGTTGCCCACGCAAAATGGCCTGACGAAGGTGACCGGGCGACTTTGATATAGCCGATACCGAAGTCGTAGCTGGTACGAACGCGAGCCCGAAC